>NZ_CP063397.1:3331968-3697952 GCF_021729845.1 Rhizobium sp. SL42
GAAAGCTGATGCGCGACGGCGCCGCCGAGGATGAAGCCGCGCGCCTCCATACCGGCAATCTTGTCGATCTTCAGCCCGACATATGGCTGCACCAGTTCATCGACTGCCCGGCGAAATGCCCGCGCATTGCCGAGCAATGTCGTGATGTCGCGGAACATGATGCCCGGCTTCGGATAGTCCGGGATCGAACGGATGGAATCGACGAGGTAATTCTGCACTTCGGAGCTCATTGGTTTCCATGGCCTGTGGGAGGTGGCGGCAAATTGGCCTTTCGAGAACGGCTTGTCCACCCCTCCAGCCGATGGGCAGAACGAGGCGAACGGCTGGCAGGCTCGTCGGGACACCATCAGGCAAACAGGCCCCAACAAAAAAAGGCGGGACCGCAAGGTCCCGCCTGTTTCACCAGATCGTCAGCAGACGATCAGTGTTCCTTGTTCGCGTAGACCGACTTCTTGGTCAGATAGATCAGGGCCGAGAAGATGAACAGGAAGATCATGACCATGAAACCCATGCGCTTGCGGTCTTCCAGATGCGGCTCGGCAGCCCACATCAGGAATGCAGCGACGTCCTGGGAGTACTGGTCGAGCGTCTGCGGCGCGCCGTCGTCATAGGTCACCTGACCATCGCTGATCGGCTGCGCCATGGCGAGCGCCTGGCCGGCGATGAAATGCGGATTGAAGTGCGTGCCTTCGGCAATCACAACGCCCTCTGGCGGCTCCTGGTAGCCGGTCAACAGCGCATGGATGTAATCCGGGCCGCCTTCCTGGTAACCGCCGATGACCGGGATCATGTCCCAGACGAACTGCGGGAAACCACGCGTCACGCCGCGCGCCTTGGCGATCAGCGAGAAGTCCGGAGGCGCTGCACCGTTGTTGGCAGCCGCAGCCGCTTCGTGGTTCGGGAACGGCGACGGGAAGTGATCCGAAGGCACGGCCTTGCGGGTAAACATTTCACCATCGGCGTTGGGACCGTCCTGCACTTCGTAGTTCGCAGCGAAGGCTTTGACCTGTTCTTCCGAATAGCCAAGGCCCTCCAGCGTCCGGAAGGACACAAGGTTCATCGAGTGACAGGCGGCACAGACTTCGGTGTAGACCTTGAGGCCGCGCTGAAGTTGGCCCTTGTCATACTTTCCGAACGGACCAGCGAACGACCAGTCGACCTGCTCGGGCTTCAGGATAGGATAGTGACCCGACTTGGCCGCATGTTCGACCAGATGGGCAAGATCACCCTCTTCGGCGGCGAGGGCCATGCCGGAAAATCCGGCCATGGCAGCAATCAGCGCGATGCTCGTGAAAAGCTTTTTCATTGTTCTACTTTCCCTCTCTCGCGCACTTAGGCTTTGGCCGCGGCAGATTTGCCGCTCTTTTCGAGCACGTCTTCGGTGATCGAGTTCGGAATGCGACGCGGCGTTTCGAACAGGCCGAGCAGTGGCATGATGACCAGGAAGAAGCCGAAGTAGTAAGCGGTGCCGATCTGCGACATGACGACATACATGCCTTCCGCCGGCATGGCGCCAAGCCAGCCGAGGACGATCGAGTTAGCCACGAACAGCCAGAAGAACAGCTTGTACCAGGGACGGTAGACGGCCGAACGAACCTTCGACGTGTCGAGCCAGGGCAGGAAGAACAGCACGATGATCGCGCCGAACATCACCAGAACGCCACCCAGCTTGGAATCGATCGGGCCGACATTGAAGGTGATCGCGCGAAGCATCGCGTAGAACGGCAGGAAGTACCATTCCGGAACGATGTGAGCCGGGGTCTTCAGCGCATCAGCCGGGATGTAGTTGTCCGGATGGCCGAGGAAGTTCGGCATGTAGAAGACAAACCAGGCATAGGCGATCAGGAAGACGGAAACGCCGAAGGCATCCTTGAGGGTCGCGTAAGGCGTGAACGGCACGGTATCCGTCTTCGACTTGACTTCGACGCCGGTCGGGTTGGTCTGGCCCGTCACGTGCAGCGCCCAGACGTGCAGGATGACGACGCCGACGATCATGAACGGCAGAAGGTAATGCAGCGCGAAGAAACGGTTCAGCGTCGGGTTGTCAACGGCAAAGCCGCCGAGCAGGAACTGCTGGATCCATTCGCCAACACCCGGAAACGCGGTGAAGAAGCCGGTGATGACGGTCGCGCCCCAGAAGGACATCTGGCCCCAGGGCAGGACGTAGCCCATGAAGGCGGTCGCCATCATCAGCAGGAAGATGACCACGCCGAGGATCCAAAGGATTTCGCGTGGAGCCTTGTAGGAGCCGTAATACAGACCACGGGCAATGTGCAGGTAGACGGCGATGAAGAAGAACGACGCGCCGTTGGCGTGCATGTAGCGCAACAGCCAACCGTGGTTGACGTCGCGCATGATCTTCTCGACCGACTCGAATGCCACCGAGACATGCGCGGAATAGTGCATGGCCAGAACGACACCGGTCAGGATCTGCACCACCAGCATGACGGCCAGCATCGCACCGAAGGTATAGGCATAGTTCAGATTGCGGGGAACCGGATAGGCGACGAAGCTGTCATAGACCATGCGCGGCAAAGGAAGGCGCGCATCAATCCATTTTTCGACGCCGGTCGACGGCTGGTAACTGGAAGGACCACTCATATTCTCTTATCCCCTCAACCGATCTTGATCACAGAATCGGACACGAATCCGAAGGTCGGAATAGCCAGATTCATCGGCGCCGGACCTTTCCGGATACGGCCCGCTGTATCGTAGTGCGAGCCGTGGCAGGGACAGAACCATCCGCCGAAATCACCGGCCTGGCCAAGCGGCACGCAACCGAGATGGGTGCAGGAACCGATCATGACGATCCAGTTTTCCTTGCCTTCGCCTGCAGAGCGAGCAAGGTCGGTTGCGTCAGCGGCAGCATCGACATTGGCGTTACGGGCAATCGGATCCTTGAGGTCGGCAAGGGCAACCTGATTGGCTTCCTCGACTTCCTTGGCCGTGCGGTTGCGGATGAACACCGGCTTGCCGCGCCACTTCACCGTCAACGACATGCCAGGCTCAAGCGCGGCCACGTCGACCTCGATCGAAGCGAGCGCAAGGGTGGAGGCGTCCGGACGCATCTGATCAATAAATGGCCATGCGACGGCGGCTGCACCAACCGCGCCGGCCATACCGGTCACCATGTAGAGAAAGTCACGGCGCGTAGGTTCGGCCGCATGTTGTGCATTGGTCTCGTGTTCGCTCACGGTCAAATTATCCTCTTCGCAATCCTGCGACACACCGCATTCTGCCCCCGCAGCGGGAATCATAAAGCAGACATAGTCCAGCCATAGATTCCCCCCAGATTGGCGCGTTCTAAGCTTGATAATCCATTCTGTCCAGTCTCCGCAGGGGGAAGGAGCCACTATGTCGCGGAATAAAATGTGACGTGTCGCCATGAGGTTGGATGAAGCGGACGGTTCTTGCAAGCCCGCCTTTTTTCGAGCATGGTCGGGTGCCTCCGGCCGAGCCCGGATGACGGGGTCGGGCATGAGAGACAATATCTATTGCGTTTTTTGCGTCCTGCTGACATTGGCGCTGGCGGCGCTCGGCATGCGCTACGTGACCGAGCTTTGGTTGTTTTCCTTCTTTTTCAGCCTGCAGCTGCAGATCAGCCTGATCGTTCTTGCCGGCATCCTCCTCTGTCTCCTGGTAAAACGCGGCGCCTATGCATGGATCTTGCTGGCAAGCTGCCTCGCCCTGATCGGCCACAGCCTGTGGATGAAGCGCGAATTCATCGCCAGCCCCTTGCCGGCTGAAGCCATCGCCAACGCCCCTCGCCTGCGCATCCTCAGCTTCAACATCCTCAACGACAATGTCGAGAATGCCGCAAATATCGCCGACATGATCCAGGGGTCGCAAGCGGATGTGGTCTACATCATGGAGGCCAATCCGCTTTTTGGCCAGCTCGACCGGCTCGGCGAAACCTACCCCTACCGCATCGGCTGCGGCATCGAGACCCCGACCTGTGACCTGATGATGCTGTCCAAGCATCCAATCCGGGCCGGCCGTTACGACGAACTCAGCGATCTGCGCGCCGACCGCTTTGCCGAAATCGAGATCGAGGTTGCCGGCCGCAAGATCAGCCTTCTCGCGGCCCACCTGTCGAAACCGTATTTCGACGATTATCACAGCATCGAACTGGACAACCTCATCCTGGGACTGAACGACGCCAAGGGCAGTGTCATCTTGGCCGGCGATTTCAATTCGGACAGCATCGCGCCGGACATGCAACGTTTTTTGCGCCGCTCCGGCCTGCGCAAAGTCGGCCTAGAACCCGCGACCTGGCCGATCGAAGCCGGCATGGCCGGGATTGCGATCGATCACATCTTCATCGGCAAGGAGTTCGCGCCACTGTCGCTCAAGCGCCTCGACGAGAGCTATGGCTCAAACCATTTCGGCCTTGTGGCCGACGTGGCACTGATCGGTGAACCCCAGCCCGACAGCTGATCGCGACGTGTCGCTGCCAGCGATTTTCCCCGCGCACGTTATGGCAGGCACGCATCAGGCCTGCTCGACAACACCCTTGGTATCGAGGAAACCGCCGGATTGCCGTGCCCAGAGCTCCGAATAGAGCCCGCCCCGCGCAACAAGATCGGAATGTGTGCCCTGTTCGATGATCCGGCCCTTGTCCATCACGACGAGGCGATCCAGCGCGGCAATGGTCGATAGCCGGTGGGCTATGGCCAGGACCGTCTTCCCCTGCATCAGCTTGTCGAGGTTGGACTGGATCGCCGCTTCGACTTCCGAATCGAGCGCCGACGTCGCCTCGTCCAGAACGAGGATCGGTGCATCCTTCAGCATCACACGGGCAATCGCGACCCGCTGGCGCTGCCCACCCGAAAGTTTCACCCCGCGCTCGCCGACATGCGCATCGAAAGCCTTGCGTCCGCGTTGGTCCTCCAGCCGCTGGATAAAATCGAGCGCCTCGGCCCTGTCCGCTGCTTTCAGCAGCTGCTCGTCCGACGCGTCTTCGCGTCCGAATACGATATTGTCGCGGATCGAGCGGTGCAGCAGCGCCGTATCCTGCGTTACCATGCCGATCTGCGACCGCAGGCTCTCCTGCGTTACCGTCGAGATATCCTGGCCGTCGATCATGATGCGGCCGCCCTCGACGTCGTAGAAACGCAGGAGAAGATTGACGAGGGTCGACTTCCCGGCCCCGGAACGGCCGACGATGCCAACCTTTTCGCCCGGCGCAATGGTCAGCGTCAGATGATCGATCACGCCCTTCTTGCGGCCATAGTGAAAGCTCAAATCCTCGAAGCGGATCTCGGGCGACACGACCCTCAGCGCCGTAGCGCCGGCGCGGTCGGTAAGGTCGATAGGCTTGGCGATCAGCTCGGCGGAATTCTGGATCGTGCCGATATTGCGCATGATGCTGTTGAGCTGCGTCATCATCCGGCCGAGCAGCATGTTGAGCCGCAGCACGAGGCCGAGCGTGAACGCGACCCCGCCGCCGGTGATCGCGCCGGAAAACCACAGATCGATCGAAATTGCAGCGACCATCACGATCATCACCCCGGACAGGATGGCAAGCGAGGCCCGGACGCCCGTCAGAAGTCGCGCAAAGGGCCTCAGCGTGTCCTGGAAACGATCAAAGCCCGCCTTGATATAGTGGTCGTTCTGCCGCTCCTTGCCGAACAGCTTCAGCGTCTGGATATTGGAATAGCTGTCCACCAGACGTCCATTCAACATCGACGATGCTTCGGCCGATTCCTTGGCGTGATAACGGATGCGCGGGACGAACAGGCGCGCAAGCACGAGGAAGATCGCGATCCAGGCGCCGATGACTGCCGACAGCCGCCAGTCGAGCTGCGCAACCAGGGCCATGGTCGAGATCGTGTAGATCACCATGAACCAGACCACCTGCAGCAGCGAGGTCAGCAGATCCCCGGTCGACTGACCTGCGGACCACACCTTGGTGACGATGCGTCCGGCAAAATCATTCTGAAAGAACGAAAGCGATTGCCGCGCGACATGCGCATAGGCCTGCCAGCGCACCAGATTGAAGAAGTTGAGGACGATCACCTGTTCTTCTACCAGCGCACCGATCGTCACGACGATGAATCGACCGGCGAGCATGACCAGAGCCATGGCGGCAAGCTCGCCACCATGGGCCGCGATCAACCCCTCCCATCCGGCATCCCTGGGCACGGTATCGAGCACATCGACCAACCGGCCGACAAACCAGAACAGGCCGGCCTCCAGCACTGCGATCGAACCGCCGAATACCGCCATGAGCAGGAAAGCAAGCTTCGCCTGGCTGACATAGAACCAGACGAACGCCCACGTCTTCTCCGGCGGACGCAAATTGTCCACGCGGGAAAAAGGATCGAGCCAATTTTCGAAGAGACGAGCAACAGAATTAAACATGCAATGCGATATAGGCGGTTTCGACCGTCAGGCAAAGCAAGCCGGCCATTACATTTGCGTAATATCGACAGCGCAAAAACGGCAACGGCGGCCGAAGCCGCCGAACCACCAGGTGTTTGCCGGGACTGCGCCCGATCAGGCGGTCGTCAACGCCGCCGGGCAGCCGTGGCTGCACCGCCGAAAGCAGAAGCCAGCCTATCGTTCATCGCACGCGCCGGTGAAGCAACAGGACGCGAGGCCGATGTCGCGGCATGGAGATCTGCGCGCCCCTCGCCCAGCCTGAACTGCGCCAGCAAGGCGTTGAGCGCGGCCGCCTGTGCTGCAAGGCTGTGGCTGGCGGCCGTCGTCTGTTCGACCATCGCCGCATTCTGCTGTGTACCCTGGTCCATCTCGTTCACCGACATATTGATCTCGGAAAGACCGGTCGACTGTTCGCGTGCCGATACCGCGATGGAGGCGACGTTGTTGTTGATCTGTTGAACCTCCGTCACGATCGACTGCAATGCCTTGCCGGTCTGGCCGACCAGATCGACGCCATCGCGGACCTTCTCGCCGGATGCGATGATCAATGCCTTGATTTCCCGCGCCGCCTTTGCCGAGCGCTGGGCCAGTTCGCGCACTTCCTGCGCCACAACGGCAAAGCCCTTGCCCGCCTCGCCGGCACGAGCCGCTTCGACCCCGGCATTCAGCGCCAGAAGGTTGGTCTGGAAGGCGATATCGTCGATCACGCCGATGATGTTGCCGATCTCGCTCGACGACTTCTCGATCGCCTCCATCGCATTGACCGCCTGATCCACGATCTCACCCGAGCGCTCGGCGCCGTGGCGGGTCTGTTCCACCAGCTTGCCCGCCTCGCCGGCGCGGTTGGCTGAATCCTTCACTGCGGTGGTCACTTGCTCCAGCGCAGCGGCGGTTTCCTCGACGGACGCAGCCTGCTGCTCGGTCCGGCGGGACAGATCATTGGCGGCGGAACGGATCTCATTGGCGCCGGCATCGATCATCCGGGCATTCTCGCCGACGGACTGCAGCACAGATTGCAGTTTTGCCACCGACTCGTTGAAATTGGCACGCAGTGGCTCAAGCTGGCCGGCAAACGGAATGTCCAGACGGAATGTCATGTCGCCATCGGACAGACCCTTCAGGCCACGCGCAATACTCTCGACAGCAAACGAGACGTCGGCGGCGGCACGAGCATTGTGTTCCTCCCGGGCAAGGCGCTCGCTTTCGCTGATGGAGCGATTGTTTTCGGTTTCCAGTTCCAGCCGCTCGCGTGCGACGGCATTGTCGCGGAACACGGAAACGGCAGCGGCCATTTCGCCGATTTCGTCATGACGATCCGTATGCGGTATCGAAATCTCGTTATTGCCGGACGCAAGCATGTTCATCGAGTGGGTAATCGCGCCGATCGGGCGCGTGACGCGGACGAGGCTCAGCAATGCCGCACCGGCAGCAACCACAGCAGCAAGCACAATGGCGCCGATGGTGGTGATGTAGGCGAACTCGGCTGCA
This sequence comes from Rhizobium sp. SL42, assembly GCF_021729845.1. Taxonomy (NCBI): domain Bacteria; kingdom Pseudomonadati; phylum Pseudomonadota; class Alphaproteobacteria; order Hyphomicrobiales; family Rhizobiaceae; genus Rhizobium; species Rhizobium sp. SL42. The sequence goes on from NZ_CP063397.1 coordinate 3,339,841, forward strand.
AGCGCTGCGGCCTTCTGATCGTCATGGCTCCTGGCGCCGATTTCGTTGATCATGTCCTGCATGATAGTGCCGGCCTCGCCACCAATCGGAATCATCTCCGCGATGATGGCCTTTGCTTCATAGACGCGCGACGCCTTGAACACGGTGACGAACTTTTCGCCCAGCGCATCATACGTGGACAGGACTGCGTTCAGCTTGTCCATGCTCGCCTTCGTCGACGGGTCGGAAATCCTGTCGCTGAATGCCTTGAAAGCGTCTGCGCGCTCCGCGACCTTGCTTTGCAACTGCTCAAGCGTCCGCTTCTGGTCTGCGGCATTGCTGGCGGTCAGCGTCATCAGGTAAAGCCGGCGCACTTCGGACAAGAGCCTGTCCAGATTTGCCGTCATCAGCGATTGCTCCATCCGGTCTCCCAGCTTCTCGGCCTGAGCGTTGAGCTCGGATACGGAGCGCATCCCCAGCACGCCCTGCAGCAGGAGGAGAACGACGACGAGCGCAAAAAGCGCCGGTATGAGGAATTTGATTTTGACTTTGCTGAACATCTGAAAACCGCAATCTGAGCTTGATGGATATCGCCCTGTCTTGGCAGCTTAAACTAAAGAAAAAATTACCTCGGATGGCGAAGTCCAGCACTGCGCAGCCACCATAAGTCATTGTAAAATTAGAATATTGCGAAAATCAAACGAGCGACGGAACTGCCTCATGCCGCTTCGGTCAGGGTGAGCCTGTGGGCCTCAAGAAGAAGAGTGCCGGGCAATCCTGCGCCGTCCAGTCTGCTCCTATCGCGAGAAACGCGTCAGGTAGATTCCAAGCAGGATCAGCATCACGCCGATCACCTGACCGACATGAAGACCCGATGCAACCTGCAACTGGTCGATCAGCAGCCCGGCGATCATCTGCCCGCCGATGATCAACAGCGCCGAACGGGCAGCGCCGATGCGCGGAAACACATAGGAACTGACGGCGACAAAACCCGCCCCGATGATGCCGCCGGTAAACGCCCAGCCCGGCGCGAGTCCAAGAGTGTGGAAATTGCCGCGTTCGAACAGCAACACGAACACGGTGAGTAGCAGGAAGCCACTCAGGTGGTTCCAGAACGATGCTCTGAACGCACCGCGATCCATGCCGAGGCGGCCGTTGATCGAGCGCGACATGCCGACGAAGGCGCCGGCAGAAAGCGCGATCAAAATATAGCCGATCATGACGCGCCTCCCGAATAGATCACCAGCGCGCTGCCCATCGTGACGAGCAAGGCGGCCAGCAGGTCGAAACGGTTGAGCGGGCGTTTGGGGGTACCGAACCAGCCCCACAGGTCGGAAAGGAGACTGAACAGGATCTGCCCGACAAGCATCAGCGACAGTGCACCGGCCAGGGCAAGGCTGGAATTGACCGCGATGGACCCCAGCGCAACGGCAAGCGCGCCCGGCGCTCCGCCGAAATAGGACCAGCGTGGCGGTTTGCCGGCATTGATGGCCGGGTCAGCCGGTTTCGAAGACCAGACCCGGGTAGCCTGCAAGAGCAAGACCGCCACGACTGCCCCGACGCCGTGCACGACCCAGGAGGCGATGAACGGGGTTGAATAGCTGGCAAGCCCGCTGTTCAACGTGACCATCACCGCCAGCATGCCCCCAGCAACGGCCGCCCAGATCCAGTCGAGATATTGCCGCATCGGCTTCGCCATTTCATTGATTTCGGAGTGCGTTTAGCACCCGAATAAGCATGCGGACAGGCAATGCCAATCGACATTTCCTGATCCGGGTGCAGAAAAACTCGAACGCGCCGCCGGATGAATGGCGACGCGTTGCGGCAGTAAGGGGGAAACGGCGGTATTACTCCGCCGCCTCGTCGGTTTCGTCGCCGTCCTCGGCTGCCAGGAAGCCGCCGGACTGGCGGTTCCAGAGGTCGGCATACACCCCGCCCAGCGCCACCAGTTCCTGGTGAGAACCACTTTCGATGATCCGCCCCTTGTCGAGCACGATCAGCCGATCCATCTGGGTCAGGGTCGACAGGCGATGTGCGATCGCGATCACCGTCTTGTCCTCGATCAGCTTGAACAGGCTTTCCTGGATCGCCGCCTCGACTTCCGAATCGAGCGCCGACGTCGCCTCGTCGAGCACCAGAACTGGCGCATCCTTGAGGAAGACGCGTGCGATCGCGATCCGCTGGCGCTGGCCACCGGACAGCTTCACACCGCGTTCGCCGACATGGGCATCAAGCCCTGTCCTGCCCTGCTGATCGGCCAGCGTCTGGATGAAGTCCCAGGCATTGGCGCGGCGTGCCGCATCGATCACCTCGACATCCGTGGCATCCGGCCGGCCATAGGCGATATTGTCGCGGATCGAGCGGTGCAGCAATGAGGTATCCTGGGTGACAACACCGACCAGAGACCGCAGGCTGTCTTGCGAAACCTGGGAAATATCCTGCCCGTCCACAAGGATGCGCCCCTTTTCCAGGTCGTAGAAACGCAGCAGAAGGTTGACCAGCGTTGTCTTGCCGGCGCCGGAACGACCGACCAGGCCGACCTTTTCGCCCGCCTTGATGGTCAGAGCAAAATCCTCGATCACGCCGTTGCGCTTGCCGTAGTGGAAACCCACGCCGTCATAGACGATCTCGCCCCTCGGAGCAGTAAGGGCCTTGGCCGACGGCACGTCGACAATGTCATGCGCCGTGGTCATCATGCCCATGCCGTCATAGACGGTGCCGATGTTTTCAAACAGCGCCGCCACTTCCCACATGATCCATTGCGACATGCCGTTGATGCGCATGGCAAGGCCGATGGCGATCGCGATCGCCCCGACCGACACCACGCCGTCGAGCCAGAACCAGATGCTGAGCGCCGAGATCGAAAACAGCACAAAGGCATTGTTGATGTCGACGGCGACGTTGAGCAGCGTGATCTGCCGCATCTGGCGATGCACGGTATCGAGAAAGGCATTCATGCCTTCCTTGGCATAGCTCTCCTCGCGGCCGGCATGGGAAAACAGCTTTACCGTCGCAATATTGGTATAGCTGTCGACGATCCGGCCAGTCATCATCGAGCGCGCATCCGCCTGTTCGCTGGACAGTTTGCGCAGCTTCGGGATGAAGAAGCGCAGGATCAGCACGTAGATGACGATCCACGCGGCGAGCGGCAGAACCAGGCGCCAGTCGACGGCCGCCACGAGGGCCAGCATCGAGACGAAGAAGCTGGTGGCATAGACGAAGACGTCGATGACCTTCATCGTCGATTCCCGGATCGACAAGGCCGTCTGCATCACCTTGGTCGAGACCCGTCCGGCAAACTCGTTGGCGAAGAAGGTCATCGAATGACGCAGCAGGAAGCGGTGCATCTGCCAGCGCGCGATCATCGGGAAATTGCCCGCCAGAACCTGGTGCATCGTGATCGAGTGGATAATGCCGACGAGCGGCAAGCCGACCAGCACCAGCGCGCCCATGGCGATCAGCCGCGAACCCTCGTTTTCAAGGAACGTCGTGCGGTCGGCATTCGACAGCCAGTCGACGATATTGCCGAGGAACTGGTAGAGGAACACTTCGCCCACCGCGATCAGCAGCGAACAAAGCCCAAGGAGCAGCAGCCAAGGCCATGCGGGCTTGGTGTAGTGCCAGCAAAAGGCAAACAGCCCCTTCGGCGGCAATGACGGCGCATCCGAAGGATAGGCATTCAAGCGGTTTTCAAACCACGAGAACATGAGAAACTCCATGAAGAGCCGCGCGAGCGGACATGTCATCGGGACGTGTCGCGACTGTGCGAAATGTCAATGTTTGAGGCCACATAGGGCCGCAAGATGAATCAGTTTGGGAAATTCGATGGCGAAGGTTTCGCCGTCACGCAGGTCTGCCGGGGTTGGCAAGCAGGTGGGGCACTGGCTTCAAACCGAAAAAATCCATCGATGGCCCTCCCTTGTGCGTGTTTCAGATGATCTTGTTGTAATCACCTCCGACACGCTTGCAAAGCGTCGAATGACACTTGCCAGGGCATTCCGCTACAACTGTTGCAGACCGACAACAACCAGAGGGTTGAAGCGTGTCAACTGCTGCTTGAAGGCCATCATGGGCTGGCGTAGAACCCGCGTCATGACAGCGCTCCGCATCGCCCTTTTCCAACCGGACATCCCCGGCAATACCGGCACAATCCTGCGCCTTGCCGCCTGCCTGGGATTGAAAGTCGACATCATCGAGCCGGCCGGCTTCGTGCTGTCGGACAAGAACCTGAAACGCGCCGGCATGGACTATCTCGCCAGCGTCGCCATGACGCGGCACGTCAACTGGGAGCAGTTCGACCAGTGGCGACGCAGCGAAAACCGCCGCCTCGTGCTTGCATCGACCAGGGCCGCGGAAGCCTATACCGGCTTTTCCTACCAGCCGGACGACATATTGCTGTTCGGTCGAGAAAGTGCCGGCGTGCCGGATCACGTTCACGACATGGCGGATGCACGTGTCATCATCCCCATGGTCGAGGGCCAGCGCTCCATCAATGTTGCCATGTCGGCGGCAATGATTACTGGCGAAGCTTTGCGCCAGATCGCGCTTTAGGAGCGGGAAAAGGCAATCGTCAAGGAACCCGCCGTCCCGATCCGCTAGCTTCGATCCGGAAGAAAGCGATGGCGCGCAGCAATACAACTGCAATTGCTAATTCATCTGAAACGGTCTATGTTGCAGCGCAGCAAAAACGGGAGATGGAAATGTTCGAGACAGCATTCGCCCTGAGTTTGACCCAGTTCGCCCGAACCTTCAGCACGCCGGAACGGCTGCAGCGCCGGCCGGCGCGCAATGCAGCGCTGGAGCCCTGGCGCATGCGCAACACCGGGCTCGACGCATTGTTCTACGACGTCAAGTCGCTGTCAGCCGAGGAGACCTTCTATATCAGCGATGCGCTGGCCTCCGAAGGCCTGATCATGATCGTGCCACCGGCCGATCAGGGCATGCTGACAATTTGCGACAGCGTCGAGGAATACCGCCTGCGCGGCGGCCGTAACGTTCACGCGCTTGCCGTCGCCGGCATTGGCGGTTCCGCGATCGGCGCCGCCGCCTTTGCCCGCAACGTTGCCAACGCGATCGATGCACCGGTAGCCGCCGTCGTTTCTGGCTATGGCCTTGGCGACATCGTCAACGAGGCGATCGGCGGCGCTTTCTTCTTCGGTTGGCTCGGCCACGTCCGCAGCAATCTCGAAGTCATTGACGATCTTGTCGGCCGGCCGAAACTCGGCGCCTATGGCAAACGCGATGCGGACACAGAAAGCGTCCGCAGTACCGGATTGGACACCGACACGGTAGCCACGTTGCTGGCCGACCCGGAATTTTCGTTCAGCCTGCTCGCCGGTCACTCGCGCGGCAATCGCGTTCTGGCCGACGCACTCCAGTCCATGACCGAGACGGCACCGGCGCGACTGGAAACGCTTGCCAACAAGGCGCGCATCGTCACCTTTGGCGGTCGCATCAAGATGCCGGAGATCTTCACCGACGTGGTCGACGTGGTGGGCGAACTGGATTGGTTTGGCGAGATCAATTCGAGGCCGAAGATCAAGACCGACATTCGCGTTCCGCTCTGCGGCCATTCGACCAATACAGATATCGCCGGAGCCCTGCAGGTCACGAAAGTTCTGAAAGACATCCTCGGCGCGGCTTCGCCCTCGGCTGCTGAACTGAAGGAGATCGAGCCGCAGGTGGTCGAGGCTGAGACGCAGGCGGCGCCTGCCGTACCAGACGACGAACCCGCTCCGATCGAACTTGCGCCACTGGCGTCCGCCGAGACAGCGCCGACCGTAGCACTCATGCCCGATGTGCAAGCGGACGACGACGTGCCGCACGCGCTTGCCTACGCCGAACCGCCGTTCCCGGTTGTCAGCGAAGCCGGTCCCGTACCGATGGAACCGGAAACGAGCCCGGTATTGGCAACACCAGTGATGGTAACGCCAGAGATCGTAAAGACGGAGATCGCAACGCCAGCGAAAGCCACCAACCCGGCACCGACCGCCAAACCGACGGCACCGGCAAGGATTTCATCAGCACGGACAAAATCGAAGCGCTCGCCACCGAAGCACTGAGACCATCATCGCATCAACAGCCCGCCGTACAGCGGGCTGTTGTCGTCTCAGGTCCTTGCGAGGTCAGAGAAACAGCTTCAGCGAATTCCCCATGGAATTGTTGGCAATGTTGAGCGAGGTTGTTTGAAGCTGCTGAGCCGCCAACTGCGCCGCCAGCAACACAGACTGCTCATTCAGGTCCGCATCGACCAGACGACCGATCCCGCTCTGCGTGACATCCTGTAGATCCTGCATGAAATCCATGTTGGCGGAAACGCGATTGCGCGTTGTGCCGATCTCGGCGCCCGCGCTGACCATATCGGCCATGACCCGGTTCAGCGTGGAGACCATGCCCTCCAGCTCCGCAAAACTCGTCTGGCTATCGAGCCTGATTTCTTTCGAGGTCGCAGCATTGGGCACGACTGAATTCGCATCCAGCAGATGATAGTCGTAGAGAGCACCGGATCTAGTCATGCCGGAATAGGAACGGGTCAGCGTTCCATCGGCGGCATTCTCGCCAGAGATCAGCGTTGATTTTGCGGTATCGAAGTCGATCATGTTGATCGACAGGTCTCCCTGGCCGCCGGTGCCCGTCACCGATGCCACCATGGAGGAAACCTTAGGCTGAGCCCCCGCCTCCACCTTCAGCCAGTTCTGGCCGTTGAAGGCACTGCTTTCGACAACCGTGGTCAACTGGTCCTTCAACTGGCTGATTTCGGAATTGATTGCTTGCTTGTTCGATCCGACGGCGGTGGCGAGCACCAGCTTCGACTGGATCTGCGCGACAAGACTGGTGGCTTCACTGATACCGACGGCTGCCGTATCCGTCAGGGCGGCCGCCAGACCGTTCGCGTCCTCGACGCTAGACATCGAGAGGCTGCTCGCCTTCATCGTCGTGGCGATGGACCAATATGCGGCATTGTCTGCCGCCTCCCCGACTTCCCGCCCGTTCGCCGCCTGACGTTGCGTGCGCTCAAGCGCGGATGTCGAACCAGTCAACATCGCAAGCGCACTTGCGGATGTGGAATTGAAGGATACCGAAGTCATCGAGAAACCTTGTGTCGCATATCATGTCGAACCGGGCCGCGTGCATCATGCACGGCCGTCCTCACGACACAGGATGCCAACAAGGGCTTGTTGTTCGATTGAGCCAATCATTAGAATTCGAGCGAATTCTCAAATTCCGCGCAGCATGCCGCTAATCGGCAGATGGCAGCCGGCGCATGGTGAACTCGATCTGGTCGCCGTCGAGCTGGCGCCAGCTTTCCACTTCGGTCCAGTAGGCAGCCTTGGGGAAGGCATCGAACCATTCGCGCGCCTTGGCGCGGGCTTCGTCACGGGTGAGGCAAAAGGTCTCGCGGACGAAATGTCCGCTCCTGCCACCAGAAACCACGGAACGATGGTCGGCGATGCGTTTTTTCAGGCCGTTAAACGGTGGCGGACCGGGTATTCTCGTCATGACATACCTCGCATGACATGACATTAGTGCGCCACAGGGCGATTGGCGAGTCGATTTTCCGGGGACGGTTCCGCATCAATATGGTCGGTCCTATCTGGAACTGCTAATCGACGCATGAGCACGCAACGAGGAAAATCATGGAGCGACCGGACCTGCCGAAAGGCCTTCCAGCCGACATCGAGGACAAAAAGATTGTGGCCCGCGCCTGGTTCGAAAGCCTGCGCGATACGATCTGTTCGTCCTTCGAGGCGATTGAAGACGAGTTGGCCGGTCCGCTATCCGATAGAAAGCCTGGCCGCTTTGCGCCCAAGGACTGGCTGCGCGAAAATGGCGAGGGCGGCGGTGGCCGCATGTCGATGATGGAAGGCCGTGTCTTCGAGAAGGTCGGCGTCCACACATCCACCGTCCATGGCGAGTTCTCGCCCGAGTTCCGCAAGCAGATGCCAGGCGCAGAAGAGGATCCGCGGTTCTGGGCCTCCGGGATTTCGTTGATTGCCCACCCGGTCAATCCGAATGTGCCGGCGGTGCACATGAATACCCGGATGGTTGTGACCTCCAGCCAATGGTTCGGCGGCGGTGCCGACCTGACGCCGGTGCTTGACCGTCGACGCACGCAGGAAGACCCGGACACCCGCCTCTTCCACCGGGCGATGGAAATCGCCTGCCATCGCCACTCCGATATTGCCGACTATGAAGCCTACAAGGCGTGGTGTGACGAATACTTTTTCCTCAAGCATCGCAACGAACCACGCGGCGTCGGCGGCATCTTCTTCGACTGGCTCTATCCGCAGGACCAAAAGGGCGGCTGGGATGCGAACTTCGCCTTTGTCCAAGATGTCGGCCGCGCCTTCAACCTTGTCTACCCCAAGATCGTCCGCGGCAATTTCAATACGCCTTGGACGGAAGAGGACCGCGACGAGCAGCTGATCCGCAGGGGACGTTACGTGGAGTTCAACCTGCTCCACGATCGCGGCACGATCTTCGGCCTGAAAACCGGCGGCAATGTCGAATCGATTCTTTCGTCCATGCCACCGGTGGTCCGCTGGCCATAGCAAGAACGCAATGGCAAGCCCGGATACAGGTTATCCACTGCTCCTGTCGGCAGCAGTGGATAAAGAATATGCTAAAATAACGGAAGCTTAGCGCAAGCACCGCGAATGCTTGACGGAAATCATTGCATTCAACCGCATCCTTGCTCATTCTGCGGCCTCACGCAGTTTCGAGGAGGAGAATGCGATGGCCCAGTCAGGTACTGCAACCATTCCCGCAGTGAGTGAAACCGCCGCCCGTGCAATTGACGCGCCCGAGTTGATCGACCGCCTGGCGGAACGCCTGCGAGCATCAAGCGATGTCGATCTTCCACATTCCTATTTCGTCGAACAGGTCCGACTTGGTCTGGGCGGCATCGATCTGGCGGATCAGATGATCGCCAACGATATCGAGAGTGCCGGTCGCAAGCAGCAGAAAACTGCTGCGCAATCGGTTTTTCATGCCTGGGCGATGCCCGACTGACACAGCGGCACAACCTGCACACAGAAAATAACGGACGATCCACCAACCACCGCCTGCATCCCGCCCGTGCTCGACACGGGCGGCTTTTTATCATCTGGCATGAACAAACGACCGGCTTGGTCGTTACACCTCAATTGGCTGGAATCATCGGGCTGAGGCGCCCTGGCCAAAAACGGAGGAGGCAACCATGAAAAGCTTTGAGTGTGGAACCCTGGTCCCGGGCTGCAATTGGCATACCCGGGCAGAAGAAGACGCTGAAGTGGTGCGCCGTGCCGTCGAGCACCTGCGCGCAGCACATGGCGAGGACGTCATACGTCCCGCCATGATCGACAACATCAAGGCACGCATCCGCGCGGAACATAAGGTCGACAGCTGAGAGAATGATATGCTGGGCCGACGGAACGCTGACCGGGAGGGTCAGCCTTTCGTAAGCTCGGCTATGCGGGCAAGCAGTTTTTCGCGGTCCAGGGTGAAGTTGGAAGCAATCCAACCGGCCTCGACTTTGGCGAGGATCTCACCGACAGCTGGACCGGGGGGAACCTGCGCTGCAAGTACGTCGCTGCCCTTCACCGGCAGGACGGGTCTCGAAAAGCGCTCGGCGCGCTGCAGGAGCGCCGAGAGGCGTCCGGTTCGCGCCATCGCTTTTGCATCGCCATCGGCCTGCATGCGAGCCGCTGCTAGTTCAAGCTTCAGCATGGCGATCATGCCTTCCTTGCCGAAATGGTAGAGGTCTCGATCAAAAGCCACATCGGTCGTCGTCTCCGACGGTTTCGGCGCCTTGGCGAAACGCTCCAGAACCTGAGCCTCCGCGTTGGATAGCTTCAGCCGCTCTGCCATGGATGCGATCCGCGCTGCATCCTTCGGCACGATCGCAGACAGGCGCAGCAGCGGATCGATTGTCCAGCCCAATGCCTGCTCGGCGGCAATCAGACCGGGAATGGCGTCGATGCCCCATTTTTCCGTTTCCGGCAGGATCTCCCCCAATACCCCAGACTGGCGCATCCACAAAAGCGCCCTGCCCGGATCCCGCGCCGAAAGCAGCTTCTTCGTCTCGCTCCAGACCCGCTCGGCCGACAACGTCTTCAGTTTGTCGCGCGCCCTGGCGCAGGCTTTCAGCCCCGCCGCATCGGGACGGCCATGGCCGTAATAGGCAAAGAAGCGGAAGAACCGCAGCACGCGCAGATAGTCTTCCGCGATCCGCTGCTCTGCGTCGCCAATGAAGCGGACTGTGCGCGTCTCGATATCGGCAAGCCCGCCGACCAGGTCGATGACCTGCCCGTCCGCCCCTGCATAGAGCCCGTTGATCGTCAGGTCGCGGCGCTCGGCATCTTCCTGCCAGTCGGCTCCGAAGGCGACCTGCGCCCGCCGTCCGTCCGTCTCGACGTCCCGCCGCAGCGTCGTCACCTCGTAGCCCTTGCCGTCGATGACCAGTGTCACCGTCCCATGCTCGATGCCCGTCGGAACAGCCTTGATGCCCGCGGCATTGGCGCGAGCAACCACCTCTTCCGGCTGAAGCGTCGTCGCCAGATCGATATCGCTGACCGGCAGTCCGAGCAGGCCGTTGCGCACGGCTCCGCCTGCAACCCGAACCTCGCCGCCATCGGCATTCAGCAAACCGAACAGCCGCCCGAGCGCCGGTGTCCGGAACCAGTCCTGCTGTGAAAGATCGGTCATGCATAAAGCCTTTCGTATAGCGTCCGGATGATACCGGCGGTAATGCCCCAGATCTGGCGTTCGCCATAGGGCATCACGTAAAAATGGCGGACGGCGCCCTGCCAGACCCGGCTGTCTTGGCGATGATTTTGCGGGTTCATCAGGAACGACAACGGCACTTCGAAAACGCTGTCGACTTCCGCGGGATTGGGGGTAATCGTGAAGCCGGGCTGCACCACCGCCAACACCGGCACGATGCGAAATCCGGTGCCGGCCAGATATTGCGGCAGCCGACCGACGGTTTCGACATAACGCGGCTCGAGCCCGATCTCCTCATGCGCCTCGCGAACCGCCGCCTGTTCCGGGGAAATGTCGGTCTCGTCGATACCGCCACCTGGAAAAGCGATCTGTCCGGCATGCTTGCGCAGCTTCGTCGTGCGTTTTGTCAGGATCAGCCGCGCCTCGTCACCATCGTCGATGATCGGCACCAGGACCGCGGCATCCTTGAGCTTCAGGCTTTCGATCTCGATGACGCTGGCAAGGTTCAGCACATGGTCGCCGTGATCGCGCCATGCCTGATCGACCGGCCCGCCGGCCTGGTTCAGCGCCCGGCGGCGGAAATCCGCGGCCGAAAATTCGAACCCGTTCATCGCGACAACCGTTCGAGTTCATCCGCCGGCATCACCGGAAAGACAGCCCCACCGGAGCAGATCACGAACATCGCGCGTCCATCGATTTCGCGCACTTCGCCCATTTCCACCAGCTCATACATCACCGCGCGCGACACCAGGGCTTCGAGCCTCCCTCGGACATGCAGGTAAGGTTTCAATTCGTGGTTCTCGCCATGGATCACGAACCGCAACGGCTGTTCGACCCCAGCTTCGACAACATCGCCGACATTGGTGCGAAACGTCAGCACCTGCGCACCGTCGTTTTCGGTGACACTCATCTCTACGGCGACAAAATGTGCGTCCTGGATGCGGATCCCAACTTTTTCCACAGGCGTGACAAGATAGGTTTTCCCATCCTCGTCCTTACGCAGAACCGTGGAAAACAGCCGCACAAGAGGCGCCCTGCCGATCGGTGTGCCCATGTAGTACCAGGTCCCATCGGCGCGGATTTCCATATCGAGATCGCCGCAAAACGGCGGTTCCCAACGTTCGACCGGCGGCAAAGCGTCTTTCCCGCCCTCGGTTTGCGCCGCCGCGCGCGAAATCAGCGCAGCCAAGCCCGCCGCATCCGTCGTCGCATTCAGCGTTTCGCTTGCCATAATCGCGTCCCGGTTTCGTCTCTAAGCTATCACAGTCACGAGATAGTCATTCGGAACGTGCTTGTCAGCCGCTTGTTCGCTAATAAGTTAGTTTCAGACGCTGCGGATCGCGTTCGCACCCGATTCGCCGGAATAGGCCGAACCAATTGGAGCTAACCATGGGCATGATGCCAAATCCGGATGCCGCACTGGACGACAAGGCGATGGTCGAAGCCGCCGAAAGGGCGCTTGCCGACATCGCCAATATCCGCGCCGAAGTCGGCAAGGTCATCTTCGGCCAGGAAAAGGTTGTCGAGAATACGCTCCTCGCCATCCTGTCCGGCGGCCATGCCCTGCTCGTCGGTGTGCCGGGCCTCGCAAAGACAAAGCTGGTCAATACGCTCGGCACCGTTCTTGGCCTCAACGGCAACCGCATCCAGTTCACCCCCGACCTGATGCCCTCCGACATCCTCGGCACGGAAGTCATGGACCAGGACGAGAACGGCCGTCGCTCCTTCCGCTTCGTCAAGGGACCGGTATTCGCCCAGTTGCTGATGGCAGACGAGATCAATCGCGCCAGCCCGCGCACCCAGTCGGCCCTGCTGCAGTCGATGCAGGAATATCACGTGACCATTGCCGGCCAGGAATATCCGCTGCCGGCGCCCTTCCACGTTCTGGCCACCCAGAATCCGCTGGAGCAGGAGGGTACCTATCCCCTACCGGAAGCTCAGCTCGACCGCTTCCTCCTGCAGGTCGATGTCCTCTATCCGGAGCTTGCCGCCGAGCGTCAGATCCTGCTGGAGACTACAGGCGTCAGCGAAAACCGCGCCGCCAGCGTCGTCGATAGCGCGCGACTGCTGGAAATCCAGAAGCTCATCCGCCAGATGCCGGTGTCCGATACTGTCGTCGATGCCATCCTGTCCCTGGTGCGCTCAGCTCGCCCGGGCCACGGCAATACGGAAACCGACAAGAACGTTGCCTGGGGGCCGGGTCCGCGCGCCGGCCAGTCCTTGATGCTCTGCGCCCGCGCCCGCGCCCTCTATGAAGGCCGCCTCGCCCCGTCCATCGATGACGTACATGCGCTGGCGGAGCCGGTGCTCGAACACCGCATGGCGTTGACATTCGCCGCCCGCGCCGAGGGCATGACGGTGCGCGACGTGATCGACGGCCTCGTCAAAAGCCTTCGGGCATAAGGAGGCATCGCCAAGGTGGCATCGATCGGCCAGATCGTCGAGCAGACCCCAGGCAGCGAAGTGCTGAAACGCGCGCGCCAGCGTGCCGTTCTGGTGCCCGATTGCATGGTCGAGGCAAAACGCATCGCCAACACGGTAATTGCCGGCTGGCATGGTCGCCGCAAACGCGGCATCGGCGAAAACTTCTGGCAGTTCCGGCCGTATTCCGACGGTGAGAGCTTCGCCCGTATCGACTGGCGCCGCTCGGCCCGCGACGACCATACCTATATCCGTGACCGCGAATGGGAAGCCGCCCATACCGTCTGGCTCTGGGCCGACATGTCGCCGTCGATGATGTACAAGTCGAGCTTTGCCTCGGTGTCCAAGGAAAGCAGGGCCGTCGTCCTGATGCTCGCTTTAGCCGAGATCCTGGCGCGCTCCGGCGAGCGCATCGGATGTCCGGGCATCATGGAGCCGATTTCCGCCCGCAATGCCGCCGAACGCCTGGCGACCGCAATCATGCACGCACCGCTGACCAGCGGCTTGCCCGACACCCGCATGATCCGCGGTGCCAGCGACATCGTCCTGATCGGCGACTTCCTCGATGACGCAGACCGCGTCATGGAGCGCATCACACCGCTTGCCCGCCGCGGCCTGCGCGGCCATGTCGTCGAGATCGCCGATCCCGCCGAGGAAACCTTCCCCTATACCGGACGCACCGAATTCACCGATCCCGAAACCGGAGAAAAGCTGGTATCCGGCCGCGCCGAAAGCCTGGGCGAAGACTATCGCCGCGCCTATATCGCCCGCCGCGAAAGCATCAGCGACCAATTGCGCCGCATGGGCTGGAGCTTCGTTCACAACCGCACGGACCGGCTCGCTTCGGAGGCGCTGGTCGCCATCCACATGCATCTGTCGGGCATGACTCCTGCGGTGGCCCGGAGTGCCGGTCCATGAACGCCCTCCCGCTCGCCTTCGGCGCTCCCGCAATCCTGATGGCGCTTGCCGCCCTGCCGCTGATCTGGTGGCTGCTCAAGCTGACGCCGCCGCGTCCGAAGGCGGAAGTGTTTCCGCCGCTGAAGATCCTCGCCGGCGTGCTGAAGCGCGAGGAAACGCCATCGAAGAGCCCATGGTGGCTGACGCTGCTGCGCATGATGATCGCAGCGCTTGTCATCTTTGCGCTGGCCGATCCCGTGCTCAATCCGCGCAATGCCTCGCTGTCGTCCGATGGCCCGCTGGTGCTTGTCATCGACAACGGATGGGCGACAACCGCAGACTGGGATCGCCGTGTCGAAACGGCAACCGCCCTGATTGGTGACGCAGGCGAAGGCAGCATTCCGGTGTCGATCGTCTTCACCGCCGACCAGACGCATGACGCAGTACCCGGCACCTCCGCCGCCGCGCTGGAAAAGCTTGGCGCAGCGGCTCCCCGTCCTTTGCGCCCGGAAAGGACCCGCGCGATCGACGCCCTGCGCACGGCCCTGGCCGATCAGCGCGCCGGCACGCTGGCCTATGTTTCAGATGGTGTTGCCCTGCGTGATGACGATCCTTTTCTGGGCGATCTCGCATCTCTTTCACCGGTTGAGTTTCGCCTGATCGAGGGATCCGGTCTCGCAACAGTCGCCATCACCGGCGCCAACAACGGCGCCGATGCCTTGTCCGTCAGCCTCTCACGCCTGAAAGGCGCCGAGGCCCAGAGCCTGATCGTCGACGCGCAGGACCGCCAAGGCCGCATCATCGCCTCAGGCCCGGTCAGCTTCGCAGCCGGCGCGACCGAAGCCAGCGGCGATATCTCTGCACCTTTCGAATTGCGCAATGATTTCGCTCGCCTGTCGATATCAGGCATTGCCAGCGCTGGCGCCACCCATCTGCTCGATGACGGCTTCCGCCGCCGCAAGGTGGCACTGATTTCCGGTGACAGTGGCGACGGCTTCCAGCCGCTTCTTTCCCCGCTTTATTATATCGAGCGCGCACTCGGCCCCTATGCCGATCTGGTCAAGCCGGGCATGACCGACCTTGCGGTCTCGATCCCGGAAATCCTCAAACAGAACCCCTCTGCCATCGTGCTCGCCGATGTCGGGCGCCTGCCGGCCGATGTCTATGAACCCATCGAGCGGTGGATTGCCCGCGGTGGCACACTCATCCGCTTTGCCGGAGCACGCCTGGCCGCGGCACCGAGCGGCGATCCGCTCGTGCCGGTGATCCTGCGCCAGGGCGAGCGAGCCCTCGGCGGCGCCCTGTCCTGGGCCGAACCGCAACCACTCGCAGACTTCCCCAGCTTCGGCCCCTTTGCCGGCATGGCGCAGGCAGACGGCATCCTGGTCAAACGACAGGTTCTGGCCGAGCCAACCCCCGACCTTGCCGAACGCACCTGGGCAAGCCTTGCCGATGGCACACCGCTGGTCACAGTCAAGGAAAGCGGCGCCGGCCGCGTCGTGCTCTTCCATATCAGCGCCGAGGCAACCTGGTCGGATCTGCCGATTTCCGGCACTTTCGTCGAAATGCTGCGTCGGATCGTGCAATTGACCCGCGTCGGCGCCGCAGAAGCCCAGCCCGGCCAGGCGACCGCCCCGACGCTTGCGCCGTACCGCCTGCTGACCGAGCGCGGTGCACTGACCGCCGACGCCGGTAATGCAAAGCCGCTCGATCTCGGCCCGGCGCGACCTGAGGCCGCGACTTTCGACAACCCGCCCGGTCTTTATGGGACCGAGGACGGTTTTGTCGCCCTCAACCTTCTGCCTGCCGACGCGACGATCAGGCCGCTCCCAGGGTCGGCCGGGTTGACCGTGACGCGCGAGCCCATGGCGGGCACGCAGGCAACACTGCTGAAACCCAGTCTTCTGATTACCGCCTTCCTGCTGCTGGTGATCGACAGCTTTGTCGTCCTGTTCATGGGCGGGGCATTCTCGCGTATGCCGCGCCGCGCCGCACCATCTGCGACAATCGCCGCCTTTGCCGCTATGCTGCTCTTTGCCCCCGTGTCGTTGCGACAATCGGAAGCCGCCGATGCCAAGCCCGGCGACGAGCAGATCCTCGCAAGGCTGGACAATACCCATCTCGCCTACGTCGTCACCGGCGAAAGCGATGTCGACCGGCTGTCCGAACAGGGTCTTGCCGGCCTCACCGACTTCCTCACCTATCGCACCACGCTCGAACCGGAGCCTCCGGTCGGCGTCGACATCGCCAAGGATGAACTGTCCTTCTACCCGATCATCTTCTGGCCGATCTCGGCTACGGCTCCAATGCCGTCGGCTGCGGCCATCAGCCGGATCGATGCCTATATGCGTGCGGGAGGCACTGTACTCTTCGATACGCGCGACCAGTTTTCATCATTGGGTGACGAATCCGGCCCGAGTGCCAATGGCGAGCGGCTGCAGGCCATTCTTGCCAATATCGACATTCCGCCGCTCGAGCCCGTGCCCTCCGACCATGTGTTGACCAGGTCCTTTTATTTACTGAATGGCTTTCCCGGCCGCTACAATGGCAGTCCGCTCTGGGTCGAAGCGCGCCAGGAGGCGCAGTCGTCATCTAGCGGCGTTGCCTCGTCCGGCGACGGCGTCACCCCGATCATGATCACTGCCAATGACATGCTCGGCGCCTGGGCAATCGACACCAACGGCGCCAGCGTCATGCCCATGGTTCCGGCTGACGAATTGCAGCGCGAAATGTCCTTCCGCTCCGGCGTCAACATCATGATGTATATGCTGACCGGCAACTACAAGGCCGATCAGGTGCATGTGCCGGCCCTGCTCGAACGGCTGGGGCAATGACATGACAATCGAGTTCGCCCCCTTCATCCCCTGGCTTGCCATCGGCGTGCTCGCCGTCCTGGCTCTGGCGCTGTCAATCCTTGGCATGGTCCGCCATGTTCGTGGTACGCTTATCCGCTTTGCCGCGTCGGCGGCCGTGCTGGCAGCGCTCGCCAACCCGTTGCTGATGCAGGAAGACCGTGAAGCGCTCAGCACCGTCGTGCCCGTGATCGTCGACCGCAGCCAGAGCCAGCAGATCGCCGGACGAGCCGAGCAGACCGACCGGGCGCTTGAAGGCCTGCGCGACCGTCTGTCCCGTTTCGGCAATATAGAACCGCGCATCGTCGAGGTGACTGATCCGGCGACATCCGACGCCCCCTCGACCAAGCTCTTCGAAGCGCTGAATGCCGCAATCACGGATATACCGCCTGCCCGTATCGGCGGGGCGATCTTCCTCACGGACGGTCAGGTGCATGACATCCCCGGCGAGAACCAGCCCCTGCCCTTCAATGCGCCGGTCCACGGCCTCGTCACCGGCAAGGCCGACGAGTTCGACCGCCGCATCGAGATCCTGCGCGCCCCGCGCTTCGGCATCGTCAACGAGGAACAGGAACTGACCTTCCGCGTCTTTGATGACGGCAAGGCGTCCGACCAGCCGGCCGACGTGGCCGTCAAGATGAACGGCGAGGATATCGGCACACTGACTGCAGTCCCGGGCAACGAGACGCCGTTCGCCTTCAAGGTTCCGCGCGGCGGCAACAACGTGCTGGAATTCTCGGTCGCCGGCACACCGGGCGAAGTCACCGACGTCAACAACCGCGCCATCCATCTGATCGAGGGCATCCGCGAAAACCTGCGCGTATTGCTGGTGTCCGGCGAGCCACACGCCGGCGAGCGCGCCTGGCGCAACCTGTTGAAATCCGACGCTTCGGTGGATCTGGTGCATTTCACCATCCTGCGCCCGCCGGAAAAACAGGATGGCACCCCGATCAACGAACTGTCGCTGATCGCATTTCCGACCCGCGAACTCTTCGTCGAGAAGATCAACGATTTCGACCTGATCATCTTCGACCGCTACCAGCATCGCGGCGTTCTGCCGATCCTCTACTACGACTACATTGCCGAATATGTCCGCAATGGCGGCGCCCTGCTGATTGCCGCGGGTCCCGAACATGCCGGCGAGGATTCGATCGCGCTGACTCCGCTCGCCACCGTCCTGCCTGCCTCCCCAACCGGCGACGTCCACCAGGCCGGTTTCTATCCGCGCCTGTCCGAACAGGGCAAGCGCCATCCGGTCACCCGCGGCCTTGACGGCTCAGCGGTCGAACCGCCGCAATGGGGCCGCTGGTTCCGCAGCGTCGATGTCGGCCAGACGACCGGCGAAACCGTGATGACCGCCGACGACGGCCGCCCGCTGCTGGTGCTCAACCGGGCCAATGAAGGTCGGGTCGCCATGTTGCTGTCGGACCAGGGCTGGCTTTGGGCACGCGGCTTCGAAGGCGGTGGCCCGCATGTCTCGCTCTATCGCCGCATCGCCCACTGGCTGATGAAGGAGCCGGAACTCGAGGAAGAGGCGTTGAAGGCGCGCGCCACCGGCCGCACCATGGAGGTCACGCGCCAGACCATTGGCGACGCGCCGGGTCCGGCCACCATCACCACGCCCTCCGGCCAAACTGAAAGCTTGAATCTGACCGAGATCCAGCCAGGCCTCTATCGCGGCGAACGCCGGATGACCGAGACCGGCCTGTTCACCGTGACCAATGGCGACTTCTCGACACTGGTGCATGTCGGTGCCGTCGATTCACCCGAGTTCCGCGCCATGGTCTCGACCACGGATACGCTTGCCGGCGTGACCGGTAAAAGCCGCGGTCTGCTCGCCCGGCTCGATGATGGTGAAGGTGGATTGCGTATCCCCGATATTCTGCCGGTGCGTGGCGATATCCGCACCGCCGACAACCGCCGCCTCATGATCCGGCTGACCGACGAAACGGTGCTCAAGGGCGTCAATACGCTGCCACTGTTTGCAGGCTTTGCCGGGCTTGGCATCCTGCTGCTGGCCGTGTCTGCCATGTGGTGGCGCGAGGGGCGCTGAACGGATGGACGAACTGGAGCTGTCCGACAGCGTTCCGGCTGATGCCGAGGCCACGATATTGGCCAGTCTCAAGGCGCATAACGACGCCATGCTCGGCAAGACGGACCGCAGGAACCTGTTCATTCCATTGACCGACGACCACGGTCATATCGACGGCGGCCTCGTCGGCTATACTGGCCGTGGCTGGTTGTATGTGGAAATGCTCTTTGTCCCCGAGCGTCTGCGGCGACAGGGCATCGCCGGCAAGCTGTTGCAATGCGCAGAGCACAAAGCGCGCGCCCGGGGCTGTATCGGCGCCTATATCGACACGATCAATCCCGACGCCCGCCGCGCCTACGAGCGGCAAGGCTACGAGGTTTTCGGCCGGATCGACGACTTCACCAGGGGTTTCGATATCTGCTGGATGATCAAGCGGTTCTGAATTGAGATCAAGGCTGGCTCCGCGCCTGCGCAGCCTCGAAATAACGCTTCGTGATCCGGTGCTTATGCCACTTTGTTATATTGATCAGATGGTGCGACAGGACGCTCCGGATACTGGCAAAAAGCGAGGGCGTGGCGCAAAAACCGGCCCATGCAGTGCCGGCCAGTTCAGTCTTGTAGAACCGGTGGGCATCACGATGCATCCATTGCACCCGCGCATGCCAGGGCTTTTTAGGGCCGGTGAAATGCAGGATTGCCGGGCGCGGGACGAAGGCAAGAATACCCGTCTGCGCATTCCACCTCGGATCAAGAGGCAGCCACTGATGCTCGGTAACCACGTTCAACGCATCCTGATCGGGGCAGTCGTAGCGATTGGAATCTCGCAAGAACAGCTCCCGCGCATCCTTCAGGAAGTTTCGCCTTGCAAGTCCAACCCAATCAATCAGCAGAACGCCGGAATTGAAGTAGCGGCTTTCCGCTGCCATCCCGATCTGCGCGAGGCGCACGCCCATATTGCGCGGAAAGGCCATCAGGAAATCGTCGACAGCCGCCAATGGCTTGCCGTGAAGATCAATATCGAAAAGACCATCGAGCGCTGACACCACGAGCGTATCAGCGTCCAGATACAACAGGCGACCGATGTCAGAGGGCAGTTGCTCGTCCATGTAGAGCCTGGCGATCGCCGAAGCCGGCCATCGGCCCAGCGCCTGTCGCTCGAAGGAAGGCGACACGAAATCAACCACTTCGATGTCGAACCCGTGCATCTGGGCGAAAGTCTTGATCTGCCCGCGACTGCTATCGTCCAAGTCGATGGCAAGCAGGAAAAAGCGCACCGATAGTCGCTCAACATGCCGTTTTGCCGACAACAGTGCGCAGCACGCAGCCGGCAGCATGCGCGTGTCCGAGCAGGTGATGACACCATGGGACGCAGTCTCCCCATGAGACGGGACAGCAGGCATGTCGGAACCTCACCCAAGTTTCGGTTTGTCGCCGGGGATCAGCTCCCGACCTTCTGCAGACGTTCGCTCGTCTCCCATGACCCCTTTGAGCTGTCAAGCTGGGCGGATTCCACCGAACCTACAGCCTTCGCCGCGCGCCATTCGATGGCACCCCTCAGCCGTGCGTGCACGTCGGTGCCGATCGGCACGACCAACACCCGGTTGGCATCGACGGGGCCCGGAAATTCCAGGGCCTTGTAGCTGACCTTCTCGAATCCCAGCGGCATGTAATAGGGCGGGTCGCCGACGAGGATCACGGCTTCAGAGCCCTTGCGCCGGGCGGCCTCGATGGCAATCCGGACCAGTTCCCGGCCAATACCCATGCTCTTGTGCGACGGCCTGACTGCAAGCGGTCCGAGCAGATGGCCTTTGACCGAACCGGCCATCACCGGGGTCATGCGCACCGACGCAATCGTTTCGCCATGATCGGCACAGATGAACGACAAAGACCGGTCATGCGGCCCCTGCTCGCGAATGCGCGCAGCAGCCCTTGTGTGCCGGCCAGGGCCAAAAGCTTCTTCGTTGATGAGTTCGATGGCAGCGTCGTGCGACGCATCCTCGGTGAGGTAGATAAGCCCAGAAATGTTCATGGATGACCGAAACCCGCAGATAGACAGCAACAATGTTCGCGATGACGCCTCGTGGCGTTCGTGAGCATCAGCGTCGTCGCAGGGTCCGTACTACAGTCATCGGGGGCTTTCTCATTTCTTGCGGAATGTCCGATAGCAGCAAAACTATTTTGCGTCCAATGGAAAAACGCAGTGTTCAATCATACTGCCCTCGCAATCTGTGCGAGACGCCGTATTTTCCCAACAGCTGAAGAAACAAGGATATCACCCATGGGCATGCTGGTAGATGGCGTCTGGCAGGACGTTTGGTACGACACGAAATCGACCTCCGGCCATTTCAAACGCGGCACATCGACATTCCGCAACTGG
The DNA here is from genome assembly GCF_021729845.1 of Rhizobium sp. SL42. Lineage (NCBI taxonomy): Bacteria > Pseudomonadati > Pseudomonadota > Alphaproteobacteria > Hyphomicrobiales > Rhizobiaceae > Rhizobium > Rhizobium sp. SL42. The sequence continues at coordinate 3,361,103 of NZ_CP063397.1, forward strand.
GTTACCGCCGACGGCTCGGCAGGTCCGACGGGCACTGGCGGCTTCAAGGCTGAAGCCGGCCGTTACCATCTCTATGTCTCTTACGCCTGTCCCTGGGCGCACCGCACCCTTATTTTCCGCAGGCTGAAGAAGCTTGCAGACCTGATCAGCGTTTCAGTCGTCGATCCGCTGATGTTGTCGAACGGCTGGGAGTTTCACGACCGCGACGGTGCGACCGCCGACCACCTGTTCGGCGCCGATTTCCTCTGGCAGGTTTACACTCGCGCCGACCCCAAGTTCAGCGGCCGCGTCACGGTCCCGGTTCTCTGGGACAAGCAAACGAACACGATCGTGTCGAACGAATCCGCCGATATCATCCGCATGTTCAACAAGGCTTTCGACCACTTGACCGGCTCGACCCTGAACCTGCATCCGTCGGACCTCTACGAGGAGATCGATACGGTCAATGCCCGTGTCTACGACAACGTCAACAACGGCGTCTACAAGGCAGGCTTTGCCACCACCCAGGAAGCCTACGAAAGCGCAGTCTATCCGCTGTTTGAAACACTGGACTGGCTGGAGCAGCGTCTGACCGGCCAGCGCTATCTGTTCGGCAAGCGTATGACAGAGGCCGACTGGCGCCTGTTCACCACGCTCGTGCGCTTTGACCCGGTCTATGTCGGCCATTTCAAATGCAATATTCGGCGCATCGCCGACTATCCGGCGCTCTATGCCTATCTGCGCGACCTCTACCAGACCCCTGGCGTCGCCGACACCGTCGAGATGCGCCATATCAAGCACCACTACTACCGCAGCCATCTGATGATAAACCCGACCGGCGTGGTTCCGGTCGGACCGGAACTGGATCTGGAGTTGCAGCACGGCCGGGAACAGCTGGCCGCGTGAGGTTTACCAATGGTGAGACGGCGGCACTTCGCCGCCAAGTTCCCCCAGCCGCCGCAGAGTGGCGGCAGTGGTGCCCTGCGGCAGGGCCAGCGGATCAAAGAATCGAGCCTCGACGATCTCGCGATCGGCAAGGCGCGGCGCGGTCTGGCGAACGTTCACACGGTAAAGCACGACATGGTCGCGCCGGCTGATGCTGCGATTGAAGTAAACGTGGAACAGGCTGGTTGGCCCGATGATTTCCAGATTGCCCTCTTCCCGCAATTCTTTCGCCAGGGCATCCATCACCGTTTCACCACGCTCCACGCCGCCACCTGGCAAATGCCAGCCCGGCACATAGGAGTGGCGCACGAGAAATACCCGCCCCGCTTCGTCGTAGCAGGCCGCGCGCACGCCAAGTGTCATGCCCCGGCTGAGGGCAAAATAGACATGCAGCAACCGCACGAGGAACTTCTTGGCCCGACCGGGAATTTCGGAGCTATCATCCGCTGGCGTCATTTTCCTTGCCCCTCAATGCCCGCGCCTTTAAGAGAGACGCCATGTTCAAGCTCGCGCATATTTCCGACGTCCATCTTGGCCCCTTGCCGAACCTGACGATCCGGGAACTCGCATCCAAGCGGATTACGGGCTATGTGAACTGGCACCGCAACCGGCGCAAGCACCTTTTCCCCAATGCCTTGGAGATGGTTCTCGAAAGCCTGCGCCAGCATCAGCCCGATCACCTGGCAATCACCGGCGATCTGGTCAATCTCGCCTCCCGGCTCGAGATCCGCCTCGTCGCGGAATGGCTTCAGCAGGCCGGCGCGCCCCTCGACACATCTGTCGTCCCCGGCAACCACGATGCCTATGTGCCCGGCGCGCATGACCGCTCCGTCCAGGCCTGGTACGATTATATTCGCGGCGACGACGATCCGCTGATCTGGCAGCACGATCACAAGATCTTTCCCTACATCCGCCGTCGCGGCCCGGTGGCGCTGATCGGGTGCTCCACCTCGATTGCCACCCCACCGTTTTCCGCCCAGGGTTATTTCAGCGGCCGCCAGGCGCGGGAAACAGCGCAGTTGCTGAAAGCTGCCGGCGAAGAGGGTCTGTTTCGCGTGGTGATGATCCATCACCCGCCGATCCGCGGCGCGGCCTCGCAGCACAAGCGGCTGATCGGCATCCGTCGCTTTGCCGCCGCCATCCGCACCGGCGGCGCCGAACTGGTGCTACACGGCCATACCCATCTCAACACCCTGTATTGGCTTGATAATCACGGCCGCAAGGTTCCCGTCGTCGGCATCGCGTCGGCGAGCCAGGGCCCGGGCGGCAAGAAGCCAGCCGCGGGCTACAATCTCTTTTCCGTCGAGGGAACGGCCGGAAACTGGCAGGTCGAGTGGGAACGCTACCGGATCGACAGCGACAATGCACCGCTTGCGCTCGATCACCGAGAGATGCTGATCGGCGGCTGACCGCCGCTTGTGATGCAAGGTCATGCTCGGGACAGGCCCGAGCACGATGACTGAATGCGATCACGGGACCACTTCCATGGCCCCGCAATGACACGGGCCTATTTCTGTTCCGCCAGCACGCGGTTGGCGGCCGATACGATCGCCTCCAGTGAAGCGGTGACGATGTTGGTGTTGATCCCCACGCCAAACAGCTTGCCGCCGGCATGCGCCATCTCGACATAGGCAATGGCCGCCGCATTTGACCCGTGCTGCAACGAATGCTCTGAATAGTCTTCAACCGAGAGATCGATGCCCAGATAGGTCGACAACGCATTGACGAAACCATCGATCGGCCCGGTGCCCTTGCCCTCGATGCGCCTGGTTTCGCCGCCATCGGTGATCTCGGCGGCCACGACACGGATACCCTTCTGATCGGAACCCGCCGGATAGGTATGGTGGTCGACGAACTTGATCCGAGCCTTGGGCTGATCGACATAGCGTTCGATGAAGCGTGCATGTATCCGCTTCGATGGCAGTTCGATGCCCTCTTCATCCGTGATGCGCTGGATGTCCTCGCGGAACTCGACCTGCAGGTTGCGCGGCAGGTTGATACCGTAGTCTTCCTGCAGGATATAGGCGATGCCGCCCTTGCCCGATTGCGAGTTGATGCGGATGATCGCCTCGTAGGAACGGCCTACATCCTGCGGATCGATAGGCAGATACGGCACTTCCCAGACCGGGTGATTGGCGACCTTGATCGCCTTCATGCCCTTGTTGATCGCGTCCTGGTGCGATCCTGAAAATGCGGTATAGACCAGTTCGCCGACGTAAGGATGGCGCTCGGGAATGGTCATCTCGTTGGAATATTCGTAGACCGCCTTGATCCGCTCGATATCCGAGCAGTCGAGTTTCGGGTCGACGCCCTGGGTAAACATGTTCAGCGCCAGCGTCACGACATCCACATTGCCCGTACGCTCGCCATTGCCGAACAACGTGCCTTCGACGCGGTCGGCGCCGGCCATCAGCCCCAGTTCGGTGGCAGCAATACCCGTGCCACGGTCGTTGTGGGGATGCAGGGAGATGATGCAGTTCTCGCGATTGTCGATATTGCGGCACATCCATTCGATCTGGTCCGCATAGATGTTGGGCGTCGCCATCTCGACAGTCGAAGGCAGGTTGAGGATCAGCTTGTTGTCCGGCGTCGGCTTGATGATCTCGACCACGGCATTGCAGATCTCCAGCGCCACTTCCAGCTCGGTGCCGGTAAAGCTTTCCGGGGAATATTCGAAGCGGAAACCGCCATTGTCCTTGCTTGCGGCTTTCGCCGCCATGTCGGTGATCATCTTGGCCGCATCCACGGCAATCTGCTTGATCCCCTGAACATCCTTGCCGAACACCACGCGGCGCTGCAATTCGGATGTCGAATTGTAGAAGTGGATGATCGGCCTCTTGGCACCGTCCAGTGCTTCGAACGTGCGGGTGATCAGTTCCGGCCGGCACTGGACCAGCACCTGCAAGGAAACATCATCGGCCACATTGCCTTCCTCGACACACCACCGGGCAAAATCGAAGTCGGTTTGAGACGCGGACGGAAAACCGATCTCGATCTCCTTGAAGCCCATGTCGAGCAGCAACTGGAACATCCGCGCCTTGCGGTCATGGCCCATCGGATTGACCAGCGACTGATTGCCGTCGCGCAGGTCGACCGAGCACCAGATCGGAGCCTTGTCGATAACCTTGGACGGCCATGTGCGGTCAGGAATCTGGATCGGCGGATAGGCGCGGTACTTCTCGCTCGCGTCCGGCATGCCATTTTTCACGGTCTGGGATTTCATGATCATCGTCTTCATCTCTGCTCTTCGCACTCCCCCGGCTCATAGCGCAACTGCAGGCGCTTGGCGACGGGTGAGCGGCCCTGCTAGGGCAAATCTCGCTACAAGTTTGGATTTTCGAGGAGCAATCGCCAAACGGCTAACCCGGCCGCCGGGCGCTCCTCAATGGACCCGGCAACCGCGGATAAGGCCGAGAAGAAGAAGCGAGTTTGGCACCGACGCAGCAAAGCCGACCGCGCTGTGCGTGGCCTTCATATGCTGGGACATGATTGTCAAAGAGATGCTCATGGCCAGAGTGATAGCGTGCAGGAATGAATCGCGCAAGAGCGTTATTCGCCGGCAAAAGCCGGGGGCATGGAGGAAATCGATCCGATTATTGCCGTTGAGGTCGTGCTTCCGCGGTTGGCAGTCGAAGTCTGCGCACCGACATGACTTTAAGATATGCGTCCTTCCCCTATGAGATTTTTGGCCTGGCCAGCTTCGCCAACCCCAGCATCAGCACACCGGCTATAAGCCCCCAGAATGCCCCGGATATCCCGAGGATGGAGATACCGGACGCGGTAATCAAAAACGTCAGCGCTGCTGCCTCTCGCGTTTCCACATCCTTGAATGCGGCAACCGCAGAGCCTGAAAAAGCGCCGATAAGTGCAAGCCCCGCCACCGACTGAATGAGAACCGGTGGCGCGAGCGCCACGAACGAGGTCACGGCACCGGCCGCCAATCCCAACAGAATGTAGCCGATACCGCCGATGATTGCCGCCCAATAGCGTCGCGCCGGATCTGGATGTGCATCCTCACCGGCAGCCATCGCCGCCGTGATCGCCGCAAGGTTGACCGCATGACCGCCGAAGGGGGCCGACAGGAACGAGAAGAGACCCGTCACGGCGAACATCGGGCCGGGCTTCGGCTCATAGTGATTGACCTTGAGGATGGCAATTCCCGGGATGTTCTGCGAGGCCATGGTCACGATGAACAGCGGCAGCGCGATCGAAACGAGTGCCGACAGGGTGAAGACCGGCATGACGAACTCGATCGGCGGCGCGAGGGATTGCGTCCAACTGGCCATCGCTCCTTCCGGCAATTCGACACCGAACACGATGACCGCAACGAAGGTCAGCAATGCGGCCGGTACCGCATACAGGCGCTTGAACGCAGCAACCACTGCCCAGACGATCAGGATCGGTAGGCCGAGCCGGGCATCGAAGGCAACAGCCTTGAACGGCGCAAAGCACAGGTTGATGATGACCCCGGCCAGCATGGCATTGGCGAGGGGCGCCGGTATCGCGGCAACCGCCCTGCCGAAGGGGCGGAATAGGCCGGCCAGCACGATGAGGGCGGCGCAGACGAAAAACGCGCCGACCGCAGCCGGAAATCCACCGAGCGGAATGCCCGCCGTCGCCATCAGTGCCGCCCCCGGCGTCGACCAGGCAACAGAAACCGGCAACCTGGTCCAGACACTGAGGACGATGCCGCAAAGCCCCATGGAGATCGACAGGGCCATAAGGCCGGACGCCGCCTCATAGTCCGTCGCGCCAACGCCTTTCAACCCCTGAAGAACCACGGCGAAGGAACTGGCAAAGCCGACAAAGGCGATCAGCACGCCCATGAAGGCGCTCTGGGGGGAAAAGTCTTTCAGCATGGCCCAAGCCTTGTTTGGACGGGAGAACAATGCCTATCGAACATCAAAATGACCGCGCCTTGGCAAGGCACGAATGGCGAAAACGGGTACGTTTAAGTCATTCGGCCGTATGCAATGGCGACGCCCGGCCCCGCATCGACATCTCGGCACAAAAAAATGCCCCCGCCGGTCTCCGGCAGGGGCTCTTCAATTCACAAGGCTTCGAAAACGCTCAGCCGATGTCGGCGTGGCTTTCGATGATCTTGCCGACCAGGCCGTACTGCACGGCATCCTCGGCCGCCAGCCAGTAGTCGCGGTCGATGTCCTTGGCGATCTTTTCTTCCGTCTGGCCGGTGGCCTTGGAATAGATCTTGATCAGGCGCTGGTTCATCTTGATGATTTCGCGTGCCTGGATCTCGATGTCGGAGGCCATACCGCGTGTGCCGCCCGACGGCTGATGCATCAGAAAGCGTGTGTTCGGCAGAGCAAGGCGACGTTCCTTCGGCACGGCCACGAAGATCAGCGAGCCGGCGGACGCAGCCCAACCGGTGGCGATGATCCAGACCTTCGGCTTGATGAACTTGATCATGTCGTGGATCGCGTCACCCGCTTCGACATGGCCGCCAGGCGAGCAGACGAAGACGCGGATGTCATCGTCGGAGGCTGCAGCCAGCGCGACAAGCTGGGTGCAGACCTTCTGCGCCAACTCCATGGTGATGCCGCCATAGATGAAGATCGACCGCGACTTGAAAAGGTTCGCTTCCGTTTCCTTGCCGATCGGCAGTTCCTTGCTCTTGTCGTCTTCGTCTTCGTTCATCCGGCAATTCTCCACTTGCGTTTAGCTCACCCGCACATAGTGCGTCTCATGTCGTAAGACAATGCGGGAAAAAGACAAGCATGGAAGCGGTGAACAGGAGGTTAGCCCAAGGGAGAAACACCGCCATCCTTAAAAACCCGAAGCGGCCCAGCGTTCAAGACACCGGCCATTAACGGTCCCCGCTTTATAAGCTGGCAGGAAGGAACGATTATGGCCACACGGATAAGACTGGCAGAGATCATCGAGGCGCTGAGCCATGCTCTGGATCTGACCGAAGGCCAGCCGCCCGGCCATTGCATCCGCTGCTGCTATATCGGCACCGCAATTGGCGAGAGACTCGGTCTGACCGAGGACCTGCTGCGCGACCTCTATTATACACTGATGCTCAAGGATCTCGGTTGCTCATCCAATGCCGCCAGGATCTGCGAGCTCTATCTCGCCGACGACCTGAAGTTCAAGCATGACTTCAAGCTGGTCGACGGCTCTTTCCCGCAGATACTGCGCTTCGTCCTGTCCCATACCGGCATGCAGGCTGGCCTTGCCGAACGGTTCCGCGGCCTGCTCAACATCGTCAAGAACGGCGCGGAAATCTCCCAAAGCCTGATCCGCACCCGCTGCGAGCGCGGCGCCGAAATCGCCCGGCAGATGCGCTTTTCCGAAAACGTCGCGCAAGGCATTCTCGATCTCGACGAACATTTCAACGGCGGCGGCCAGCCCGCCGGCCTCAAGGGCGACGAGATCCACCTCTTTGCCCGCATTGCGTTGCTTGCCCAGGTCGCCGATGTCTTCTTCGTCAATGAAGGCGCCGAAGCCGCCATTGCCGAAGTCAACAAGCGCGCCGGCAGCTGGTTCGATCCACATCTGGTGGACGTCTTCAAGACCGTGGCAACACCGGTTTTTTGGGCCGAACTCGGCGCTGACAACCTCGAACGCTTCGTTCTCGCCCGCGAACCCGGACGGCAGGCGATCATGGCCGACGAGGATTATCTCGACGACATCGCGGCCGGCTTTGCCCATGTCATCGACGCCAAAAGTCCCTACACGTCCGGCCATAGCGACCGCGTTGCCCTATTCACCGACATGATCGCCGAAGAGATGGGCATGGCAACGCCTGAACGCCGGCGGCTGAAACGCGCAGCCCTGCTGCATGACATCGGCAAGCTCGGCGTCTCCAACAGCGTGCTCGACAAGCCCGGCCGCCTGGAAGGCGAGGAATGGGAGCAGATGAAGCGCCATGCCGAGTTTTCGGAAACGATCCTGTCGCGCATAAGCGTCTTTGCCGACCTCGCCCTGATCGGCGGCGCCCATCACGAAAAACTCGACGGGTCGGGCTATCCGCGCGGCCTGCGAGGCGATCAGATCAGCTTCGAGACCCGCATCGTATCGACTGCCGATGTCTTCGATGCACTCACCGCCGACCGCCCCTATCGCGCCGCCATCCCGGTCGCCACGGCACTGGCCATCCTCTGGGAAGGCGCCGGCAAGAGCCATGATCCGGCCTGTATCGAGGCGCTGGAACGGGCATTGACCCGCGCTGAACTCAAGGCGGCTTGAGGGGGCAACTGACGCCGCTGGCCATAGTGCCAGCTCGCCCCCCTCTGCCCTGCCGGGCATCTCCCCCCACAGGTGGGGAGATCCGCAAGACGCGGCACCTCGCCCAGACGGAAAAGCCGCATTGAAAACAATGCTATGCTGTCTAATCAGAACCGCCAGCCGGGCTTTTGCCGAAATCGTTTCAGCGCTTTCAACGTCATCAGGTCAGGCGAGCGCGGCCCGCGATTCGATCTCCCCACCTGTGGGGGAGATGCCCGGCAGGGCAGAGAGGGGCGAGCTTGCGCAAATGACACCCGATCCCCTCATATCAACTGCATCCAAACCTACCGCGCAATGCGCGTCGACAGGATGATCGACGACAGCGTGCGCTCCACCCCTGATACCTCACCGATCCGGTCGATCAGCCGATCGAGTTCGGCGATCGACGGGGCGGCGACGATGGCGATCAGGTCATAGGGACCGTTGACCGAATACAACGCGGTGACGTCGCGAATGGCATTCAGGTCCGCCGTCACCTGGGCCAGCGCCTTGGGCGCCATCGTGATCATCACATGCGCCCGGATCAGCCCGCTCGCATAGGCTTCCGACAGCCTCAGCGCATAGCCGGCGATCACGCCCTGCTCTTCGAGCCGCTCGAGCCGAGCCTGCACGGTGGTGCGCGACAGGCCCAATCGCCGCGCCAGTTCCGCCACCGGCATGCGGGCATTCTCCGCCAGCAATGACAAAAGCGCGCGATCCTTGTCGGTTACCTGCATTATGCCTGTCCATGTCGTCGTTTCGTAGCAAATGATACGTTGTTTTACACTTTACGTCACTTGGAATCGACAAGTGACCCGCTCAAACTGAATGCCACTAATTGCAATCGGCCGGCATTCTGACCGGCCCATATATCCATAAGGGCAGAACCATGAAAAACGTCGTCATCATCGGAGCCGGCAAGATCGGCGGCGCGATTGCCCGCATGCTGGCCGAAACCGGCGACTATCAGGTGACCGTGGCCGACCGCAGCGCCGACCAGCTCGCCAAGCTCGATGCCCATGCCGCCGTCAAGACCACCGTGGTCGACATCACCGACAGCGCAGCCCTCGATGCCCTGCTCGCCGAAAAATTCGCCGTCCTTTCGGCGGCCCCCTTCCACCTGACCGGCGCGATCGCCGAATCTGCCGCCCGCACCGGCACCCATTATCTCGACCTGACCGAAGACGTCGCCACCACCCGCAAGGTCGAGCAGATGGCGGTGAATGCCAAGTCGGCCTTCATCCCGCAATGCGGCCTCGCCCCCGGCTTCATCTCTATCGTCGCCCAGGACCTGACCAAACATTTTGACACGCTCGACAGCGTGCGCATGCGGGTCGGCGCCTTGCCGCAATATCCGTCCAACGCACTGAACTACAATCTGACCTGGTCGACCGACGGCCTGATCAACGAATATATCGAGCCCTGCGAAGCCGTCGTCGAAGGCAAGCTGACCGTTGTGCCGGCCATGGAAGAGCGCGAGGAATTCTCGCTCGACGGCGTCACCTACGAGGCCTTCAACACCTCGGGCGGCCTTGGAACGCTGGCCAAGACGCTTGAAGGCCGCGTGCGCACGATGAATTACCGCACCATCCGCTATCCCGGCCATCAGGCGATCATCAAGGCGCTGCTCAACGACTTCAACCTGAAGAACCGTCGCGACGTGCTGAAGGACCTGTTCGAAAACGCCCTGCCCGCCACCATGCAGGACGTCGTCGTCATCTTCGTCACCGTCTGCGGCTGGAAGGACGGTCGTTACCTGCAGGAAACCTACGCCAACAAGGTCTATGCCGGTGTGGTCGCGGGCAAGAAGATGAGCGCCATCCAGATCACCACGGCCGCCGGCATCTGCACCGTTCTCGACCTGCTCGCCGACGGCACGCTGCCTGCCAAGGGCTTCGTCCGCCAGGAAGAAATCGCCCTGCCCGCCTTCCTCGCCAACCGCTTCGGCCGCGTCTACGACCCCGAAGTCATGCGCGTCGCCAAGGTCGGCTAACCGCCTCCGGGGGGAGGAGCGGACCGCAAGGTCCCCGGACGGGGCGGTATAAGAAAAAAATGGAGGACCGCCCCGTCCACCTCGGTTGGAAGATAACGTGCTGAAGCACCGTTTAGGGCATACGCGGGCTAGGTGCCACGTTACGGGAGATAAATCCCCTACGATCCGATCGCACCGCCGCCCCCCTCATCCTGAAACAACCCTACGAAACACCTAGGCATGGGAAGGACCCGCGCGTGCCCGCCATTCGAGGCCGGATTTTGTCAGCAAACGTGGAAGGTTTCCCTTGGATCCTTTGAGACAAATCATCGCGGGCCAGCCCGGCGCCTTCTAGCGGCTTTGGTAAACGAGGCGGCCCAGGCCCGCATCAACATGCCGAAGTAATCGACGACTGCGCTTAACATCGAGATGACTTTTCCGACATGTTGGCCACAGCAAGATACAACATCACAGCCTCGGTAGCGTTGCGGCATGCGTTACACATTCTTGCTGTAGTTGATTTAATAAACTGGATATAATTTACTTATAGTCGCCTTAGATCAGGGGGATTTTTTATGGAGATCACTGGCGAAGCGATCAGACTCGACAATCAGATTTTTCCTACAAAGAACATCTCATCAGCACGCATGGTCGAAAAAGACATCAAGGTTCCTGAAAGCGATAAAGATTACACAAAACGAATGGTCAGAAACCTCGCTATCGGCGTGATATTAATGCTGGTAGGCATCGCAAACAAAGATCATGAGGACAATCAAGCCATATCCCTAGTGGGATTGATTTGTGGCGCGTATTTTATATTTTCCACCTGGAAGAGAAAGTTTTTTGATGCCAAACAATATGGGATAGAACTATTAAGTAACTCTGGCACCATGACGCTGTTTTGGTCCCGCGACCTGGAATTCATGACACAGGTGAGAGACGTTATATTCAAAGCTTTAACAACTAGCAGCACAACACTTCACTACAACGTCAACATAGACAACAAGAAGATATTTGACAATTCATTAAACATAACAGCCAAGTCAACCACAAACATCTATGATTACTCGATACGATTTACAAAGAACGAAGGAATATCGGACGAGCAATTGCAATTTTTGAATGGAGAATTCAACAACACCCTAAGGGAACTTGGAAAGGCCGCCGAAGCGAGCAGGAATACCGACCTAGAGGGTGAGCTGAAAAACCTGGTACAAATATTGCGGAGCAATAATCCCGAAAAAACAAAGATTCGAAACGCCTGGGCAAAAGTCAAAGGAGTCTGCGAAGTTTGGGAGACCGGCGAAGACGTGCAAAAAATCATCAGCACATTGGGAGCAGGTATCGCGACTATAATAACGATGTTCTCGTGATACGGCGCGAGCCGCTTGAGGGCGGGGACCATTTCTTGCCCGCCCGCCCTCATATTAATGGCAATGCCCTTTTAATCCCCGCCTCTCGCCTCAGCTGCGCGGCTTCAGGTTCTCCGCATCATACAGCGGCTTGTAGCCGACGCCGGCGACTTCGACCGGATAGGTCTCCCCGAAATACTCGACATTCAGCTTGCGCCCCACCTCGCAATAGTCCTGCGGCAGATAGGCGAGCGCGATATTCTTGCCCACTGTCGGACCATAGGCGATCGAGGTCGTGTAGGAGCGACGGCCGAGGCTGTCGACCAGCACCTCGCCGGTTGCCGGATCCATGACCGGCAGCGAGCCGACCGGGTAGCGCTTGACGCCCTTGGCATCGATGTTTTCGGTCATCACGAGCGTGCAGAGCATGGCCGGCTGCTTGTCACGGGCCTTGTATTCCAGATGCTTGGCCTTGCCGCGGAAATCGGCTTCCTTGACCTTCGGGCGCGCCAGATCCGCTTCGATCAGGTTGTACTGGGTCAGAAGATCGGCGTTCTGCAGGCGCAGCGACTTTTCCATGCGGCGCGAGTTCGCATAGGTCTCGACACCGAAGGCCATGACACCTGTCGCACGAAGGGCGTCCCAGACGGCGAGGCCATCCTCGTATTTCATGTGCAGTTCCCAGCCCTGCTCGCCGACATAGGAGATGCGGAAGGCGGCGACCGGCTTGCCGCCGATCTCGATCTGCTTGATCTGGGCAAAGGCGAAGTTTTCCGGGTCGAGACCGGCCGGATCGGGTACGACCTTCTTCAGCGTGTCGCGGGCATTCGGACCCCAGATGCCGATGGTGATGAACTTTTCCGAGACGTCGGTGATCGTGACGTCGAGGCCGCGATCCTCAGCCACGCGCTTCATGTAGTGGAAGTCGCGCGGGCCGGCATCCGCCCCGTTGATCAGGCGGCAGCGATCGGCCATGCGGATGACGGTGAAGTCGGCCCGCACCATGCCTTCGTCGTCGAGGAAGTGGGTATAGATGCCCTTACCGATATTGCCGTCACCACCGATCTTGGCGGCGCAGAGCCATTCGAGCAGTTCGACATGATCGGGGCCTTCGATGTCGACCATGTGGAAGTGGGAAAGGTTGACGATGCCGCAATCCTCGCTCATCGCCAGATGTTCGGCATTCGAAACACGCCAGAAGTGCCTGTTATCCCATTCATTTTCACGGACAGGAACGCGGTCGCCGTATTTTTCCAGCAGGTGCTCGTTGGCGGCATAGCCATGCGCACGCTCCCAGCCGCCGAGTTCCATGAAATAGCCGCCGAGTTCCTTTTCGCGCTCGTGGAATGGTGAACGCTTGACGCCACGGCTCGACGCATAGGGCTCGCGGGTATGCACGGCCGGGTAATAGATCTTCTGCGCCGCCTCGAAGCAGCGATTGCCGATGAACTCCTCGGTCAACTGGTGCGGATAGAAGCGGGCATAGTCGATCGAATTGTGGTCGATCTCCGTGCGGCCGTCGGTCATCCAGTCGGCAATCAGCTTGCCGTAGCCGGGCCCGTCCTTGACCCAGATGGCGACGCAGTACCAGAGGCCGCGCACCTTCTGGCTTTCGCCGCAGGAAGGACCGCCGGCGGCCGAGACCTGCAAGAGGCCGTTGAACGAATGGCCCTCGTTGTAGCCGAGTTCGCCGAGGATCGGCGTCAGCTCCATGGCGCGCTCGAGCGGCTCGATGATCTGTTCCATGTCGAGATCGCGCTGGGATGGCGAAAGCCGCGCCTCATGCTTTTCGAGAAGCTCGCGCGGATGGCACATGCGCGGATTGGTGGTCTCGTAATAGCCCCATTCGATCTGGCCGCCTTCGGACGTCTTCGGGTCGCCGGTGTCGCGCATATAGGCGGAATTGCCCTGGTCGCGCAGAAGCGGATAACCGATATCCTTGCCGGTGCCTTCGAACTCGTTGAACGGGCCGAAGAAGGTCAGCGGATGGTCGACCGGCATGACCGGCAAGTCCTCGCCGACCATTTCGGCAATCAGGCGGCCCCAGAGGCCGGCGCAGACGATGACGTGATCGGCCATGATCGTGCCGCGATGGGTGACGACGCCCTTGATCCGGCCGCCCTCGACGATCAACGATTTCGCCGGAGTATTGGCGAACGCTGTCAGCTTGCCGGATTTTTCGGCCGCATCGACCAGCTTGCCGGCAACCGTCTGCGAACGCGGAATGACGAGGCCGGCGTCGGGGTCGAACATGCCACCCATCACCTGGTCTTCCTCGATCAGCGGAAACTTCGCCTTGATTTCGGCCGGGGAAACATAATGCGCGCGGGTGCCGAATGCCTTGGCGGACGACAGCTTGCGCTTGATCTCTTCCATCCAGGTGTCGTCGCCGGTGCGCGCCACTTCCAGACCGCCGATGCGGGCATAGTGCCCCATCTTTTCGAAGAAATCGATCGAATACTGGGTGGTCCAGACCGACAGATAGTCGTGCGACGTGGTGTAACAGAAGTCCGAGGCATGCGCCGTCGAGCCGATATCGGTCGGGATGCCCGACTTGTCGATACCGACGATGTCGTCCCAACCCCGCTCGATCAGGTGGTGGGCGATGGAGGCGCCGACGATCCCTCCGAGACCGATGATGACGACTTTTGCCTTTGACGGAAATTCTGCCATAGCCTGCAATCCTGCCTGCGAGAATGATTGATGTTGAGTTCGATTTTAGGGTGAGCAGACGCACAATTGCAGCCTGTCTGCGACATTCTCCAAGTGTTGCACGACCACTTATCCGCTGACAATCTGCCAGCCAGCGGCAAAATGACAACAGCCGATGTCGCCCACACGACAGACGCGAAGGGAACGGCCGGCCGATCGAGGCGACAGGCACGCCGCCAGCATAGGCGCCCCCTCTCCGCCGCCCAGATAACGACATATCGCGATGCGTCAATACACTTTGTATGCAGGTTTTAAATAAGATTTAATTTTAAACTACGACAATTCAGGGAATTCATTTGGAGCCACCCATGCCTTTTCCGACCATCGATTTCCAAGATACCAAATCCGTTCTCGATGCTTTCAGCCGGTCCCAGGCGATCATCGAATTCAGCACGGACGGCACGATCCTGACTGCCAACGAGAACTTCTGCCAGGCGCTCGGCTACCGCCTCGAGGACATCGTCGGCAAGCATCACCGCATCTTCGTCAATCCCGTCGACGCCGCCTCGCCCGACTATACCGCATTCTGGCAGCGACTGGCATCGGGCAGGTTCGACCGCGGCCAGTACAAGCGCTTCGGCAAGAACGGCAAGCCCATCTGGATCGAGGCCTCCTACAACCCGGTCATGCGCCGCGGCAAGGCCTACAAGGTGATCAAGATCGCCACCGACATTACCGAAAGCAAGATGCGGTCCCTCGACAGCAACGGCAAGCTCGATGCCCTGTCGCGAGCACAGGCCGTGATCGAATTCACGCCCGATGGCCAGATCATCACCGCCAACGAGAACTTCCTCTCCGCGCTCGGCTATAGCCATTCCGAGATCGCAGGACAGCATCACCGCATGTTCTGCGAGCCGGGCTACGCCGCATCAACCGAGTATGCAGGCTTCTGGCCACGCCTGGCGGGCGGCCAATTCTTGAGTGACGAGTTCACCCGCCTGCGCAAGGGCGGCCAACCGATCTACATCCAGGCCACCTACAACCCGATCCTCGATGACGAGGGCAAGGTGTTCAAGGTCGTCAAGTTTGCCACCGATATCACCGGGCGCGTCACTGCGCTGAAGCAGGTCGGCGCTGGCCTTGAGCGTCTGGCCGACTGCAATATCCGCCTCACCATCGACGAGCCGTTCACCCCGGAATTCGAACATCTGCGCGCGCATTTCAACACGGCGCTGGGCAAGTTCCAGGAAACGCTCGAGGATGTGCTGGCGGAGACGACCACCGTGTCTTCAAAGAGCCTGGAGATGCACGACAATGCAGCCGGCCTTGCCCAGCGCTCGGAACAGCAGGCAACGGCGCTGGAACAGACATCGGCAGCGCTGGAGCAAATCACCGAAACGGTGAAGGAATCGAGTGCCCGCGCAGGGGACACACGCAAGCTGGTCAACAATGCGCGCCAGGCTGCGAGCGAATCCGTCGACGTGGTGAAGGCGACGGTAAACGCCATGGGCCGCATCGAAGGCGCCTCGAAGGAAATCACCAACATCATCAGCGTCATCGATGAAATCGCCTTCCAGACCAATCTCCTTGCCCTCAACGCCGGCGTCGAGGCCGCGCGTGCCGGCGAAAGCGGCAAGGGTTTTGCCGTTGTTGCCCAGGAGGTCCGCGAACTCGCACAGCGTTCCGCAAAGGCTGCCAAGGAAATCTCCGGCCTGATCGCCAAATCGACCACCGAAGTGCAGGAAGGCGTAAGGCTCGTCGGCGAGACCGGCGAGGCGCTGACCCGGATCGAGGATTTCGTCGAATCGATCAATCGCAATGTCGAGGCCATCGCAACCGCCGCGACGGAACAGGCGACCAGCCTGCAGGAGATCAATTCGACGGTCTCCTCGCTCGATCAGATGACCCAGCAGAATGCGGCAATGGTCACCGGCATCAGCGCCGTCAGCGAAAATCTCTCGAGCGGCGCAAGTCATCTTGTCACGCTGGTCCAGAGCTTCAAGCTCGACCGTCGCAAGCAACGCCGCGAACCCGGCTCCGAAGCGGCCGCGCGCGGCGCTCAGGACCGCGCAATCACCTCAGCTCCCGGACGCTCCGCAGTCAAGGCGGCAATGCCTCAGGCCACGGCACCCCGGCAATTGGCACGCCCGGCACCAGCACCCGCCTCTGCTACCGGCCGCATACCGGCCGCCATCGGTAACACCGCATTGAAGCAGGACAGCTGGGAAGAGTTCTGATCGGCAAAAGTGGACTGCGGGGCAAAACAGATTGCCCCGCAGCTTCGCTAGGTTCCACAGAAGGTGCGGGTGACGCGCTCTTCCGGTTTCGGAGGCTCACGCAGATCGGCCACATCCGGATCGTCGACAAACGGCGCCTGCAGTGCCTCCGTCAGACGATGGAAGAACGAAAAATCGTTGTAGATCGCTGCCTGGATGGCCTCTTCGATCCGGTGATTGCGCGGGATGAGGGCGGGATTGACGGCCTCCATCCGAGCCTGGATCTCTGTCCGGGAGCGACCGTCATCGATGCGACTATGCCAGCGGACTAGCCAATCCGAAAGCCCCGTCGGATCGGCAAACCGGGCCTGCAGCCCCGCATGATCGGCCCCGCCGGCAACCTTGCCCAGAGCCCGAAACGTCAGCGTGAAATCCGCTTCGCCTTTTTGCATCAGCTCAAGCAGGTCGCTGACCAGCGTCCGGTCTTGATCGCTTTCACCGGCAAGGCCGAGTTTGGCACGGAAGGCCTCAAGCCAGGCAGCCTGGAAAATGTCGCCGAACCGGGACAAAACGCCATTGGCCAACTCGACCGCCTTTTCCTCGTCCTCATCCAGCAATGGCAGCAGGCATTCCGCCAACCTTGCGATGTTCCATTGGCCGATGCCCGGCTGGTTCGCATAGGCATAGCGGCCGCGCTGGTCGATCGAGGAAAACACCTTTTTCGGATCATATTCGTCGAGAAAGGCGCAAGGGCCGAAATCGATCGTCTCGCCGGAAACCGCGACATTGTCAGTGTTCATCACCCCGTGGATGAAGCCGACCGATAGCCAGCGGGCGATGAGTTCGGCCTGACGCGCCGAAATGACAGACAACATGGCCGCATAAGAATTTTCGGCGGAAGCGACCTCGGGATAGTGCCGCGCGATGACATGATCTGCGAGCGTTTTGACGCCATCTGTATCGCCGCGCGCAGCGAAATACTGGAATGTGCCGACGCGGATATGACTGGCTGCGACCCGGGTGAATACGGCGCCCGGCAACACGGCCTCCCGGATCACCGGCTCGCCGGTCAGAACGGCCGCCAGCGCCCGTGTCGTCGGGATACCAAGCGCTGCCATCGCCTCGGAGACGATATATTCGCGCAGCACCGGGCCAAGTGCTGCAAGCCCATCGCCGTTGCGGGAAAAGGCTGTCGGACCGGCACCCTTCAACTGGATGTCGCGACGCCGTCCTTCACCATCGATCACCTCGCCGAGCAAAAGCGCCCGGCCATCGCCGAGTTGCGGATTGAAATGACCGAACTGATGGCCCGAATAGGCCATGGCGATCGGCTCGGCACCGACCGGCAGGATCTGCCCGGAAAAGATTTGCGCGAGCCGCGCCGTGTCACCCGCGTCGAGCGCAATACCAAGCTGATCAGCCAGAGCCTGATTGTAACGGATCAACTGTGGCTGAGCCGCAGCGGCAGGCTTGGCCGGCCGGAAGAAATGGTCTGGCAAGCGGCTGTAGCTGTTGTCAAACGCGATCAAAGGCAACTCCTTGCCCCGGCAGGTGCCAGGCGCTTCATTCACACTGCAATATGGGGATCGCGCCCGGACAGACAAGCAAAAACGGAAGCACATTACCGGGGGATGGAGCGGGCCAATTATGGGCACGGAGCAGTCCGACATCTTGTCTGGTGGTGAAACAGCGCGCTAACTGAGCGAAGACAGGATTGCGTGGCTGCGCACTCCATGCGGACCATCGCCGTCGTCGAACGGCGTTCGGAATTCGCCTGACAGGGACCATGACCATGAAGTTTCGCTACACCGTCCTCGCCGCATTCATGGCGCTCGCCGGCTGCACCACGACTGAAGAAGCACAACAGGTGATTCAGTCACGTTGGATCGGCCAGCCGATCGACTCCTTCTTTATCCAGTATGGACCACCCATCAGTCAGTATCCCCTGGCATCCGGCACGATCATCTACACCTGGCGCGGCGGTGACAGGACACGCTACATTCCTCCGACCTACACAATGCCCGAACCGGCCCGAACCGTGGTGCGCACCGAGACGCGCCAGACCGGCTCTGGCCAGACCGTGACCCAGACCCGCGTGATAGCCCGCGATCCGGGCTGGGGTCCTGAAATGATTTCGCCGCCGCAATATCAGCAACTGTTCTGCGAATTGCAGATCACCGCCGACAAGTCGAACAATATCATGACGATACGCGCTTCGAACGACACCGATGGCGAGGGGCTGAGCCTGTCGAGATGCGCCGAAGTGCTGGACGCGCATCCGAAGAAATAAGGCGGCAGTGATACCCGATATGAGTTTGATGGCGCGCGTATTGCGCTTCTGTGCAATCTATTGACAAACACGGCCACCATTCGGGCTTTCAATGCGTGCCGTACCGTGACGGAGTTTTAAGATTGAGCGTTGCCTTCACCAAGGAAGAAAGTTCCGAAACGGCCGCAGAAACCCTGCTGCCCGACCGGCCGATTTCGCCGCATCCCAACCTGGTGACGGAGGCGGGCCTGAAGGCGCTCGAACAGCAACTGCGCCAGGCGCGCGACGCCTATGAGACCACGAGCACGATCGAGGATGTCAACGAGCGTCGCCGTCAGGCAGCAACCCCGTTGCGCGATACCCGCTACTTTGCAGCCAGGGTTCACAGTGCACAGCTTGTCCCGGAGCCGATATCCACGGATACCGTCGCCTTTGGCAGCACGGTGACCTTCAGCCGAGACGACGGGCGCGTGCAGACCTATCGGATCGTCGGCGAGGACGAGGCCGATCCGAAGACCGGATCGATTTCCTTCGTATCGCCGGTGGCAAAGATGCTGATGGGCAAGGCTATCGGGGACATCGTCGAGTCAGGCGGTCAGGAACTGGAGATCATCGCGATTTCCTGACGCATTGTCTCAGCGCATGCCTTTGGCATTGGAGTTCCCGATCATCTGTGGCGGCGGGCTGAGCAAGCCAGATCGCGACACCAAAAGGCCGGGCCAGCGCGTCCAAATGCACCAATGGTTGCCGAATGCGCAGATGGCGGGTTGAGATGACATCCGGCTACGGGTATCTGGTGCCAACCGCAAACAGGCCCCCAGCAAACTACAAGGCGTATTCCGGCATGATTCCAGACTTCCTCGTCACCCATTCCGGTGGCTTCCATGCCGACGAACTTCTCTCCAGCGTCATCCTGACCAGGCTTTTCCCCCAGGCTCGTATCGTCCGCAGCCGCGCACCCGAATGGCTCACCCCCGGCCCGGATCGCATCGTCTACGACGTCGGTGGCGCCTACGACGCGCAGGCGCAGATATTCGATCATCACCAGCGCGGTGCACCGCTGCGTGAGGACGGCCAACCCTACAGCTCATTCGGCTTGATCTGGAAACACTATGGCCGCGACTACCTCGCAGCCTCAGGCCTGCCGGAGGCGCATGTTGACAAGGTACACGCCTCCTTCGACGCGAGTTTCGTTCTCCCCATCGACCTGGTCGACAATGGAGCGCTCAGCCCCTCGATCGCCGGACCACTGGCAGGGCTGACGCTTCCCGCTCTGCTCGAAACCCTGAAGCCGGTCTTTGATGCAACCGATCCCGAGGCAATTGAGCGTTGCTTCCATGCCGCACTTGCCGTTGCCCGCAGCTTTGTCGAGGCGCGGATCGCCGGAAGTGCCGCAAAACTGCGCGCCGAGGCCTTGGTGCATCAGGCGATCGTCGACACCGGCGCAGGTCGCGTGCTGGAACTACCGATGGGCATGCCCTTCCGCCCGGCCATTATCAAGGCAGGTGCCGATCACCTGCTATTCGTCGTTCACCCGCGCGACAAGGACTGGTGCCTGACCACCATCCGCCGTGCGGACGAGGGTTTTGAGGTCCGAGCCGATCTGCCGGCCGCCTGGGCCGGCCTGACCAACGGCGATCTGGAGGCCGCTTGCGGCGTGGCAGGCGCAAGTTTCTGCCACAACGGACGCTTCGTCGCAGCGGCAAAGTCGCGCGAGGCGGCACTCGCCATGGCCGATCTGGCTGTGACCGAGGCTCTCTCGATCAAGCAGGACAAGACAGCGGTAGCATAGGTCTGACCGCTGACCCTGCAGTGAGCGATATCGAACAACATAGTCGGGTGCCGGAAGGTGTCTCGGCTATTCCTGCTGAAACTGGCAGGGCCAGCTCGCCGGCTTTTTCAACCCGGCTGGCAAAACGGTTGCGTCGTCACCACAGGCCATGTCCAGTTGCCACTGGGTCAGACCTGTCGCGCCGGCAAGATCCACGCCTTCAATACGGGTCAGGAAAAAGAAGGCACGTTCAAAATCGACCGGGCTGGCAAACGCAGCTCCTCGAAAATCGGCACGGGCGAGATTGGCCAGCGAAAATCGGCTGCCGCCGACATCGGCCCCGTCGAACTGCGAACGTCCCAGGTCGGCCTTGGTGAAATCTGCACCGGCAAGCTTGGCCTGGGTGAAGACGGACCGCTGCAATTCCGCGCCGGAGAAGACAGCACCGGGCGCATCGAGCTGGCTGAAATCCGTTCGATAGGCTTCTATCCTGGCAAATCGCGTACCCTTGGCCGTCGAACCCGCAAAGCTGGCCCGCACCAGAACAGCCTTCTCGAAGTTTGCCTCCGTCAGATTGCTGTTTCTCAGATCCGTCGAGGTGAAATCCGTCCGTGTCAGGTTGGCGCCGCTGAGATCGCTGCTATCAAGCATGATCAGTTTCTTGTCGCAGTCCTGCCAATTGATGCCGGGCACCGGCGAGGCGCGGCAATCGTCAGCGGCCAAGACATCCTGTCGAAACAGCCCGGCACAGGCTGCCATCAGCAGGAGGCATTGAAGAACGGATTTCCCGCGAGTCGCAATCACTGGCCGCATAGTCTCTTCCCATCCGCCGAAACGGCTGCATTGGCGTAAATCTGTATCGGCCTGCGCAACCTGTTGCGCCATGTCCGAAACTCTCCTCGGTCGACCTGGCACCGTATGCTGACGCAGCGCTTGAACCTAAGCCGAACCCGTGGCTAGCGAAAGTGCTAAATCCGATCAAGCCGAATTCGGCTGCACGCCGGCGACGAGGGCAAGAAGCCATCCTAACAAGAGTCCATGACGGCCAATCTGTTCACAGCCAGCTCTTCTCGCACCTCTTCCAGCGACCATGCCGATCATGCCGGAAACAAGGGCACGCTGGACAAAGCCCGGCCCCCATTCAAGACATTGTCGCTCTATCTGCGCCATCTCTTGCCGCAGCATGCCTCGCCCAACCCCGGCATTCGACGTAGTTTCGCATCAGACTTTGCCATGGACAGCGCCAAACAGCTTACGTTACTGTCACGGATGACATACAGAGACGAAGTGGCGGGACCGAACACGGCCGCCTTGAGTCGACCAAATAGAGGGACCTAACATGTTGAAACGCCTTTCATACACAGCAGCCATATTTGCGGCAGCCACTGCCCCGGCCTTTGCCCACCTGAACCCTGAAGAGCATGGTTCGATGATGGCGGGTCTGTCGCATCCGCTGTTCGGCGCCGACCATATTCTGGCGATGGTTGCCGTTGGCATCTGGGCCTCGCAGATCGGCGGCCGCGCGCTCTGGGCTGTGCCGGCTGCTTTTGTCGGGACGATGGCCATCGGCTTCGCCCTCGCCGTCGCCGGCATTGACCTGCCCTTCGTCGAACCGGCGATCCTTGCCTCCGTCATCGGCCTTGGCCTGCTGGTTGCGGCCGCCGTCCGCCTGCCGGTCGCAGCCTCTGCTGCCGTCGTTGCCGCCTTCGCCCTATTCCACGGCCATGCCCATGGCGGCGAACTCGGCACTGCCGGCGCGCTGCAGTTCGGCATCGGCTTTGTCATCGCAACCGCCGGCCTACATCTGGCAGGTCTCGGACTTGGCCTTGCATTGAACCGCGTCGGCCCGGTCGTTGCCCGCCTGGTGGGTGTGGCAACGGTCTTCGGTGGTGCCGCGATCGCCTTCGGCTGACCGAGACAAGCAGACAACATGCGAACGGCGGCCCAACGGCCGCCGTTTCAGTTTGAATCGCCTCCTACAGACAAGCCGCCAAGCGCCTGATCGGACTCATCTTTCAGGCCTGCCTCAGACTGCGGATGAAGACGCGTTCAGCCGCGCCCGCGATAGGTCGCGACCCCCTGCTCCGGCAACCACACGCCAGTCGGCGCCTCGCCGGTCTGCCAGAAGACGTCGATCGGAATGCCGCCACGCGGATACCAGTAGGCACCGATCCTCAGCCATTTCGGATCGAGAAGCTCGACAATGCGCTTGGCAATGTAGATCGAGCAATCCTCGTGAAAGGCCCCATGATTGCGGAAGGCAAACAGGAACAGCTTCAGCGACTTCGATTCCACCAGCCAGTCACCGGGAATATAGTCGATGACGATATGGGCGAAATCCGGCTGCCCGGTCATCGGGCACAGCGAGGTGAATTCGGGCGCGGTGAAGCGCACCACGTAATCCGTTCCGGCATTGCCGTTCGGCACCCGCTCCATCACGGCAGTCTCCGGGCTGGACGGCGCCTCGACCGCCTGGCCGAGCTGCGACAATCCCGATACGTCGGTCATGCTCATTGTCTTATCCCTTTACCGCTACGCCCACGCCGTGGGCCTCTTCGCTTTCCGGTTCCACATGGATTGTCACGCGCCCGCCCGGCAGCACGGCCTTGACCGCGGCTTCCAGCCGGTCGCAGATATGATGCGCCTCGACCACGGTCATATCCGCCGGAACGACCAGATCGAAGGCGACGAAGGTCACAGCACCACCGCGCCGGGTGCGCAGATAATGTACTCCCAGTGAGCCTTGCGCATTGTCGGTAATCGCCTGCTTCACGGCGGCGATTTCGCTGACGTCAACCGCCTTGTCCATCAGTCCGTCGATCGACGCGCTGATCACCTTCCAGCCCTGGAAGATGATATTGCAGGCAACAAGGATGGCGAGCAGCGGATCGAGGATCGCATAGCCGGTGGCAACGACCAGAACCAGACCGACCAGAACGCCGATCGAGGTCACCACATCCGACATGATGTGATGGCCATCGGCCGCAAGTGCCGGCGAACGGTGCGACTTGCCGACGCGGATCAGCGTGCGCGCCCAGACAAGATTGATCAGACCCGCGACAAAATTGATTGCAAGGCCGAGCGCTGGCGCATTCAGCACCTGCGGATCGGCAAGCGCCGCCACGGCCTCGTTGATGATCAACAGTGCGGCCACGACGATCAGGACACCCTCGACGACCGCCGACAGGTATTCCGCCTTGTGGTGACCATAGGGATGGTCGTCATCGGCCGGCTTCTGGGCGTATCGAATGACGAAATAGGCAATGAAGGCCGCGATCACATTGACGGTCGATTCCAGCCCGTCCGACAGCAGCGCTACCGAGCCGGTCATCCACCAGGCCAGGAGCTTCAGCCCCATCACGCCGAATGCGAGCGGAATGCCCCAGAAGGCGAGCCGCTGAACCAGGTTATCTTGTTTTCCGACCATCATATGCGTCCGTGCAGATGCGAGCGAATTGCAATGGGCAATCCCAAAATGCAAAACCGCCCGCGACGGAGCGCAGGCGGTTTTGAGTTGGCGCAGTCTAAAGCACAGAGTTTAACGGCGGGTCAACCCACCGAAACCGGTATCAGGCGGCTTTCACCTTGGCTCGTTTCGCCAGATGCGCCACGACGTTCTCGATCATCCGCATGCCGGCATCCTGGCCGAGCGTCATGATCGATTCCGGGTGGAACTGCACCGCAGCCACCGGTTCCTTGGTGTGTTCGATGCCCATGATCGTGCCGTCTTCGCTTTCCGCCGTGATCATGAATTCGCGCGGCAGCGTGGCCGGATCGGCAAAGATCGAGTGATAGCGGCCAACGGTCACTTCCTTGGCGAGACCGGAGAACACCAGGCCCGGCTCGAGGATACGGATGCGCGACGGCTTGCCGTGCATCGGAACCGCGAGTTGGCGCAACTCGCCGCCATAGGCTTCGGCCAGCGCCTGCAGGCCGAGGCAGACACCGAAGATCGGCAATTGCCGCGCCCGCGCCTTCTTGATCGTCGCCTTGCAGTCGAAATCCTTCGGGCTTCCCGGTCCCGGCGACAAGACGACGAGATCGGGATTGAGCTTGTCGAAGACCTCGTCGGCCACCGGCGAGCGCACGGTGTTCACCGTTGCCCCGGTCTGGCGGAAATAGTTGGCGAGCGTATGCACGAACGAATCTTCGTGGTCGACGAGCAGGATGTTGATACCCTGCCCGACGGCCGCCACGCCGCGCTTGTTCTTTGGATCATTGCCCGTCTTGGCGTCACGAATGGCTGCAATCATGGCGGATGCCTTCAGTTCGGTTTCGGCCTCTTCCTCTTCGGGGATGCTGTCGTTCAGGAGGGTGGCGCCCGCGCGCACTTCCGCGATGCCATCCTTGATGCGAACGGTGCGAAGGGTCAGCCCCGTGTTCATGTCACCATTGAAGCCGACCATGCCGATCGCGCCACCATACCAGGCGCGTGGGCTCTTTTCATGCGCCTCGATGAAACGCATGGCCCAGAGCTTCGGCGCGCCGGTGACGGTCACGGCCCAGGCATGGGAGAGAAAACCGTCAAACGCATCCATGTCGTCGCGCAGACGGCCTTCGATGTGATCGACCGTATGGATCAGGCGTGAATACATCTCGATCTGCCGGCGGCCGATGACCTTCACCGAACCCGGTTCGCAGACGCGCGACTTGTCGTTGCGATCGACGTCCGAGCACATGGTCAGTTCGCTCTCGTCCTTCTTGGAGTTCAGGAGCTTGAGGATCTGTTCCGAGTCGGCGATCGGATCATCGCCGCGCTTGATCGTGCCGGAGATCGGGCAGGTCTCGATGCGCCGCCCGTTGACCCGGACGAACATTTCCGGCGATGCGCCGACCAGATATTCTTGGTTGCCGAGATTGATGAAGAAGGAATAGGGCGACGGATTGATCTCCTTCAGCCGCTTGGAGATCTGCGACGGCTTTGAATCGCAACGTTCCATGAACTTCTGCCCCGGCACAACCTCGAACAGGTCGCCGCGACGGAAGCTTTCCTTGGCCTTGGTGACAAGCTCGGCATATTCGCCCGGGCGATGGTCGCCACGCGGCGGGATCTTGTCGGTATGCTGGAACGGCTCGGGCGCAATCTCTTCCGATCTGCCCTCCGTCGTCACATCGCCCTTGGCAAAATCGTAGCGGTCGATCCAGGCCTTGGCCGAATAATGGTCCACGACCAGGATTTCGTCCGGCAGGAACAGCACCATGTCGCGCTGGTCTTCCGGCCGCTGCAACGACAGCTTGATCGCGTCGAACTGAAAGGCGAGATCGTAGCCAAAGGCACCGAACAGGCCGATCGCCGCATCTTCCTCGGAATGAAAGAGATCGGTGATGGCTCTGAGAACGGTGAACACGGTCGGGATCTTCGAGCGTTCTTCCTCGGTGAAGACACGCTCGGGTACCTTGACCTCCAGATCGAGGCGGCGATCACTGCGCTGGCCGAGATCGAGGTCTGAAACGCTCGACAGCTTGTCGGCGATCAGCGCCAGCAATGCTTCGCCACGACCGTTATAGGCCTCGATCCAAACCTTGCGGCCAAAGCAGGATATGCCAAGCGGCGGATCGACGATGGCGGTATCCCAGCGGGTGTAGCGACCCGGATACTCGTAGTTCGACGAAAACACAGCGCCGCGCCGCTCGTCGAGCTTGTCGACATAGGTGCTGACCGCGTCGGCATAGGGTGTCGGCCGCCGCCGCCGCGTCACGGTGACACCGCCACGCGTTACATAGGCCTCGCTCCCGTCTTCCCGCATGATCGTCGACATTCCAGTCTCTCTCCGTCTTTCATAGCCCGGTTGGAAGGCGCCTGAATACAAAAAAGCCGCCTCAGGTTCTCCGGGCGGCTTTGGGTTCAATCGTCTCAAGACATGATTGGTCAAGGCCGCGTTAGCGTACCCACCACCAAGCATTGTTGTTCGAAACGATCTTCATGGCGTTTTGATAACCTGCTCTTTGCCCCTGCGCAAGCGGGATTCGACGCACATATTCAGGGAACATTGCAGAGCATGGACTGAACTTAAGCGGCTCCCAACCGTTAGCCCTCGCGGCAAAAGGGAGACGGCATCCAAAATGCGGAATTTTCTCGGCGTAAGTCTGGCCATGATCTGGCTCATCGGCGCAAGCCTCCCGCCAAGCCTGCCAGCCCGCGGGCCGACCCCTGAAGAAAAGCCACAGGTTACAGCGCCTGTGCCGAAACCTGCCGACAAGCCGGAGATGGACGAACAGGCGGGCACAGCAAAGGAAGCGGACAAAGACGGCGCACCGGACGCCGTCGCGCCCGACGACGCGGGCTCCACCCAGCCGTCCGCGCCGCCAGCAGCATCGGTGCCGGCAACGAAGCCGGACTTGCCCCCGAACCCAAACCTTGCCCCGGAGAAAGCGCCGGAGCCCGTTTCGGAACCGAAGATGCCACCGCCGACCGTTGCCACTGAGGATGAGGCAGGCTTCAAGGCCTGCGTGGCAGCCTTGAAGGATCTGGGCGCGACATTCGAACAACCCGCGCGGATTGACGACGGCAACGGCTGTGGCATCGACCGGCCGATAACGCTGACGCGGCTCTCCCCGACAGTCTTGCTGGAACCTGCCGGGACATTCCGTTGCGAAACGGCCTTGCAGCTTGCCCGGATGACCCGCGACATGATCGTCCCGGCAGCAAACCTCGGCCTGTCCGAGAAGGGTGCGCTAAAATCCGTCAACCAGGCATCGGGCTACATATGCCGCAACCGCAACAGCGCGGAAAACGGCAAAATCTCCGAACACGCCCGCGGCAATGCCGTCGACATCGCCGCCCTGACATTCGAACGCGGCACCGTGCCCATGGTGATCGCCAAACAGGATGACGGCACATTCGCCGCCGCCTTCCAGCGCAGCCTGAACGCGATGGCCTGTCTGTATTTCACCACTGTCCTCTCCCCCGGCAGCGACGCGGCCCACCTGGACCACCTGCATCTGGATGTCATCAAACGAAACAGCGGTTTCCGCTATTGCCGGTAATGCAAAAAGGGCGGCGTCCGATGACACCGCCCTTCCCTTGCCCCGCCGAAGCGAAGTTTAGAACTTTTGCGTCAACGAGATTTTGAAGGTCCGGCCGGGTTCGGAGTAATACTCGATAGGCTGGTTGGTATTGCCGGTACCCGGTACCGTTGTCGGGTTGAAGTCCTTCATGCTGACCGCATTGTAATAGGTCTTGTCGAGCAGATTGTAGATGCCAGCCTGAATGCGCAGGCCCTTAGTCTGCTCAGGCTCCCACCATGCCGTCAGATCGACAACACCATAACCCGGTGCGTCAAACGTCGTCGCGACGCCGTCGTCACGCATGCCGGCCGCAGCGATAAGGCTGAGATCCGTACCCCATGTCTGCTGCTCGAAACCGAAGCCGACCACGCCTTTGAACGGGGCCACAGAGCGAAGATACTTGTCGGCGTCCTTGTCCTTGCCGTAGGCATAGGCACCGCCCGCATGCACGAAGAGGCCGTTGTCGAAGTCCTTGCGCAGGCTGAACTCGAAGCCGGAAATATCCACATGCTTCAGGTTGTTGTACTGCGTCAGCATGCCATAAGTCGGGTCACCAAACGTTGTCGTCTGCTCGATGAAGTTCTTGTAGCGGCTGTGATAGGCCGCGAAACGAGCGACAAAGTCGGTAAACTCGACCTTGCTGCCGATTTCGAAGGAGTTCGATGTTTCCGCCTCAAGCTCCGGATTGCCGACCACGGCATATCCGGTGTTGACGAAGTCGAGATAGAGTTCGTTGACCGTCGGCGCGCGATAAGCCATCGACCACTGCGAATAGACCTGTACTTCATCGGTCAGATCGTAGCTGGCCAGCAGCTTCGGGCTGAGCCGGCTGCCATCGCTGCTTTCGGGAAGGCCAGCCTTCAGATAACCATTGTTGATAGCATAGGCGTCCGTCAGCTTGGGCTCGTAGTCGTACCAATCAAAGCGAATGCCCGGCGTCAGCGAGAAGGCACTGTTTTCCATCGAGATCTTGTCGTCGATATAGATACCGAACTTCTTGCCGTCGATGTCTGGCATGTCCGACTGGTTGGACTTCAAGCTGGTGCAACCGGCTGTCACCGTCCCGAGCGTGCACGCGTCGATACCGGTCACGAACTGGCTCGTATCGAGCAGCGCGCCATCGGCTCCGATCGTCAATTCATGCGTAAGGTTGCCGGTATTGAACTCGCTGACCACGTTGCCGGTAAAGCCGATGGCGCTTTCCTGCAATTCGTTATCGCGCAGCCATGGCCCGGCAACAGCCCCAACACGACGTCCCGATGCACCGGCATTCTTGGTCGTTTCCTGCCAGTAGACGGACAGGCGCGCCGACTGAATGACCTCATCTTCCGCGGGATTGAGGAAGCTGTAGTCCAGTGACACCCGGTCGCGCGCCGTGTCGTCGAAGCCGTCATATTCGCCGACCGCCCAGACACGGCTTGAACCCGTGGTAGCACCCGTCAATGTTTTCAGTTCGGTATCGGAGTTGTAGCGATAGCGTTCCGCCGTCAGACCAACCGTATGGCCGCCCTCCAGATCCTGCCGCAATTTGAACAGCAGGTTGTTCTGGTTGAAATCCCCGGGATTTGCCTCGGTACGCGTTGCACCGATGCTATCCACCGTTCCCTGGTTCTGACGCTCCTGCCCTCGCCTGTAGGTGCCCTGGAAAAGCACGGACGTATTGTCGATGCGCTTTGCCACCGCTGCCGAACCGCCGAAGCTCATCTCCTCGCTGTCAAAGGTGGCTTTCGCCATCCCGCCCCAGTCCCTGCCCTCGCCGATCAGATCTTCCGGCTCCAGGGTGCGCAGGGCGATACCGCCGGCCAGCGCGCCGGAACCCAGACGGCTCGAGTCAGAACCGCGCAGCACATCAAGCGTCGAAATCGACGAGAAATCAAAGCTGTCGCTGCCGCCGGCAACATTCGTCGTGGTGGCTGGACCACCGCGTCGCGCATAATTGTCGAGATAAGGCAGAGGGATGCCATCGATCGTTGTCAGGACGCGTGGCCCACCCAGGCCGCGGATCGTGACGCCACCCTCGGACTTGACGAAATCAACACCCGGCTCAAGCGAACGTCCGAGATCCCTGAAGTTTTTGATCTGGTTCCGCCGCAGGTCTTCCGCGGTTCTCTGGCTGACCTGCGGGCTGTTGGAAATCACCGTCCCGTTCGCGACGCGCTTCCCTTTGACAACGATCGTGTTCAGTTGGGTCTCACCGTTTGCAGCGGTATTCGCAGCATCCTGAGAAAGAGCAGGATTGGAAATGGTGATCACCGCAAGTGCGGTACAGGTGAGCAATGTGGGTCGGAGGGACCGGAAACCCATGCGATGTTCCTTTCAGCGGCCACGAAGGATCGTTCCCGCGCAGGTCATGGTGCGCGAGCTGGCCAAATGGGATTGCGTCAAAATTGCGGCGACCAGAACCGGTCGCCTCATTTACGCCGTATAAAACATGATTGTTTATGTCAAGATATAATACATGATTCTTTTTATCATGTATTATGACCGTTGCGATATCGGCAGAAATACCACAGTTTTTCAGGGGTGACGCAGCGTCAGAACAGACCTTCGATATAGCCTTGATCGTTCAGGAAAATCTTCTCCGACGACGGGACCCGCGGCAAACCTGGCATGGTCATGATCTCCCCCGTGATCGCCACGACAAAGCCTGCACCCGCCGACAGGCGAACCTCGCGGACATGCACCACATGGCCCTCCGGCGCCCCTCGCAAGGTCGGATCGGTCGAGAACGAATATTGCGTCTTCGCCATGCACACCGGCAGGTCCCCGTAGCCCTGCTCCTCCCAGCTTTTCAGCTGGTCGCGCACCGCCTTGTCGCTGGTCACTTCGCCGGCATGGTAGATCTTCGAGGCCACGGTCTCGATCTTCTCCATCAGCGACAGCGCATCCGGGTAGAGCGGCTTGAAATGCGAACCGCCGCTATCGGCCATTTCCGCCACCCGTCGGGCAAGCTCCTCGATGCCGGCCGAACCGTCAGCCCAATGGCGGCAGACGATCGCATCCGCCCCGAGATGGGAGACATAGTCCTTCACCGCCTCGATCTCGGCCTCCGTGTCCGAGACGAAGTGGTTGATGGCAACCACGACAGGTACACCGAACTTGCGCACGTTTGCCACATGCCGCCCCAGATTGGCACAGCCACGAGTCACCGCCTGCACATTCTCCCGCCCGAGATCCTCCTTGGCGACGCCGCCGTTCATCTTCAGCGCGCGAACGGTCGCCACGATCACCGCTGCCGCCGGCTGCAGGCCTGCCTTGCGGCATTTGATGTCGAAGAATTTCTCCGCCCCGAGATCTGCCCCGAACCCGGCCTCGGTCACCACATAGTCGGCGAGCTTCAACGCTGTCTTCGTGGCGATCACCGAATTGCAGCCATGCGCGATATTGGCGAACGGACCGCCATGCACGAAGGCCGGATTGTTCTCCAGCGTCTGAACAA
This sequence comes from Rhizobium sp. SL42, assembly GCF_021729845.1. Lineage (NCBI taxonomy): Bacteria > Pseudomonadati > Pseudomonadota > Alphaproteobacteria > Hyphomicrobiales > Rhizobiaceae > Rhizobium > Rhizobium sp. SL42. Next base: position 3,391,933 of record NZ_CP063397.1, read on the forward strand.
GATTGGGCTGCATCGCCTCCTTGAGCAGAACCGTCATCGCACCATCGGCCTTGAGGTCGCGGGCAAAAACCGGGCTCTTGTCACGGCGATACCCGATGATGATGTTGCCAAGCCGCTGTTCGAGGTCGTCGAGATCAGTCGCAAGACACAGAATGGCCATGACTTCGGACGCCACGGTAATATCGAAGCCGGTCTCACGCGGATAGCCGTTTGCAGCGCCACCCAATGACGACACGATCTGGCGCAGCGCCCGGTCGTTCATGTCCATCACCCGCCGCCAGGTAATGCGCCGGGTATCGATGCCAAGCTCGTTGCCCCAGTAGATATGGTTGTCGATCAGGGCCGACAGCAGATTGTGGGCCGAGGTGATGGCATGAAAATCGCCGGTGAAATGCAGATTGATCTCTTCCATCGGCACGACCTGGGCATAACCGCCGCCGGCCGCCCCGCCCTTGACACCGAAACACGGCCCGAGCGAAGCCTCGCGAATACAGGTGATCGCCCGCTTGCCGATCCGGTTCAGCCCGTCGCCGAGCCCGACCGTCGTCGTCGTCTTGCCCTCGCCTGCCGGCGTCGGATTGATCGCCGTAACCAGGATCAGCTTGCCGTCCGGCCGTCCGGCCAGCCCGTCGATGAACGATGCCGAGACCTTTGCCTTGTCGTGGCCATAGGGGATGAGGTCATCCGGCGAAATGCCGATCTTGGAGCCGATGGCCTGGATGGGAAGCTTTTTCGCCGCACGGGCAATTTCGATATCGGACAAGATCGTCAAGTTTCTGTCTCCTCACATCTGTTTTGCGGCCGAAGATCGGCCTGCCGGGCAATGGTTGCAAGCCCGCAGACCTGACTATTTTGGCGCGGCCTCGCCACAGCCCGCGGCGCCACGATCCGCAAGCCCAGCTTCGTATTGCCACCAAGGTCCCGGCTGCCTGAATGCCCTGTTTAAACAATCACTCTTGTCCGGCAAGCTTTGCTTCGGCTAAGTCAGGAGAAATCCGAAGCTTGTCGAGGTCGCAATGAAATCGCTGGAACTGGTCGTCGAAAAAATCATTCTCTCGAGCCGTTGGATCCTGGTCGTGTTCTATCTCGGCCTGGTTGCGGCGCTTGCGGTCTATGCGCTGTCATTCGGCTACAAGTTTCTCAAGATCGCCAGCAACGTGTTTGCCTACGAAGAGTTTGAGATGATCCTCGCGATGCTCAGCCTGATTGATGCGGCCCTGGTTGCGAGCCTGATCGTCATGGTGATGATTTCCGGCTACGAGAACTTCGTCAGCCGGTTCGACAATGCTGGTGACGAGGTCTCTTTTCTCGGCAAGCTCGATGCCGGCAGCCTGAAGATCAAGGTCGCGTCCTCGATCGTCGCGATCTCTTCCATCCACCTGCTGCAGATCTTCCTGAATGCGACCAAATACACCGACGGCCAGTTGATGTGGTTCACCCTGATCCACCTCGCCTTCGTCGTGTCGGCCGTAATGCTGGGTTATCTCGAAGTGTTGATGAACAAGAAGAAGGGCGACTATCCCGACAAGGATTGATCGCCGCTCAATAACATATCCGAGCGACACGCCCCCCCCATAGCCTTCAAAGACCATCCTGCCTCTACAATGCAGGCCCCGCCACGCGACCGGGTTCCGAGGCGGAGCTCGTGGTTTCGCAGGCGACGCGCAGCGCTGTGCTCAAGCGATTCTGCCACGGCCCGGCAGACGGCTGGATCATACCAATGCCATGATGGAGGACATGCAGCCACAGGACGGCTTTGACCGTGTAAAACCTAGGGAAACAGAGTTCCGCCAATTCAAGTGGCAGCGGTGAGAAATTAGTCATATTAATACCAATACCCCTCCAAAAAGTGCTAGCTTTTCGGCGCGACTGATATATTTGTGAGATAACTTACAAACAGATATCAACTTTCGAAAATATCAAAAAATGCTGCCAGAACGACAGATGCTCTTGGGCGACGAAATCGGGAGCTGTCAAAGCCGCGCCGAGCTCATGCAGCGTTGGCTCCGGGTGGCAAACGAATATGACCTGGACCATGTGACGGTCACCAATGCGCCAACCTTCCAGGACAAGCTGTTCGGCAATCTGGTCCACGAAAGCACCATCCCGTCCGACTTTGTTCGCGAATTCGATCGCAAAGGCTTCCTCAAGTTTTGCCCGCTGACATCACATGTCTCGCGAACCATCATGCACAAGACCTGGACGATCGGATCGGACGGCAAGTCGCCGGATTTCGACTGTCCGCCGGAAATGTGCGAGCTTATGTATCGCTATGGCCTGCTGATGGGCGTCATGTTCCAGACCTCGTCGATTGATGGCAGCCGCCAGATGGTTCGCTATGACGGCCGCCGGGGACCACTCACCCAGCCGGAACTGAACGAGCTGTCGATGATCAGCATTCAGGCCTTCGATGTCTTCGACCGCCTGCGTCGCACTGCCAGCACGACCAATGTCCTGTCCGCACGCGAACTGGAAGTTGTACGCTGGACGGCCCAGGGCAAGACCTCGCTGGAGATCGGCCAGATCCTGTCGCTCTCGGATCATACGGTTAACGCCTATATGACCAATGCGATCCGCAAGCTTGATTGCGTCAACCGCACCCAGCTGGTCGCCAAGGCAATCCGGATGAAGATCATCAGCTGAGCGGTCTCGCAGATCGACGGAAACGCAAAAGGCCCGGCATCGAACCGGGCCTTTTCTATTGGCGATCGATCGCCGGGTCAGCGATCGAGAATGGCGCGGATCTCGACCATGTTGGAACGGACCCGAAGAATGTAGAAGCCCATCGTGGCCAGGTGGGTCGGCATGATCCAGCCATCCTCGCGGCCATTGGAAATGATCGCCGGCTGGATCCTGAGCGAAGCCTGCAACTGGCGCTCCATCTCGGCCCAAACAGTTCCCAGATTGCGCTCGCGAATCACATTGCCGAAATCGGCGCGTGCCGCCTGTAAAAGCGCATTTTGGGCATAGAGCTGGCCAAAGGCGAACCAGAAACGGTCGTCGGCGCGCGTGTCGAACCAGCCCGCATTGAACTCTTCCGAGCGGCGGCGCAGGATATCGGACGTATTGCCGAGGTCGCTCGCCATGCCGTCGAGCAGCTGCAGCAGATTGTCGGCGCGGGCATCAAACACCGCTTCGCAATTCTCCAGCGACGCATTGAACCGGCGGAAGCTCTGGACCGCGGCGCGATAATAGCTCGGCGTCGGCGTCTTGAAGCCAAACGGATCGGTACCGAAATACCAGGTGCTCTCGTCGAACTGGATATTGCCGCGTGCATCCTGCAGATCGCTGTTTATGCCCGACGTGCCGCGAACGCGACCAAGATTGTCGGCAAGCTGGATGGCAGTGCGTCGGACCACCTGGTTGACGCCGCGCTGGAACGACGCCTTGTTGTCGAAGAACGGCGTATTGTCCCAGTCGACTCCGAAGAAACCGGTCTTGTAGAGCAGCGTCGAGGAAATCCAGACATTCTGGTTGACGTTCATGTCGGTCAGATCGGCAGCGATCGTCACCAGCGACGAATTCTGGCAACGGTTCGGCTGGTCGGGCAGCGCCACACCTGCCGCCACGGTGCGCTCTTCGAGCTTGTAGGCCTGCACGAAGCCGGGGTCGAAGCCATACCAGACCTGGGTGCGCCAGACCAAAAGCCCGTAGAAGACGATCAGCAGAAGAAGAACAAGTAGGACCGGCCCGCGGATCAGCCAGCTGCGTCGCTGATACCAGCCATGCGCCGCCAGGAATGGCCACAGCAATCCGGCGATCGCAATGCCGATTCCGCGACCGATGGCGGCGAAGACGCGCTGGAAGAACGCGATGATCGGATCAAGCATTGTTGTCGTCTCCTATGCCATACAGGCGTTTGCGAAAGGCGGCCTTGTCCCGCAGATAGGTCTCGGTCAGCCGTGATACAACGTATTCACGCAAGCCATCGGAAAAACCGTCATAGGCCTGATAGAAACCCTGCTTGTCGAAGATGAAGCGCGAGACGAAATCGGCGGGCGTCAGCCGGGAAATCAGCCGGTTTGTCAGCCATTGGTCCGGATGGGCGGGATCGGCGCGCACCAGCCAGAGCCGATGCTCGGGGGCCACATCGGCGATGCGCAGACTGCCGCTCCTTACAAGGGTTCTAAGGGCCTCCTGCAAGAAGGGATAGACCCCGTCTTCGGCAACGGCCCGGGCATTGCGATGCAGGAAAGTCTGCAGCCACACGGGATCGATACGGGAAAGATCCGGGACCGGCGACTGTCCAGCCGCCACCGAAAGCACCGCCATCTCTGCCCTGTGTGCCAGGAGCCCGGATGCCTCCACCCAGCTTGCCCGGGGCAATTCGATCCGTCCGGTCTTGGCCAGAAAATCGAAGATCTGCGCCTTGTCGGTGATCGGGATATAGCTCACCTGCCATGGCCGGGAGCGGCGAAACCCAGGCGCCGACGGATCGCAGATCACTGTGGTGATCTTGTCATCCACAAATACGAAGACCCCGCCGAAATGATTGGCCCAGAAGGCATCGTGGCGGAAAATCACCTTGTCCGGCACCAGCACGTTCTGCCGGATGTCGCCGGTCTGCTTGGCTAGGTCCACCATACGATTGAGCAACGAGTCATCACGCCAGGCATCGTTGCTCGTGGTCAACTGGTCACACAGCTGGCGCAATTCGCCCGCCTTGCCGAGCAGATCCTCGGCCGACATCACCCGAAAACGCACTTCGTTGATCGACAGCAGATCTTCGAGCGTGCGCACTTCCGTAACGCTATCTTCGATCTCCCCATAGATCGCATCGCGGATCGTCACCGCATTGATCGCCTTGGCGTTGGCCGCATAGAATTCATGCATCAGGCCGGCGGTATTGGAAAAACTGGTATGCACCACCGGCAGGCTGTCCTGCTCCGGCGTCATGATGATGAACCGCCGATTGACCTTGCCCGGATCGAGATAGTCGGGATCATTGAGTTCGGCTGCGACCTGCGGCGAAAACCCGGTGATGTCGATATCGAACTCGATCAGCTTGGTCTCAGGCAGCCCGAAGCCGGACAGCGCCTTGTTATAGCGCGCGATCAGGTGCGGCTCGGCGATCGGCAGCAGCCGACCATAGATCAGTTCGGCTTCAAGCAGACGGTTCATGCATCCCAACTCCCGTCCTGCTTCATCTGCTCGATCTCGCCGATCGCCCGCTCTCTCTGCCGTTCCCGCCGGACGATCTCACCGACCGCGGCCTCGTCCGACTTATCGGCATAGCGGAATTCGCTGTCGGCATAGCGGTTGATCTCCTGCAGGATCATTTCCATGGTCACTGGGCCACGCAGTTCGGCGATCATCGCTTTCTTCTCGTCATACGGCTTGTGCATGAACGCGGCCGGAGCAACGAACCAGTCATCCGGCAGTTCGACATCCATCGCCCGCATCTTCACAGCGTCGGTGATGTTCTTGATCGCCCGCCCGGTAAAGCGTGGTTCGGCAAGTTTGATCTCGTGCAGATAGGCACCGACATCGGCAAGCGTGACGATCCGGCCATGCGCTTTCTCATGACGTTCCCAGACCGCGACCAGCCCGTCCTCCTTCGGTCGGTCGTGCTCGCCATAGGAGCGCGACACCGCCTTGGTGATTTCCTGGCCGGCAAACAACGCGTGCTCGCCAAGCGCGATGTCATGGTTCTTCCCGATCAGCAGCGAGAATATGTCGATGTAATCCTCCCGCGACTGCGGTCCGTCGACCAGCCAACGTGCACCGGCGCGCTGGCGCAGCGCATCGTCGACATTTTCCGGATAGTTTGAGAACATGCCGAAGGTGGAATTGCCCCGCACGACCGTCGAGGCACCGGCAAAGCTCTCCATCAGCACCGCCGTCACCTCATGCTGGCCGGACGACGCCCGGTCGTCCGAGCGCTTGGCGGTCACCTGGTCGACATCGTCGATCGTGCCAAAACCGATGACGCGCGGGTTCAGAACATTGTTGACGAAGCTCTTGGCATTTTGCCCCGACTTGCCCTGGTAGGACGAGATCTGGTCGACACCGAAATTCTCGTAGTGAAAGGCATAACCCGCCACCTGGCAGTAGTCGTTCAGCATACCGGCCAGCATCTGGATCAGGATCGTCTTGCCGGTTCCCGGCATGCCGTCGCCGATGAAGGTGAAGAGGAAGCCGCCGAGTTCGACAAACGGGTTCATCTGCCGGTCGAAATCATAGGCCATCAGCATCTTGGCGAGCTTCAGCGCCTGATATTTGGCGATGTGGTTGCCGATGATCTCTTCCGGCTTCTTGAAGGTCATCGACAGAGGTTTGCGCTTCGGCCCCGGCGCTGCATCAAAACCGTCCAGCGTGAAGTCGTCCTGATCGACGCGGATATGGCTGGTCTCGAATACGCCAAGATGTTCGAACCGCGCCTTGCGCGACAGGAGCCCTTCAAGTGCGATCTGCGCGAAAGCGCGGCAACGGCCAATCACCGTCGCATCGTCACCCGCGCCGGCCAGTGCGGCATCAAGCCCCGCGACCATGCTTTTCAGGCCATCCTGCGCCGTATCGAAGAGAAAATCCGGCTCGCGCATGCCGTTTTCTTCCGCACTCTCGCCGGAAACGGTCGACAGCAGATAGGCGGCAAAAGCGAATGTGGCGACATAGGCCGACGACGACAGCAGTGCCTTGAAGCGTGCCGCATCCTCGCCCTGCAGCGGAGCCGTCAGATTGCGCGCCTGCAGACTTTCCAGTTCTGTCTGACGGGCAAAGACATCGGCAATCGCCAGCGCAATCTGCGCCCCGCGCCGGACGCGGTAGAGAACCGTATGTTGCGCCGGCGTCAGAAGCGGATCGCCGCCAGCTGCCTGAATGGTCTTGACCAGTTCGACCTCGCGGGTCCGCCGCACCGAACCGGTGGAAACCGTCGAGATGAAACGCCGGTTGGTTCCGGCAATCGGAGCAGCGGATGCCCCCTCGCCCGCATCCAGCACGATGACGCGGGTTATAAGCCCCTGCGCCACCGCCAGATGCCTGGCGATATCAGCCTCGTGCAACGTAGTCAGGCCAGCGCTCAATTCGCTCATGTCTCAGACCTCGCTCACAATCTGGTTGCCGGAAATCACATGCACCTTGAAATTACCGAAAATTTCCTTTGCCTCACCGGAAGCATAGAGCGCCTGATAGGCGTCATGCGGCACCAGTGCATGTTTCTCGTAGAAAGAAACGCCCATGCGCGCCGCTTCCAGGTCATGCGTTTCGATGTGGAATTCCTGAACGGCAGGCGCCGACGAGAAAAAACCCTTCTGCGCCGGCTGCTCACGCTTCGAAAACACCTCCTGCTCCGTCCAGGTCATCACCCAGGCGTTTTCCGGCTTGCGAACCCTGGACAGGATCTCGTTCACCCGCCCGGCATTCTCGGTAATCCCAGAGGAATAGAAGGGGCCGAGAACGATGCGCCGCAGCGATTTCGGATGCAGCGTCGGAAAATCCCGGTCCATATTGGTCGCAATGGTCGCCGGCGTCAGGGAATAGGCGGAGTTGCGGCTGACAAATTCATCGAACAGACGTGCAAGCTCGGGGTTGAGCAGCCCGCCGACCGGCAACGGAATGTCCATGTCACCGTTCAGCCCGCCCTCGTCTGTCACCAGCAACTTGACGACATTGTCGGACGAATCCTCGATCGTTGCCACATAGACCATCGGCAAAGTACTGGTGCCGTCAAAGGCTGCCCAGGTGACCAGATAGCTCGGCCTGCGGCTTGTCGCATTGACGGTGACGCCGATCGTCTCCGGCAGGACGAGCGGCGAGAAGATTTCCCCCTTGCCGATCTGCTCCAGATACAGCCTCTCGGCGATCTGGGTCTGCAATGCGGTGGGAAATTCCTTCTGCCGCAGGATGAAATCGACCATCTCCTCACGCAGCGACCCCGCCGCCGGAATGGTCGCCAGCCGTTTGGCAGCGCCGGCCCGGTCGTTTTCCAGCTCCAGCACGTTCTGGTAAACCGGAAATCCGCTTTCGGCCCGCGACACACGGAATTGCTCGGTAAATCCGATGCGGTTCTGCCAGCAGGCGAACGAATTGCGCAGACGGTCAATGTACGGCAGCAGGACCGACGCGGAAGGGCCGTTGTCGGCCAGCCGGGCATCCGGATTGCCGAAATGGATATCTAGGCCGCCAAGCGCTGCCGCCATGGTGGAGAAATACTGCGCAACCGCCGTGTTGTTCGCCGCGTCGTTCATCCACGCGCCTCAGGCATTGTTCCAAAGCACGCCCGCCCGCAGGGAAAAGAGACCCAAACCGCAGGCATCACGGTTTCACGTAGTTGGCCGAATTGTGCTTGTCGAGCACGCTCTGGAACCGCCGTGCAAACGCATCGTCGGCCAGTTTCTTGCGGCGCTGGATGTCCTGAGTCGACAGCATGTTCTTTTCATGCAGCTCCAGCAGATCGCCGATATGGCGCTGCGCGGCGGCGCCGATCCCGGCCATGGTCTCTTCCGCCGCCGTATCAACCTGACTGCCGAGCGTGTTGATCCGGTGCGCGACCTCCTGCTGGGCGGCGGTCTTCAACGAATCCTCCAGCGCCTTGTAGAGCACGATGCGCTGTTCGGTATCGATGGTCAGCTTGTTGATCAGCGTGTTCTGCGCCGCGATCTGATTATTGAGCGAATCGACGAAGGTCTGGAACATCGACGTGTAGCGTTCAAGCGTCTGGCTTTCGGCAAGCAGCTCCTGCTCGCGCGCCTGCGCCTGGTTGTATTCGGTGGCAAGCTTCGAGCGTTCCGCCTCCAAATCGGTTCGCAAGGACTGCTCGGTCGAGGCGGCGATCTTGTTTTCGATATCGAGCAACATCGGATTGAGTGTCTCGATGCGCTTCTGCGTCGTTTCCAGATTGTCGATCGTTACCTTGCGGCGCTCGATCACTTCGATCAGGCTCGCCTCGGAACTCTTGTAGCGCGTATCGAGCACCGCCCGCTGCTCTTTCAGGATGCCGACAATACTATCCGACTTTGACAGCAGGTCCTGCAGATTGCCGGCCAGCGACATGTTGCGCACCCGTTCGGTACGCATGCGCTGCGAACGCTGACGCGAAAAGATGCCAATGAATTTTTCGACGCCCGTGAAGCTCTTCATGCTCTCGAATTCGCTGCCGAAGACGTTAGTTGCATCCTCGAGCCCGATGATCAGGTCGGCGATATTTGCCTCCATGGTCTTCTGCTGCTTGATCACGTCTTCGATGCGGGCATTCTCGATATCGAAATTCTGGTCGGAGATCTTGGCATCGCTTTTGGCGAAGCTGTCGAGTAGCGCCCCGGACTGATCGATCTTGCCGCGCATTTCGGCGACAATCGCGCGGGTTTTCTCGATCTCGCTGTCAAACGATTGCAACGTAGCCATGTCGTCTCCCTTTTCGACCCCGACGGCCTGTGCCGTCCCGATATTTCGCGACCATAACGCAATTCACAGGTTGCGGAAGCATCGCACTGCACATCCGCTGAAGTTTCCACCTGGAAGCAGCTCTTTGCCTGTGGCCCACTGCATATGGATGGCCGCCCGCACCGGACAAGGGGCGAGAGCACAAAACGGGACGGCAAATCAGCCACCGCGAGCGCCGGCGGCCGGAACGGTCGTTACGGGCCGGCGGCGGCGGGATCCTTCAGATAGGCGATGATATTGGCAACATCCTCATCGGCCTTGACCCCGGCAAACGCCATTTTGGTCCCCTTGATCAGGGCCTTGGGCGCCTTCAGATATTCCGTCAGCAAAGGCTCATCCCAGACCTTTCCCGCACCGAAATCGATCATCGCCTTGGAATATTTGAAGCCCGCGACGGTGGCGACAGGATGCCCGACAATGCCCATAAGGCTCGGCCCGACCTTGTTCTTCGCCTCCGTCGCGGTGTGACAGGCCTGACAGGCCTTGAAAGCCTTTGCGCCGGCAACGGGATCGCCATCGGCCATGGCGGAAACAGGCGCGGCAAGAATGGCACTCAACATCAAAATGGAAACGGTCTTCATAGGAACTCTTCCTTCATGGACTTCGGTTGGCCTCATGGACTTAGATAGGATTGCCACCGACCGCATGCGAACGGCCTAAGTGACGCACCATTGAAACGCCGAAACGACCTTCATCGCAATCGAGGGAGCGGATGTTTTTTGCCGGACGGCGGAGATGGCTGAAATGCCTCGGCAAAGAAAACCCTTAGGCGTCGCAAACAGGGAGGGCACTGCGCCGCAAACGCAACGGGCCCGCTTGCAATTGTGGTTTAATAACTGTTGACTTGGGAACTTAATAAAAAACGGGAGCCTGATCATGACCAAACTCAATTTCTATCGTACCGCTCTTGCCGCAACCGTATCCGTCATGGCTTTCGGTCTGGCGCCTGCCAATGCCGCTGATCCGGATAGCTGTACAAAGGTTCGCTTTTCCGACGTTGGCTGGACCGACATCACCGCGACCACGGCAACGGCGGCCGTCGTTCTGAAAGCCATCGGCTACGAGCCGGAAATCACCGTTCTCTCCGTTCCGGTCACCTACCAGTCGCTGAAGAACAAGGACATCGACGTGTTCCTCGGCAACTGGATGCCGGCTCAGGAAAAGGACGTGAAGCCCTACCTCGACGACAAGTCGGTTGAATCGCTCGGCGCAAACCTGGAAGGCGCAAAATACACGCTCGCCACCAATGCCAAGGGCGCTGAACTCGGCATCAAGGATTTCTCCGACATCGGCAAGCACAAGGATGCCCTGGACGGCAAGATCTACGGTATCGAGCCCGGCAATGACGGCAACCGTCTGGTCATGACCCTGATCGAAAAGAACGAAATGGGCATGGGCGGCCTCGAAGTGGTCGAATCCTCCGAGCAGGGCATGCTGGCGCAGGTCGCTCGCGCCGAAAAGGCCGGCGAACCGGTCGTCTTCCTCGGCTGGGCTCCGCATCCGATGAACTCCTCCTTCGAACTGACCTATCTGACCGGCGGCGACAGCACCTTCGGCCCGAACTTCGGCGGCGCGACCGTCTACACCAACACCCGCGCCGGCTTCGTCACCGAGTGCCCGAATGTCGGCAAGTTTGTCTCGAACCTGAAATTCTCGCTCGACATGGAAAACGAGATCATGGGCAAGATCCTCAACGATGGTGAGGACCCGCAGGTCGCAGCGACCACCTGGCTCAAGGCAAACGGTGCAGCGGTCGAGCCTTGGCTCGCTGGCGTCACCACGCGCGACGGCGGCGAAGCGCTGCCGGCTGTCAAGGCGGCCCTTGGCCTCTAATGAACCTGCGGGCCGGTCATTCCGGCCCGCTTTCATTTCCGCACATGTTTCCACGTGATCAGGCAGGTGTCAGAACGTGAATTGGCTCCCCGAATGGCTTATTGATTCCAGCGGCAAATTGCGGCTGGGCAACTGGGCGAAAGACTTCGTCGACTGGCTGACGGCGAATGCCGACTGGTTTTTCGACTGGCTTTCCACCGTATTGTCCGCCGCGATCGATGCGCTTCTGTTCGTGCTGCAATGGCCGAACGCCTTCTTGCTCATCTTCCTGTTCACGGCCTTTTCCTGGTTTCTCAGGCGTTCGATTGGCATTGCCACGTTCACCTGTCTTGGCCTGCTGCTGATCTACAATCAGGGCTACTGGAAAGAGACCACGGAAACGCTGGCGCTGGTGCTTGCGTCTGCGGGCGTCAGCATGCTGATCGGGGTTCCGCTCGGCATCACCGCCGCCCGCCGTCCCTGGATCTATGCCTTCATGCGGCCAGTGCTCGACCTGATGCAGACGATCCCGACCTTCGTCTACCTGATCCCGGCGCTGATCCTCTTCGGTCTCGGTATGGTTCCGGGCCTGATCGCCACGGTGATCTTCGCCATCCCTGCCCCCATTCGCCTGACACGGCTCGGCGTCATTTCCACGCCGCCATCGCTGGTCGAGGCGGCCCAGGCCTTCGGCGCCACACCGACCCAGGTGCTGCGCAAGGTCGAACTGCCGTTTGCCATGCCCCAGATCATGGCGGGCTTGACCCAGACGATCATGCTCTCCCTGTCGATGGTCGTGATCGCCGCCCTCGTTGGTGCGAGCGGGCTCGGCGTGCCTGTCGTACGTGCGCTGAACACCGTCAACATCGCCAGAGGCTTCGAGGCCGGTTTGTGCATCGTCATCCTCGCCATCATCCTCGACCGGATGTTCAGAACCGAAAACGCAGAGGATGGCGCATGACCGACGCAGTAATCTTCGGCAATGTCGACATTGTCTTCGGCGACCAGCCGCACAAGGCGCTGGCCTTGGTGGATCAGGGCAAGACCCGCGATGAAATCGGCGCGGAAACCGGCCTGGTGCTCGGCGTCGCCGGCGCATCGCTGGCAGTCAAGGAGGGCGAGATCCTCGTCCTCATGGGGCTTTCCGGATCCGGGAAATCAACGCTTCTGCGTGCCGTCAACGGGCTCGCGCCGGTCGTGCGCGGCAATGTCAGCGTTCGCACAGAGACCGGACAGGTCGATCCCTACAAGGCTTCTGCAAAATCGCTGCGTGATCTGCGCATGCATACCGTCTCGATGGTCTTCCAGCAGTTTGCCTTGCTGCCCTGGCGCACCGTCGCCGACAATGTCGGCTTCGGGCTCGAACTTGCCGGCGTCCCCGATGCCGAACGCAAGTCGATGGTCGCCGAGCAATTGGAGCTGGTCAACCTGACAAAATGGGCCGACCGCAAGGTCAACGAATTGTCGGGCGGCATGCAGCAGCGAGTCGGCCTCGCCCGCGCCTTCGCCACCGGGGCACCGATCCTGCTGATGGACGAGCCGTTTTCGGCGCTCGATCCGCTGATCCGAACCCGCCTGCAGGACGAACTGCTGGAATTCCAGTCACGCCTGAAGAAGACCATTCTCTTCGTCAGCCACGATCTGGACGAAGCCTTCCGCATCGGCAACCGCATCGCCATCATGGAGAGCGGCCGGATCATCCAGTGCGGCACGCCGCAGCAGATCGTCCAGAATCCCGCCGACCAGTATGTTGCCGATTTCGTGCAGAACATGAACCCGATCAACATGCTGACCGCAGCCGACGTCATGCATTCGGGTATCACGGACGGAGCGGCCGCAGTCACCGCAACGGCCAAGCCGCAGACGCCCCTGGTCGAGATCCTCGACGCGCTGGCGCGCCAGCCGGGCACGATCGGGGTTGTTGACAATGGCACCGTGATCGGCACGATCAGCGCCCAGGATGTGGTGAGTGGACTGACCAAACATCGCCGAAGAGCATAACCCCCTTCCGCGCCGCGTTCTTGGGACCTTTCGGGGACATTCGGCGCGCAAGAGGACAAGATGCCAGACAAACCATCGGTGATTCGGGAAACCGACAATGATGCGCGCCGTCAGGCGCGCATTTTGCTGCGCGGCGCGCGTTTTGCCGCCATCGGCGTGATCGACCCCGAAACCCGTTCTCCATCCGTCAGCCGGGTCCTGCTCGGCAGCGACATCGACGGCGCAGCCGTCATTCTCGTCTCGGGTCTGTCGGCCCACACCAAGGCGCTGTCGGCTGATCCCCGCGCCTCCCTCTTGACCGGAGAACCCGGCAAGGGCGACCCGCTCGCTTATGCACGATTGAGCGTTCAATGCCTGGCCGAAGCGGTGGAGCACGACAGCGAAAGCCACATGCGCCTGCGCACCCGTTTTCTCGCCCGCCACCCGAAAGCGGCACTGTACATCGATTTCCCGGATTTTCGTTTCTTTCGCCTTACACCACGCAGCGCCAGCCTGAATGGTGGCTTCGGGCGTGCCTATAATCTGAGCGAAGATGATTTTATCATTTGCAAACCCAACGGCGATTTGTTCGATAATGAGCAAAAGACACTACTAGATTTAGGGGAGCGCTTCCCAAATCTAGCCTCTCAAATCGCCACCGAAAGGCACAAGGCACCGTCGGGAAAATGGACATTTTGCGGCTTTGATTCGCATGGAATTGACATTGTTTACAAAGACTTGCTTGTCAGGCATGAATTTGCTGTGCCGGTCGAAACACAAGAACAACTGTTTTTAGAGTTACCTAATTCAGCATACGCCGTACCTTAAATTTAGGCATATACAATTTGATCGGTGCTGATAGAGTTCCCGGATAAGCCAAATGACGGATTTTCAACGACTGCCCTTCCCCCAAGGCGCTCGAAAAGGAAAGTTAAAAAAGATGAAAACGAAAGCATTGTCCGAACAATCGACTGTTGCCGCCGGTTTGCTGTCCGCCATGGCCAATCCGAAGCGTCTCATGATCCTCTGCAGCCTTGTTGAAGGCGAGGTTCCGGTCGGTGTTCTGGCATCGCAGGTTGGCCTGAGCCAGTCCGCATTGTCGCAGCATCTCTCCAAGCTGCGCGCCCAGAAGCTCGTCAAGACCCGTCGTGACGCGCAGACCATCTACTACTCGAGCACGTCGGAATCGGTCATCAAGATTCTCTCGACACTCGAAAGCATCTACTGCGGCCCGGTTGCAAGCAAGTCCGCCGCCTGATGACAGCGCTGCCATGATCGAAATGTCATAGCGCTTGGGAGGAGCCGCTGCGGCAGTGAATGGATCAAGGCGGCCTTGAAACAAAGACGACCCTCGACAACTGCCCGCAACAACTGACAACGAGACGTCGTCACCGGAAGCCGAACAAACCCCGACCGAGGCGGATGCCTTTGCCGGGGTTTTTCTATCGGTTTGTTGTTGATCGCTCAGTTCGCGTTGGCATCGATGGTCACGACGGGGTGCGGGCGAAGCCAATGCGTCACCGAAACCGGTAGCACCCATGACCTTTTGTGATGCCGCCTTGACGCGTCTTGGCGCCCTGATAATTTGACCGCGCGATCAAATTATCAGGGCGCCCGCTTCGCCCGATGGGATATGGCCCCATCGAGACTTCGCCATGGAGATCAGAATGTCCAACCGCCTCAATGCCACGCCGAACGATATGCGCGCCTTCTGGATGCCGTTCACCGCGAACCGCCAGTTCAAGAAGGAACCGCGCATGTTCGTCGGCGCCAAGGATATGTATTACACGACCCATGACGGCCGTCAGGTGCTCGATGGCACAGCCGGCCTCTGGTGCGTCAATGCCGGGCACTGCCGCCCGAAGATCACCGAGGCGATCCGCGAACAGGCCGGCGAACTCGACTACGCTCCGGCCTTCCAGCTTGGCCATCCGAAAGCCTTCGAACTGGCCAACCGGCTGGTCGATCTCGCCCCTGAAGGCCTGGATCATGTGCTCTACACAAATTCAGGCTCCGAATCGGTCGAGACCGCTCTGAAGGTGGCACTCGCCTATCAGCGTGTGAAGGGCCACGGCTCGCGCACCCGCCTGATCGGCCGCGAACGCGGCTATCACGGCGTCAATTTCGGCGGCATCTCGGTGGGCGGCATCGTCACCAACCGCAAGATGTTCGGCACGCTTTTGACCGGCGTCGACCATATGCCGCACACCCACCTCCCGGCCAAAAACGCCTTCTCCAAGGGCATGCCCGAGCATGGCGGCGATCTCGCCGACGAGTTGGAACGCATCGTCACCCTGCATGACGCCTCCACCATCGCCGCCGTCATCGTCGAGCCGGTCGCAGGTTCGACCGGCGTGCTCATTCCGCCGAAGGGCTACCTCCAGCGCCTGCGCGAGATCTGCACCAAGCATGGCATCCTGCTTATTTTCGACGAAGTCATCACCGGTTTCGGCCGCCTCGGCGCGCCGTTTGCCGCCCAGTATTTCGACGTCAAGCCGGACATCATCACTACGGCCAAGGGCCTGACCAACGGCGTCATCCCGATGGGGGCCGTCTTCGTCACCGGCGAAATCCACGACGCCTTCATGAACGGCCCGGAACATCTGATCGAGTTCTTCCACGGCTACACCTATTCCGGCAACCCGATCGCCTCGGCCGCAGCGCTTGGCACGCTCGACACCTACAAGGAAGAAGGCCTGCTCACGCGCGCCAACGAACTCGCTCCCTATTGGGAAGAACAACTGCATTCGCTGCGCGACTGCCCGAATGTCATCGATATCCGCAATATCGGCCTGATCGGCGCGATCGAGCTGAAGCCTATCGACGGTGAGCCGACCAAGCGTGCCTTCAACGCCTTCCTCAACGCCTACAATGACGGCCTGCTGATCCGCACGACCGGCGACATCATCGCGCTCTCGCCGCCGCTGATCATCACGAAGGCAGAGATCGACGAACTCTTCGACAAGCTCCGCAAGGTGCTGCTGAAGAACATCTGAACGCAAAACCCTTGTGGTGACAGAAGGCCGCGTCCTGCGCGGCCTTTTTTCTTGCGCCTTTTTTCGCTAAAGCCACTTCAAACTGGGATAGGAAACAAAATAACCCAAACGGCGCCAAACCGGCAAAGATCGGAACGCCAGCCCCAAGGAGACGGACATGAAGTTTCAACTTCTCGCCAGCGCGGCTCTCGCTGCGCTCATCGCCACGACCTCTGCCGCCCGCGCCGATATCACCATCGGCCTGATGGCGCCCCTCACCGGCCCGGTGGCCGCGATCGGCGCCCAGATCAAGAACGGCGCCGAAACCGCCGTCGAGGAAATCAACAAGAAGGGCGGTATCAACGGCGAAAAGATCGTCCTGAAGATCGCCGACGATGCCGGCGAACCCAAGCAGGGCGTATCCGCCGCAAACCAGCTGATCAGCGAAGACATCCGCTTCGTCGTCGGCCCGGTGACCTCGGGCGTCTCCGTCCCCGCGTCCAGCGTCTTCGCCGAGAACGGCGCGCTGATGGTCACCCCGACTGCCACCTCGCCTGAACTGACCGCACGCGGCCTCACCACCGTGTTCCGCACCTGCGGCCGCGACGACCAGCAGGCGGAAGTTGCCGCCAAGTATGTCGTCGCGAAGTTCAAGGACAAGAAGATCGCGATCCTCAACGACAAGGGTCAGTACGGCAAGGGTCTCGCCGACGCCTTCAAGACATCGCTGAACGCCGCCGGCATCACCGAAGTGTTCAATGACGCGCTGACCGCCGGCGACAAGGATTTCAGCGCGCTGGTCACCCGCCTCAAGGCCGACGGCGTCGAAGTGCTCTACTTCGGCGGTTACCATCCGGAAGCCGGCCTGCTGGTTCGCCAGATGAAGGATGCCGGCATGAATGTGCAGCTGATTGCCGGTGACGGTCTGTCGAACAGCGAATTCATCACCACCGGTGGCGACGCTGCGAACGGCACGATCTTCACCAATGCTGCCGATGCCCTGAAGAACGCCGACAGCAAGGCTGCCGCCGACGCGCTGCTCGCCAAGAACATCCCGGCAGAAGCCTTCACGCTAAACGCGTTTGCCGCTGTCGAAGTGATCGCAGCTGGCATCACCAAGGCCGGCAGCGCCGACGATGCGGAAGCTGTTGCAACCGCGCTGAAGTCCGGCGAGGAAATCCCGACCGCCATCGGCAAGGTAACCTATGGCGAAACCGGTGACCTCACCTCGCAGAGCTTTTCGGTCTACAAGTGGGAAGCCGGCAAGACTGTTGCGGCCGAATAAGCCGCAGATCATGCATCAGACAGAAAGCGGTCGGAAACGGCCGCTTTTTTGTGGTCATCCCCAGATCTCTCGTCTGGGCGGCTCATTTGCCCGGCTTCCAAGGTTTCTTTCGGTGGTCCTGTCTTTTATGACAGTTTTATGACACCCGCAGCGACAACCCCGAGAGGCCTATGCTGAACCTGTTCCGTAAAATGCTCCCCCGCGAAGATCGCTTCTTCGATATGTTCGCGGCCCATGCCCGCACCGTGGTCGGCGCAGCCGAAGCGCTGGGCGAATTGCTGTCGGGCACGAATATCGAAAGCAATGGCGACCGCATCATCGCACTCGAGGACGAAGCCGACAACATCACACGCGACGTCCTGCTGGCAGTGCGCCGCAGCTTCATCACGCCGTTCGACCGGGGCGACATCAAGGACCTGATCCAGTCGATGGACGACGCGATCGACATGATGCACAAGACGGTGAGGACCGTCCGCCTCTACGAACAGACAAGCTTCGACCCGATCATGCAGGAAATGGGCCAGGTCATCGTCCAGGCCGCACATCTGATCGCCGAAGCCATTCCGCTGCTCGACAAGCTCGGTGCCAATGTCCAGCGCCTGACCGCCATTGCCGAGCAGGTGACGAAGGTGGAAGGGCATTCTGACGAATTGTACAATCAGGGCCTCAAGGAACTGTACCGCCGCCATGGCGCCACCGGCAATGCCATGGCCTACATGATCGGCGCCGAGATATACGGCGAACTGGAAAAGGTGGTTGACCGCTTCGAGGACGTCGCCAACGAAATCAGTGGCATATTGATCGAGAACGTCTGATGGATGCCACGCTCGCACTTCCGCTGCTGATCGCCCTGATCGGCATCGCGCTATTCTTCGACTTCCTCAATGGCCTGCACGATGCCGCCAATTCGATCGCCACGATCGTCTCGACCCGCGTCCTGCGGCCGCAATATGCGGTCGCCTGGGCGGCATTCTTCAATTTCATCGCCTTCATGTTCTTCGGCCTGCATGTCGCCGAGACCCTGGGCAAGGGCATCATCGATCCGCAGATCGTCTCGCCGGCGGTGATCTTCGCCGCGCTGATGGGCGCGATTATCTGGAACATCATCACCTGGCATTTCGGCATCCCGTCCTCATCCTCCCATGCCCTGATCGGCGGGCTGGTCGGCGCGGGCCTTGCCAAGGCCGGCTTCAGCTCCATCGTTTGGGGTGGCTTGACCAAGACCGTCGGCGCGATCTTCATGTCGCCGATGATCGGCTTCCTGCTCGCCCTGATGCTGGTGCTCGCGGTCTCGTGGATCTTCGTACGGCAGACGCCCTTTGCCGTCGACAAGACCTTCCGCGTCCTGCAATTCATCTCCGCGTCGCTCTATTCGCTCGGCCACGGCGGCAATGATGCGCAGAAGACCATGGGCATCATTGCCGTTCTGCTGTTCAGCCAGGGTTATCTGGGCACGGAATTCCACGTCCCGTTCTGGGTCGTGATATCCTGCCAGTCGGCCATGGCACTCGGCACCCTGTTCGGCGGCTGGAAGATCGTCCACACCATGGGGTCGAAGATCACCAAGCTGAACCCGATGCAGGGCTTCTGTGCCGAAACCGGTGGTGCGCTCACCCTGTTTGGCGCGACATGGCTCGGTATTCCGGTTTCGACAACCCACACAATTACCGGCGCCATTATCGGCGTTGGCGCAGCCAAGCGAACGGCGGCTGTGCGCTGGGGGCTGGCCGGCAATATCGTGATCGCCTGGTTCGTCACACTGCCGGCCGCTGGCTTGGTGTCTGCCGCCTTCTACTACATCGCGACGGCACTCTGATCATACCGAGGGCGTTGCCCCTGGATGAAGTCCGGCATCTAACCCTTTGAGCAGACAGATCGATCCGAAAAGAATTCCGCTTTTCGGATCGATGCTCTAAATTCGGCTGACTCGCTTTCCCACACAAAGGAAATCCCGTGCCGAACCTGATCCGCATTGAAAACGACCACCTTGCCGTCACCGTGTCGAGCCTTGGTGCCGAGATGCAGGCACTGGCCTCGAAGGATGGCAGGGACTGGCTGTGGAACGGTGACGCCGCGTGGTGGACCGGTCGCTCCCCCATTCTTTTCCCGATCGTCGGCAAGGCCCCAGGCGACACGCTGGCGATCAGCGGCCAGACCTATCCCATGGCCCAGCACGGCATCGCGCGACGACTGGAATTTTCGCTTGTCGAAAGCACGGCCACCTCCTGTCGCCATGAACTGGTGTCGACGCCCGAGACCAGAAAGGCCTACCCCTTCGATTTTCGCCTCACCCTGGAACATGCGCTGGACGGCAACCGGCTCAGCGTCACAGCCGAGGTTTCCAACACCTCCGACACGCCACTGCCCTTCGGCATCGGGTTTCATCCCGCCTTCCTCTGGCCACTGCCCGGCGCGCAGGCAAAGCCGCATCATGTCACGCTGGACAATGGCGCCGAGCCCCCGGTCATTCAGCTCGAAGGCGGCCTGATCGGCAGGACGCTGGACATATCGCCATTCACGGCCGGCCGGCTGGACCTCGATCATTCCCTCTTTGAAAATGACGCACTGATCTTTCCCGAAGGCGCCGGCAACGGCCTGACATTTGCAGCCGACGGCGGCCCCGCGCTGCATTTCATCTTCGACAACCTGCCCAATATCGCGCTGTGGCAAAAGCCCGGCGCGCCTTTCCTCTGCGTCGAACCCTGGCATGGCATGGCGGCCCATGCCGGCGGCACGGCCGAGCTGGTCGAGCGGCCGTTCACTGTCGCACTTGCCGCAGGCGACAGCATGCGATTTGGTTTTACCGTCGAGATCCAGCCCTAAGGTATGCCTGGTGAACCTGATTGCCCATGTCGAAATTCCCGTTCGCGAGCTTGAGCGTGCCATGCGCTTCTACGCGCATGTGTTCCAGATAGAATTCGGTGATGTCACCGAGATCCATGGCCATCGCATGGCGTTCTTTCCCTTCGAGGAAGGCACCGACGGCGCCAGTGGCGCGCTTGCGGAAGGCAACGTCTATGTGCCGACGAAACACGGCGCCATCGTCTATCTCTCGGTCACCGATATCGATGCCACCCTTGCCCGCGCCATGACCCTCGGCAGCGAGCTTCTGTTTGCCAAAACGCCCGTCGGCAACGGCACTTTTGTCGCGGAAATCGCCGATAGCGAAGGCAACCGCATTGCCCTCAAGTCCGTCTGAGCCGCCCGCGCGGATCAAGCGGTCACGGCTGGCGGGGCGCCAGCCTGGCTTTGCCTGACGCTCCCGCCCCGCTACACTGGCCGCAACGAAGGAATCGGAGACCGATATGAGCACACTGGAACGCCGCATCGACCAGGGCACCGGCCGCGAGCCGGCTGACATCGTGCTGAAGGGTGGCCGCTTCTTCGACCTGGTCACCGGCGAATTGGTCGCGTCCGACATCGCCATCAGCGGCGACACCATCGTCGGCACCGGCGGCAGCTACGCGGGAAGCGAAGAAATCGACATTAGCGGCCGGATCGTCGTTCCGGGCTTCATCGACACCCACCTGCATATCGAGAGCTCACTGGTCACACCGCATGAATTCGATCGCTGCGTCCTGCCCTATGGCGTAACCACCGTCATTTGCGACCCGCACGAGATCGCCAATGTGCTCGGCACAGAAGGTATCCAGTTCTTCCTCGACAGCGCCGAACAGACGATCATGGACATCCGCGTCCAGCTATCCTCCTGTGTGCCGGCGACCCATCTGGAGACTGCCGGCGCAGACCTGCCCATCGAGCGACTCCTGCCCTTTCGCGATCATCCCAAGGTCATCGGCCTTGCTGAATTCATGAATTTCCCCGGCGTGATCCACAAGGACCCGATCTGCATGGCCAAGCTCGAGGCCTTTCAGGGCGGCCATATCGACGGCCATGCACCGCTTTTGCGCGGCCTCGACCTGAACGGCTATCTGTCGGCCGGCATTCGCACCGAGCACGAATGCACCACGGCCGAAGAGGCGATGGAGAAGATCCGCAAGGGCATGCACATCCTGGTGCGCGAAGGGTCCGTTTCCAAGGACCTGCATGCCTTGTTGCCGATCATCACAGAACGCCTGTCGCCCTTCCTCGCGCTCTGCACCGATGACCGCAACCCGCTCGATATCGCCGAGGAGGGCCATCTCGACTACATGATCCGCACGGCGATCAGCCATGGCGTCGAACCGCTTCCCGTCTACCGTGCCGCCTCGATCTCGGCGGCCCGCGCCTTCGGCCTCCGCGACCGCGGCCTCGTGGCGCCCGGCTGGCGTGCAGATCTCGTCGTGATCGACAGCCTCGAGAGCTGCAAGGCGGAAATTGTCTTCGCCGCCGGCCGCCGCGTCACCGGCGAACTTTTTGCGACGCGAAAGCCCGTCGCACCCGTTGGCCTCGACAGCGTCAAGGCCCGCATCGTCAAGGCGGCCGATTTCGGCGTTCCGGTCACCGACGGCGAGACCCCGGTCATGGGCGTGCTTCCAGGCAAGATTATCACCGAGCACCGCCGCTACCGGCTGCCCTCTTCCGGCAATCAGACCACGGTCGATCTTGACCGTGACATCATCAAGGTCGCCGTCATCGAACGCCACGGCAAGAATGGCAACCATGCCAACGGCTTCGTCCAAGGCTTCGGCCTGAAGAAGGGCGCGATCGCCTCGACCGTCGGCCATGACAGCCACAATATTTGCGTCGTCGGCGTCAGCGAGGACGACATGGCCATTGCCGCCAATCGGCTGGGCGAGATCAAGGGCGGCTTCGTCGTCGTCGAGGACGGCAGGGTGACCGGCGAAATCCCGCTCCCCGTAGCCGGCCTGATGAGCCTGGAACCCTACGAAAGCGTCCGCGACACCCTGCATGAATTGCGCAAGGCCGCCTATGCGCTCGGCACCACCTTGCAGGAACCCTTCCTCCAGGTCGCTTTCCTGCCGCTGCCCGTCATCCCGCACCTGAAGATCTCCGACAAGGGCATGGTGGATGTCGACAAGTTCATGCTGATCGGGTGAACATTGGCAAACGCTTCGACTTGTACAATAATCGGGACAAGTACGGAGATGACCATGGATACGATCTTCTTTTCAAAGGCCCGTGCGGAACTTGCGGGTCTGCTCGACAAGGTGAACGACGATGCAGCGGCGGTCGAAATCATACGCCGCGACAAGCCATCAGCCGTACTGATGGGCAAAGACGAGTATGACAGCCTGATGGAGACGATCCATCTCCTGTCCTCACCTGCAAATGCGGAACGGCTTCTGCGCGCCAGCGACGAAATCCGCGAGGGTCGCTATGAAACGATCGAAGTAAAGACGCTTCTGGGAGCCAGATGATACGGCTGGCCTTTACCGGTGACGGCTGGCAGGACTATCTCTATTGGCAACAGAAGGACCGGAAAACACTGGAGCGGATCAATGATCTCATTCGCGACACCCTTCGCCAGTCTTTTATCGGCATAGGAAAGCCCGAGCCATTGCAAGGTACATTGAAGGGTTTCTGGTCACGTCGCATCACGCGGGAACATCGCCTAGTCTATCAGGTCGTCGGGAACGGCGACCACCAAAAGGTCATCATCGCGCAATGTCGCTATCACTATTGAAGAAGACCTAGATGACCGTTGAAACGAGTTCCAGAACCCTCGCCAATCTCCGCCAGCGCCTTGCCAGCCTCTATTTCGGTCATCATACGGCAGCCATCCGTTTCCAGGCCGCCCTGATGGTGATCGATCTCGCGATCATCGGTTTCTTTCTCGCCGGGCCTTATCTCCGGGATCGGCCGACCTACTTGATCCTGGACTACGGCATCGCCGTCTGGATTGCCCTCGAACTGACAGCCCAGTGGTCTGCTTCACCCAGCACACGCCGGTTCATCTCCAAACCGATGACCTGGATCGATATCTTCGTGCTCGGGACGCTGCTGTTTCCGCAGTGGCTGTTCAACTTCGCCTTCCTGCGCGTGGCCCGCATCTGGGCCGTGGTCCAGCGGCCTGTGTTCACCCTGATGCTGCACCGTCTCGGTCTGCGCGAACAGGTCGATGTCGTCACCGCCTTCATCAATCTGGTCGTCTTCCTCTTCCTGGTGACAGGCTTCGTCTATACCTTCTTCTTCTATGCCGAAGACGCCGGCTCCGGCTTCATCGATGCGCTCTACTTCACCGTGGCAACGGTTACGACCACGGGGTTCGGCGATATCACCCTGCCCGGCACAGCGGGTAAGCTCACCTCGATCGTGACGATGATCATCGGCATATCCCTGTTCGTCCGGCTCGCCCAGGCGATCGTGCGCCCATACAAGGTGTCGTTCCCCTGCCCCGAATGCGGCCTGCAGCGCCACGATGCCGATGCGGTCCATTGCAAGGCCTGCGGCCATGTCCTGAACATACCGGACGAGGGTATGTAGTCCTCGTCCGATATTCACCTGTCATCAGTGCCTGTAGAGCACCATGCCCCCGTGGTAGAGGATGTCGCTGCGGAATTCACCATCGGCGATAAAGCCGCTGTCGTCCCAATAGTTGATCTGGCTGCCGCGGATCTCGTAGCGCCCTTCATAGGCACGTTCGCGGCTGCCGCGACCCTCGATATAGCGCCCGCTCGGCAAAAGTTCGTGTCGAATGTGACCGTCTCCGGTGACCCACAATCCGACGTAAGGGTGATTGGCCATGTCGTTCTCCTGAAGATCGATAAACTGATGCCGGTCCGCGCGAACCGGCATCAGGACAAAAAAGGCAAGAAATGCGAGTGAAGCGATCAGCATGACCAGCCCCGGTGTGGCATGCGGCAGATCAGCCATTGAGGCCATGTCTCCGCTCGTCGGCATCACGCCGCTCGGCGTAACCGTTCTTGATCGAGGCAAACATCTGTCGGGTTCCCGACAGTGTCCAGCGAAATGGGCTTTCCAGCAGGTATTGAAGAGCAGTCATGAAACATCCTCCTGGGATCTCGTCCCCACCGTCCATCGGCGGGTGAGCTCCATATGGGGAAGCAGAATGGCGAAGTGGTAGAACAGACGCCCGAAAGGATTGCACAATCCTCCGAATTGCATAATGCTCCAATTGGCAGAAAACGTGCCAGTCCCTAACTACGCACTGGAAGCGCCCGGAAGCAGGGACCTCGGAGTACAGATACGATGACAACATCGACCGCATTGCGGGACCTGATTGCACGACACGCCAGCGAAGAAGGACTGCAGGCAACTGCCGTGCCGCGCCTGACGCTGATCCGCGCCAGCCAGCCGAGCGAGCCGTGGCATGGCGTGCACAAGCCGGCCATCTGCATCATAGCGCAAGGACGCAAACAGCTTAAAGTCTGCGAAAATCTGCTGGAATACGGCGCAGGTCACCATCTCGTCGTCTCGCTGGACCTGCCGGTGATTGGCAATGTCTGCGAGGCAACCTTCGAAGAGCCGTATCTCTGCATGCGGCTCGACCTCGACCTTGCCCTGCTCGGCACTCTGGTTCTGGAAATGAATGCGCCGATCGCCCAGACCACGCCTCCCTGCAAGCCTCTGAGCGTGGCCGAAACCCCGGCCGCCTTGCACGATGCAGCGGTTCGCCTGATAGCTTTGCTGGACCGCCCGCAGGATATTCCGTTCCTCGCGCCTCTCGTAGAGCGCGAGCTCCTCTATCTGCTGCTGCGCGGCGAGCATGCCGGCCTGCTGCACCAGATGCTGACCCCGAACCACCGGCTACAGAACGTCAATCGCGCGATCAACTGGATCCGCAACAACTTTCACAGACCTTTCTCGATCGAGGCCTTGGCGATGGAAGCGAGGATGAGCAGTTCGTCGCTACACGAGCATTTCCGCGCCATGACCAACATGAGCCCGCTGCAATACCAGAAGCAATTGCGACTGCAGGAGGGGCGCAGGCTAATCCTGACCGAAGCCATGGATGCGGCAACGGCCGGCCGCAGGGTCGGCTATGACAGTCCGTCGCAATTCAGCCGCGAGTACCGCCGGCAGTTCGGCGCGCCGCCGCTCGCCGATGTCAACCGGTTGAAAAACCAGCCGGATCAATTGGCCGAGGCCTGACCCCAGCCCAGAGCCCCAGTACAGAAGTCAGATCTTGGCGCAAAAACCATCCAATGCGCCAAGAATGACCGAACCGTCCTTGACCCTCCCCTCCATGCCCGGAAGGTCCAAGACCTGCTTCACGCTCAGATGCTCCGGCAGCGAGATCTCCTGCGGGCCGCGGCGCAGATTGAAGACGAACAGCAGACGTTCGTCGCCCTTGGAACGGGTGAATGCCAGCACATCCTCATTGGTGGCCAGAAAATGCATGTCGCCATCAGCAAGAGCGGCATGGGATTTGCGAAACGTGAGTGTCGCCCGGTAGTGCGTCAGAACCGAGTCCGGGTCATTCTCCTGCGCGCCGACTGAAAGGGATTGATGCTCGACAGATACCGGCAACCACGGCTTCACTGAAGTGAAGCCTGCCTGCTTCTTCGCCTTGTCCCAGACCATCGGCGTGCGGCATCCGTCGCGCCCCTTAAATGCCGGCCAAAACCGGATGCCGTAGGGGTCGCGCAGATCCTCGAACTGCAGTTCCGCTTCCGGCAGGCCCAGTTCCTCACCTTGGTAAAGGCAGACCGAACCGCGCAGCGTCGACAGCACGCTGATCGCAAGCTTGGCAACCGCAGCCCGTTCGTCGGCATTCTGCATGAATCGACTGACATGCCGGTTCACGTCATGGTTTGAAAATGCCCAGCACACCCAGCCATCAGCCACCTGGCTCTGGAACGACTGCACGCAGTGGCGGATATGCGACGGAGTAAAATCGGGGCCGAGCAGATCGAAGGTGTAGCACATATGCAGCTTGTCGCCGCCGGCGGTATAGGCCGCCACGGTTTTCAGCGACCGTGCGCCATCGCCGACTTCGCCAACGGTCGTTCGACCTTCATACTGGTCCAGAAGTGCCCGGAAACGCTTGAGGAATTCAATATTCTCCGGTTGCGTCTTGTCGTAAAGATGGCTCTGCATGCCATAGGGGTTGACATCGGGCGCATCCAGCCCCGCCTCATCGCTATCGGGCGCATGCGGCGGGTTGTCGCGCAACTCCTTGTCGTGGAAGTAGTAGTTCACCGTATCGAGCCGAAATCCGTCGACGCCCCGATCGAGCCAGAACTTCACCGTTTCCAGAAGCGCCTTCTGCACTTCCTTGTTGTGGAAATTGAGGTCGGGTTGGGAACCAAGGAAGTTGTGCATGAAATATTGCTTGCGGACACCATCCCACTCCCATGCCGGTCCACCGAAAACGGAAAGCCAGTTGTTCGGCGCCGTGCCATCCGGTTTTGCCGCAGCCCAGACATACCAATCTGCTTTTGGATTGTCGCGGCTGGCTCTGCTCTCCTTGAACCACGGATGCTGGTCGGATGTGTGGGAGATCACCTGGTCGATCATCACCTTCAGCCCCAGCCGATGCGCCTCCTTCATCATCGCGTCGAAATCGGCCAGCGTTCCGAACATCGGGTCGACATCGCAGTAGTCCGACACGTCATAACCCATGTCCGCCATCGGCGAGGTGAAGAAGGGCGACAGCCAGATCGCATCGACACCGAGCGAAGCGATATAGGGCAGCCGCTCCGTGATGCCCTTGATGTCACCGATGCCGTCGCCATTGGTATCCTGGAAGGAACGCGGATAGACCTGATAGATCACCGCCCCGCGCCACCAGTCCTGATTGGTTGCCGTGGCTGCAGTCTTGGAGGTGGTCTTGGTCATGGAACAATCCTTCTGGCGGGAATCAGCGGCCGATGGCGGTCGGCTCACTATAGGTGAGCATATCGGCTGCGCGAGCGACAATTCGGCAGTCCCGTAAAGACTGACATCAGGCTGTAATGTTCCACCGCCATATCGTTTGCAGGAAAAACTTGCAGGAATCGCTCCAACCCCGTGATGCGATTCCGGAAAATGCGATCCGCCATGCCGAGACTGACCATCGTCACCGATGCCTGGCACCCGCAGGTGAACGGCGTGGTGCGCTCGATCGAAAATACCAATCGTGAACTTGTCAAGATGGGCGTCACCGTTAGCATGGTCACGCCCGAGCCGTTCTCGAGCGTCCCCATGCCGACCTACCCGGAAATCCGTCTGTCGCTCGCCACGCCGGGACAGGTGGGGCGGATGATAAAGAGCCAGCAGCCGGACTATGTGCATATCGCGACCGAGGGCCCGCTCGGCTTGATGGCCCGGCATTGGTGCATCCGTAATAAGCAGCCGTTTTCCACCAGCTACCACACCCGTTTTCCGGAATATGTCGCGGCCCGACTGCCGATCCGCGCATCCTGGCTCTATGCCTATGTGCGCTGGTTCCACAATCGCGGCGGCGCCTGCATGGTGGCAACCGAAAGTCTGCGGCGGGAACTTGTGGGCCTTGGCGTAAAAAACCTCTGCCTGTGGAGCCGCGGCATCGACACCCGGAACTTCCATCCGCGCCTGAAAAGCGAAAAGCCGTTCGGCCTGCCCCGCCCGATCTTCATGACAGTCGGTCGGGTCGCGGTGGAGAAAAACCTCTCGGCCTTCCTCGATCTCGATCTGCCCGGTTCGAAAGTGGTGGTCGGCGATGGTCCAGCCCGCGCCGAATTGCAGGCCCGTTATCCGGATGTGCATTTCACCGGCGTCAAGCATGGCGACGACCTCGCCCGCGCCTATGCCGAGGCGGACGTCTTCGTCTTCCCTTCGAAAACGGATACTTTCGGCAACACGATCCTCGAAGCGCTGGCATCCGGTGTTCCGGTCGCAGCCTATCCAGTGACGGGTCCCGTCGACATCATTCCGCAAGGCTCGACAGCCGGCGCCCTCGACGATGATCTGCTGGTTGCCTGCCTCAGCGCCTTGCAGGCGTCACCGGAGGCAGCCCGGGCACTGGCTGAAACCTATTCCTGGCAGGCGGCAACGGAACAGTTCTTCGACAATGTCGTGGAAGCTAGAACGCAGAGGCGCAAACGCGGCCTGCGGCAACGGCTCGGCACAAGATCTGCCGATGCCGATGCCGTCTAGCAAGCGCGGTTAGCGCCTTCTCTTGCGATTTTCGAACGGGTTGTCGCTCGCCTTGAAATGGATGCGGATCGGAACGCCCGGCATCTCGAAATCATTTCGCAGTCCGTTCGTCAGGTAGCGGATATAGCTTTCCGGAACAGCTTCCGGCCGCGTGCACGAAATCATGAATGCCGGCGGGCGAGCCTTGATCTGCGTCATGTATTTCAGCTTCAGACGGCGCCCGGAGACGGCCGGTGGCGGATGCTGGATCTGCTGGCTGTCGAGCCAGCGATTGAGCCTGGCTGTCGAAATGCGGCGGTTCCACACGCGGTCGGTATCGATCACCGCCTGCATCAGCTTGTCGAGGCCATAGCCGGTCTGGCCGGACATGGGAACCGCACGGATACCGCGCGCCTGCGGCAAGAGACGCTCGGTCTTTTCGCGCAGGTCTGCCAGAAACGCCTGCGGATCCTCGACGAGGTCCCATTTGTTGAAGGCGAGAACCGCAGCGCGGCCTTCGCGGATCACAAGATCCACCAGCTGCAGATCCTGCTTTTCGAACGGAATGGTCGAATCGAAGACGATCACGACGGTTTCGGCAAAGCGGATCGAGCGCAGCGAATCCGCCACGGAAAGCTTCTCGAGCTTCTCCTGGACGCGCGCCTTCTTGCGCATGCCGGCGGTGTCGAACATCTTGATCATCCGGCCGCGCCAGTCCCACTCGACCGAGATGCTGTCGCGGGTAATGCCGGCTTCCGGTCCCGTCAAAAGACGGTCTTCGCCGAGGAAACGGTTGATCAGTGTCGACTTTCCGGCATTGGGGCGACCGATGATCGCCACGCGCAGCGGCTTGCTGTCGTCGTATTCCGGCTCGTAGTCTTCGTCGAATTCCTCGTCGTCGCGAAGGTCGACATCGGTTTCCGGCTCTTCGATCTCTTCCGGGAAGGCCACGTCCTCGCCGATTGCCTCGACGATGGCATCGCGCAGATCGATCATGCCCTGGCCATGTTCGGCCGAGATCGGAACCGGTTCGCCAAGCCCGAGCGTATAGGCGTCATAGAAACCGCCGTCGGAACCCTTGGCTTCCGACTTGTTGGCCACCAGAACCACCGGCTTGCCACGACGACGCAGCAGTTCGCCAAATGTCTTGTCGAGCGGCGTCAGGCCGTACTTGGCATCGACCACGAACAGCGTCAGATCCGCATCGTCGATCGCCATTTCGGTCTGGGCGCGCATGCGGCCTTCGAGCGTATCGGGACCAGTCTCTTCCAGACCGGCGGTATCGATGATGGTGAAACGCAGGTCCACGAGCTTGGCATCGCCCGGACGCCGGTCGCGCGTGACCCCCGGCGTGTCATCGACAAGCGCCAGCTTCTTGCCAACCAGACGGTTGAACAGCGTCGACTTGCCGACATTCGGGCGCCCGACGATGGCGACGGTGAAACTCATGAAACTTCGTCCTTCCGGGCGCATGCGCCCAAGCTGGCTTACGGCGCCTTGCCGGAAGCCGTGATGTTGTCGAGAAGCATCTGGGCGCGGTTCGCAACATTGCGCGGCGCCTCGGCATCCTCGGTGATCTGTTCGAACCATTCGCGGGCCCGGGTCATGTCGCCAGCCTTGTAAGCGGAAAGACCGAGCGCTTCGCGTGCGCCGTGGCGCAGGGCATTGGTCGGCGTTGCCATGGCTTCGACCTCAGCCGAAACCTGCTCATAAGTGCCGGCATCGACCAGCAGCCAGGCGGCACGGATCTTGGCCGTGTTGCGGATGATCTCCGGCACGGATGTATCCTGACTGATGGCCTGGAACGACGAAACCGCCGCAGCCTGGTCACCCTTCTGGCCGAGAACTGTTGCAGCCCGAAAACGGGCAAGCACGCCATAGGCGCCATAGCCATCCTGCTCGAGCGCCTTCAAGGCAGCTTCCGCCTCGTCATTCTTGCCCTGGTCCGCAAGGCTGAGCGCCGCCAGGAACTTGTCGCCGGCATCCGAAGCCTGGGTCGAGTGCCAATGGTTCCACAGCCGGTGACCGGCTGTGCCGACAACGATCAGCACCGCGGCGGCGATGATGAACCGGCTGTAGCGCTTCCAGGCATTGCGCACCTGGTCGGAGCGCAGCTCCTCGTTCACTTCGCGGATAAAGCTGTCGTTGTTGTCAACCATACTCATTCCCGGACACTGCCGGCCTTTCCATGCATTTCACTGCGTGAGCGGCCTTCTAACCGATTTTTGCCCGCTTGTAAGGGGAAAACCGTCAAAAGACTTCAGGCTCACATGGCAAGCGGTGCAACACCGATCAAGATCTCGTGCAGCCAGAAGGTGATCAGCGCCCAAAGCGCGATGCCGCCGACCACGGCATAGGCGTCGAACCTGACCGACACGAATGCCTGAGGCACGATCTCGCCGGCCCGCAGACGGCGCTTGTAGTTGATCCGCAACACGACGCCCCAGGCGAGAAACGCGACAAACAGCAGCACCGAGCGAAGATCGCCGTTCGACAGCAGATGCGCCAGCGCCCAGATCTTTACCGCCAGCACCACCGGATGCTTGGTCTTCATGGCGATGTGACCGGCCGGCAGCAGGCCGGCAACCAGACAGATCGAGGCAAACAGCATCAGCGTGACGGTCAGATGGTTCATGCCCATCGGCGGGAACCACAGATTGACGATCGGTGCCGCCGCATAGCCCCAGACCAGCACGGCCAGCGAGCCGATGCTCAGGACCGAATGCAGCCCGCCCCATCCGCCGCGTCCCAGTTTTGCAATCATCGCCTGGCGAAAGCCCGGAACGACGACGCGGATCATGTGGACGCCTATGAACAGGATGATACCGAGAATCAGAAGCGTCATCTGCAAGAACCTTTCGATTGAGAATGGCAAAGCCTTACTGGTCCGCGTGGTGAAATTCCAGTCCGTTCAAAGCTTCGCCGCATTTGGATGAAAGGACGCCTGCTTTGATTTTTGTCAGGCCAAAGCATGTTGCGTTCGATGTTCGCCATTTCCCTTGCCCTCACCGCGACAACCGTCGCTGCCGAGCCGCATGGCCCTGCGACAATCGGCGCAGCACCGGACGTCAGCGAAAGCCAACAAAAGTCGAAGCAATTGCTGCTCATCTCCTTCGACGGCGCCCATGACAATCGGCTCTGGGAACGCAGCCGCGCCATCGCGAAGCGTTCCAATGCCCGCTTCACCTATTTTCTCTCCTGCACCACGCTGATCCCTCGCGAGCGTTCGAGTACCTACAAGGGACCAGGCAAGAAGGCCGGCCGATCCAATATCGGCTTTGCCCCCACTGTCGCCGATGTGACGGCGCGGCTCGACAATGTCTGGAGCGCCCACCTCGAAGGCCACGAGATCGCCAACCATACCTGCGGCCATTTCGACGGTAAGGACTGGTCCAAACAGGACTGGCTGACCGAAATGACATCCTTCGACCGCGTCCTCGCCAACGCCTGGAAGGACAACGGTCTTGCCGATCGGGAACCCGCGGCATGGGCGGAGTTTGTCGCCACGGGTATCGTTGGTTTTCGCGCGCCCTATCTCTCGGCGCCCAACAGCCTTTACGACGCCGAACGGGACCATGGCTTCCGCTATGACGCCAGTCCTGTAACACGCGATCCGCTGCTGCCCACGCTCGAAGGAGAGGTGACACGTTTTGGACTGCCACTGATCCCTGAAGGTCCCCGGCAGCGCCGCATCGTAGCCATGGACTACAATCTCTTCATCCGCCATTCCGCTGGCATCGATCATCCGAGCAAGGCAGCCGAATTTGAGGCGCGCAGCTATGACGCCTTCCGCGCCGCTTTCGACCGACAGTATAATGGCGACCGTATCCCCTTGCAGATCGGCCTGCATTTCGTCGAGATGAACGGCGGCGCCTACTGGGCCGCCATGGAGCGCCTTGTCGGCGAGGTCTGCAACAAGCCGGACGTTGCCTGCGTCACCTATTCCGAAGCCATCGACATGCTGCAAAAGCAAAGTGGCCGGGAACCGGCCACTTCGTCATTCTGAAACGCAGATTGCGTGTCTGGCGACCGTCCCCGATCAGGGACGGTTCGCACCCATCTCGCCCTCGTCGGCTTCCCGCTCCAGATACCGTTGGTCGATTTCCGGCAACGGCTCGTTGTCGATCGCCGCTTCGAAGGCACGCAGACGCTTGTGGATCGAAAGCAACTCGACGATCGTCGGCCAGACATTGACCAGATACTGGAACGAGTTCGACACCTGTCCGAAGGCCGTGGCGATCTGCTGATAGATACCATAGGTGATCTTCACCGCCACGATGGTCGGAACCAGCATGAAGATCAGGAACAGCGCGTCGGCCTGACCGTAGAAGGAACGCGCCAGGTTGAAGTAGGTGTAGTGGAAATAGAGCCGGAAATAGTTTTTCCGGACATTCGAGAACAACTCCGCGATGGTCAGCGGCTGGGCCCGATTTGCGTTGTCCTCGCCGTAGACGAGTTCCTTGCGGTACGCCGCCTCGACCCGCTGGTTGCGGAATTCAAGGCCCGGAAGCTTGATACCGACGAGCGCCAGAAGCGCCGTGCCGAACACCGACCAGATCAAGGCGAGCCAGAACAGGCTGTGCGGAACCGCGCCGATGATCGGCAACTCGGTGACGTAGCTGGACAGCACGAAGAGGATCGGCAGGAAGGCGATGAGGTTCATCACCGCATCGATCAGGCTGACGCCGAGGCCCTCGAAGGTCGAGGCAAAACGCATCGTATCCTCCTGGACACGCTGCGAGGCACCTTCGATGTGACGCAACTTCTGCCATTTCGACATGTAGTATTCGTTCATCGCCGTGCGCCAGCGGAAGATGTAGTGGCTGACAAAGAAGCGGACGATGACGAAAACGAAGACGTTCAGGAAGGCGATGCTCCAGAACGTGATCATCAGGCTGTAGAAGTCCCCGGTCGTGATACCCGGCTTACCCTGCAGCGCATTCTGCAGAAGGTCGCCGAAGGGCCGCCGCCAGTTGTTCAGCAGAACCGAGACCTGCACGTCGAAATAGGTGGCGAAGATGATGAACATCGTGCCCCAGATCGACCAGAACCGCCATGGATGGTCCTTGGCATAGAACTGCCAGAACAGGCCGAAGGCAACCGACCAGACCGCAGCATAGATGTAGAACCACAAATAGGAGTTCGTCAGGAAGAAGCTGAGGTTGATGATCGGCTCGGCATCGGCCGGCGGAGGCGGAAGGCCTACGGCTGCGCCCATCTGCTCGCCGAAAAAATACCAGACGAGAACAGAAAGAAGGGTCCAGACAACGAAGGAGGAGAAGAATAGCTTGGGCTTCGGGAAGAAGGATTGAAACACGGAAGGCTGCTTTCGTGAGGTGTCGGGACAGACTTGGAGGTGCGCCGAACCTAGGGCAGAACCTCAACACCAGCAATGCCATCGCCTAAATGTGGCGGAATTACCCGCAGCTATTCACAGTTACCAAACCTTCATTTTTCAGCGTGGTGACGAACCAGCGGCAGGACCAGCAGGAACGACACGGCCAGCACGGCCGCCGCCACCAGCGTCGGCGCGGCAAAGCTGCCGCTGCGTTCGGCCAATGTCCCGGCAACCACCGGGCCGATGATCTGGCCGATTCCGAAGGCAGCGGTCATCAGCGCCAGCGCCCGGCGCGGGCTCTCGGGTGCAAGCACCCGGCCGAGCCTCAGGCCATAGGCCGTGACGGTCATGAATGTCAGGCCGAGCAGCAACCCGCCGACCAGCGGTGCCGCCGACACAGGCAGGGCGACGGTTGCCGCTACCCCGAACGACTGGATCAACAGCGCCGCGCCATAGGCGGCAAACAGGCCGATCCGCACCATCACCGGTCGCCAGAGGAAGAGGGAAGCGGCAGCCGCAATCCCCGTCACGAACCAGCTGAGAAACTCGATGAACGGCCCGGCATTCGACATCCGCGCCATGGTGACGATGAAGGTTGCCGTGACCACGTATCCGAAGCCGAACAACCCGTAGGAGAGGGTCAGCAGAATTAGTGGCCGCCGCCAGACAAGTTTCGGCTCGGCAGCAGGCCCGCCCGCTCGCAACGGAGCCTGCGGAAACAGCCACCAGGCAATCGCAAGAAGCACCAGCGTCACGCCGGCGCTGTAAAGCCAGTCGATCCGCCAGGCCGCCGCACCCGGCTGGCTGAGCTTCGAGGCGATAAAGACGACGAGGGAGGAGAGTGCGATACCGAAGCCCACGCCGCCGAAATGCACCGTCTGTGTTGTTTCACTGCCGCGCGCCGCGGCATGTGCCAGCACGATCGACGAGATGAAGATCATCGAAAAGGCGCTGGCGACGCCGGCTGCAAAGCGGATGAGAATGAACACCGCAACATCACTGGCCACGCCCATCGCCACCAGCAGCAACGAGCTTGCGGCAAGTGCGCCGAGGCCGATTTTCCGCTCACGACCGGTCGCCCAGCCATAGGCAGCAAGCACCGCACCGACGAGATATCCGACAAAATTGCCGGCGGCGATCAGCCCGGCATCCGAAGAGGAAAGCGGAAGGCCGCTGATCATGCCCGGCAGGATCGGGGTGAAGACGAAACGTCCGAAGCCCATGGCAGCGGCCATGGCCAGTGCGCCGGCGATCGCTGTCTTGGCGAGATTGACGTCTTTCGGACTTGTATCATGCATGGCGCCGCTTATCGCATCGCAACAAGCAAGCGACAAACGAGTATTGCTGATGCCATCCTTCACAGACTTGAATGCGGGAACCGAATGGCAGACGGTTCCGCAAACGGCAGTTTCGCAAACACCGGCTTGCTCTTGCGACAGAATTCGCTAGTGGAGAGGCAAATATCCAAGGAGCACCACCATGAGCGACCTGACCCTGCAACAGGCGATCGACAACATCTACGTGTCGATCAACAACGATAACGAAGATCTGGACCTCCACGTCACCGCCCTCAAGGCCGCCATGGCAAAGGAAGGTGTGAAGGAAGCCGTATTCGAACCCGCAAAGCTCGCCCAGTCCAATCGCCAGGGCCGCAAGATCATGCAATCCTTCTTCCGCAAGAAGGGGATAACGATCGGCTTCTCGGCGTAACGCATCCTCTGCGCGATCTGCACATCGAAGCCGACGGCCGGCAACCGATACTGCACCCTCTCCCAGCAATCAGGCAAAGGGAAAGGGCGCGATAGAAAATGATCCTTCTTCCCCTCGATGGGAAGAAGGGGCCGGCATGCCGATCAAGGCAGCGCTATGCCCGCAACTCAGTCCGCCAGCGTCAGCACCAGTGGCCCGTTGCGGGTCACCACGATCGTGTGCTCGAACTGAACCGTCGGCGCACTCGGCTCGCTGAACAGCGTCCAGTTATCCTTTTCGCCGTCCTCGGCCCAGATGCCGCCGAGCGACAGGAAAGGCTCGATGGTAAAGACCAGACCATCCTCCATGATCCGCGTCTCGTCCGGATCAGGCCAGGTCGATAGCTCCTTCGGCTCCTCGTGCAGCGAATGACCGACGCCGTGGCTGGCCAGATTCTGGATCAGCGTATAGCGGTTCTTCTTGGCGAACGTCCCGATCGCATTGCCGATATTGGCCATCGGCTGGCCGGTCTTGACCTGATTGAGCCCGACCCACAGTGCCCGCTTGCCATCGCGCAACAGCCGTTCGATCTTCGCCGTGCCCGGAGGCACGATGAAGGACGAGCCGGTATCGCCGAAGAAGCCGTTTTTTTCCGCCGAGACGTCGATGTTGACGAGATCCCCAGCCTTGATGATCCTGTCACCGGGAATGCCGTGCGCCACTTCCTCGTTGACGCTGATGCAGGTCGCCCCCGGAAACTCATAGCAGAGTTCCGGCGCAGAACGTGCGCCGTTGTCTTCCAGCACCTTGCGTCCGATCAGGTCGAGTTCGCGCGTGGTGATCCCCGGCTCAAGCGCTGCCGCCATCGTCTTGACGGCCACCGCACACAGACGGCCGATGTCTTTCAGATGCGTCAGGTCTTCATCGCTTTGAACGATCATCTTGGTCTTTCAGCCGCAAGCGGCACACTATTTTCGAAGTCCGGCTGATTACGCAGCCGAAGCCTTCGACGTCAACGCCTGACGCACCAGCGGCGCGACTTTTGTGCCGTAAAGCTCGATGCCACGCATGATTTCCTTGTGCGGCATCGGCCCGATCGCCATCTGCAACAGGAAGCGGTCGTTCTTGAAGATTTCGTGCTGGGCGACGATCTTTTCGGCGACACTCTCCGGATCGCCGACGAACAGCGCACCACGCGGACCGCGCGACGCATCGAAATGCGCCCGGTTCGTCGGCCCCCAGCCGCGCTCACGACCGATGCGGTTCATCACCTCGGCCTGCGGTGCGTAGAAGATATCGGCCGCCGTTTCGGTCGTGTCGTGAATGAAGCCATGCACGTTGATGCTGGTTTTCAGCGTTGCTGGATCGACGCCGGCCTTGGACGCACTCTGGCGATAGAGATCGAAAAGCGGGGCAAAACGATGCGGCTCGCCGCCGATGATGGCGAGTGCAAGCGGCAGACCGAGGTAACCGGCGCGCGCTGCCGATTGCGGCGTGCCGCCGATGGCGATCCACAGCGGCAATGGGTCCTGCAAAGGACGAGGATAGACGCCACGCCCCTTGATCGGTTTGCGGGTCTCGCCTTCCCAGGTCACCACTTCGTTCTCGCGGATTTCCATCAGCAACTGCAGCTTTTCGGCAAACAGCAGGTCGTAGTCCTCAAGTTCATAGCCGAACAGCGGGAAGCTTTCGATGAACGACCCGCGGCCCGCCATCATCTCGACACGGCCATTCGACAGCAGATCGACCGTGGCAAACTGCTGGAAGACCCGTACCGGATCATCCGAGCTCAGCACCGTCACGGCGCTTGAAAGCCGAATGTTCTTCGTTTGCACCGCCGCCGCCGCAAGAATGGTCGCCGGGGACGACGCCATGTAGTCAGGGCGGTGATGTTCGCCAAGACCGAAGACATCAAGTCCAACCTCATCGGCAAGCTTGATCTCTTCAAGCAATTCGTCAACCCGACGCTTGGCCTCCACCCCCTTGCTGGCCGCATTCGGATCGACGTCTGCAAATGTATAAAGACCAAGTTCCACGATGACACTCCGATGACGTTTGTATTTGACTGACATAGAGTTTTTGCCCGCGTCGGCAAAGAGGTGCGCGACGAACACTGTGTCGCATTTCCGGTGCACGACGGCTCGGCGCTCGCCGGCTGCGGCAAAACGTCGTTGCACGGGAACTTCCTTTGGGACTAACCTTTGTCTTCGCGGGCGCAACAAAACGCCCGTCATCCATCGGCATTCGTCGAAAAGGGATCAATCTGATGAAAAGAACTGTCGTCGTAACCGGCTCCACCAGCGGCATTGGACTGGGCATCGCCCGCGCCTTCGCCGCCGAAGGTGCCAATGTGGTGATCAATGGCTTCGGTGATGCGGCCGAAATCGAAACGATCCGCCAATCGCTGGAAGAAGCGGGCGGCAGGGCGCTCTATCATGGCGCTGACATGTCGAAGCCCGCAGAAATTGCCGACCTGATCGCCACCGCAGATCGCGAATTCGGCGGCATCGACGTACTTGTCAACAATGCGGGCATCCAGCATGTGGCGCCGATCGAAGAGTTCCCGATCGAGAAATGGGACCTGATCATCGCCATCAACATGTCGAGCGCCTTTCACTCGATTCGCGCTGCCATCCCCGGGATGAAGGCACGCAAGAAAGGTCGCATCATCAACATAGCTTCCGCCCATGGCCTCGTCGCTTCGCCTTTCAAGTCGGCCTATGTCACCGCCAAGCACGGCATTCTCGGCCTGACCAAGACTGTTGCGCTCGAAACAGCGCGCGACGGGATTACGGTCAACGCGATCTGCCCCGGCTACGTGCTGACGCCTTTGGTCGAAAAGCAGATCCCCGACACGGCCAAGGCACGCGGCATCTCGGAGGACCAGGTGAAAAACGATGTCATGCTGCATCTTCAGGCGACCAAGGAATTTGTCGAAGTGGATCAGGTGGCAGCGCTCGCGCTTTATCTTGCCAGCGACGCGGCAGCCCAGGTTACCGGCACGTCTATCTCGATAGATGGCGGCTGGACGGCACAATAGACTTGAAAGATCGCGCTGCGCCGCCCACCATCCGGCAAGTGCGCAGCGCGTTTCGGGCAGATACATCCAGGAGACAGTGATCGTTTATGGCAGATAGCATCCGCTTCATCCTCAACGGCGAGGACATCGCCCTTTCGACCGTCGACCCGACCGAGACGCTGCTGGACTTCCTGCGCCTGAAGCGCCGGTTGACCGGGTCGAAGGAAGGCTGCGCCGAAGGCGATTGCGGCGCCTGCACCGTACTGGTCGGGCGGCTGTCCGGCGGCAGGCTGCATTATGAAACGGTCAACGCCTGCATCCGCTTCGTCGGATCGCTCAACGCCACCCATGTCGTGACCGTCGAGCATCTTGCCACAAGAGACGGCACGCTGCATCCGGTGCAGCAGGCCATGGTCGACTGTCATGGTTCGCAATGCGGCTTCTGCACGCCGGGTTTCGTCATGTCGCTTTATGGTCTGTGGTTGGCATCGGAAAACCCGGGCCGGGCCGAGATCGAGCGCGCCCTGCAAGGCAATCTCTGTCGCTGCACCGGCTACG
Source organism: Rhizobium sp. SL42 (assembly GCF_021729845.1). Taxonomy (NCBI): domain Bacteria; kingdom Pseudomonadati; phylum Pseudomonadota; class Alphaproteobacteria; order Hyphomicrobiales; family Rhizobiaceae; genus Rhizobium; species Rhizobium sp. SL42. Next base: position 3,430,935 of record NZ_CP063397.1, read on the forward strand.
AACCGATCGTCAAGGCGGCCGAGCTTGTCGCCCGCATGCGCCCGTCCGCCCTCTTCGATCCGCTGGAACGCGAACGCGCCAACATCGTCGCGCGTCTTGAGGAACTGACGACCCGCGAAACGATCCGGGTTGAAGGCGATGGCCGCCGGCTGGTTGTCCCGGGTTCGGTCGAAGCGCTGGCCGAGACGCTCGCAGCCCATCCCAAGGCCACCATCGTTGCCGGCGCAACCGACGTCGGGCTCTGGGTCACCAAGCAGATGCGCGTTCTCGATCCCGTTATCTTCATCAACCATCTCGGCGAATTGCAGGACGTCATCGTCGACGATACCGGCATTACGCTGGGTGCCGGCGTCAGCTATAGCACCGCCTTCGAGACACTGCGGCGGGAAATCCCGGCCTTTGCCCGGCTGATCGAACGCATCGGCGGCCAGCAGGTGCGCAACATGGGCACGATCGGCGGCAATGTTGCCAATGGCTCACCGATCGGTGACACGCCACCCGTGCTGATCGCGCTTGGCGCCACGGTCACCCTGCGTTCGGCAACGGGCACGCGCACAATGCCGCTCGAGGACTTCTTCATCCACTACGGCAAGCAAGATCGCCAGCCCGGCGAATTCGTCGAGCGCCTCTTCGTGCCGCGGCCGAAACCAGAAAGCCATGTCGCGGTCTACAAGATCTCCAAGCGTCGCGACGAAGATATTTCCGCCCTCTGCGGCGCCTTCCACCTGGAGCGTGACGCAGCCGGCATCGTCACCCATATCCGCATAGCCTTCGGCGGCATGGCGGCAACCCCGAAACGGGCACGGTCCGTCGAGGCGGCGCTTTATGGCAAACCGTTCACCCAGGACGCCGTCGACGCGGCAAGGGCGGCTTTCGACATCGACTATCACCCGCTGACCGACTGGCGCGCCAGCGCGGACTATCGTCAGCTGACCGCGAAAAACCTGCTCACGCGGTTTTTCCTGGAAAGCGCGGGAACGCCGCAGGAACTGCACCGGTTCGAACCGGAGGAGGCGTGATGCGCAGATCGTTCTCCACCTCCCTCTTGAGGGGGGAGGTCGCCGCAAAGCGGCGGGTGGGGGTGACCGACCCCGCTCGTTCAATCGACAACAACACGTGGAGGATGCCCCAAATCACCCCTCCCCGGAGCTACGCTCCGACACTCCCCCTCAACGGGAGGGTAGAAATTGGAGGCCCATCCCATGGATAAGCCAACCTACGAGACCGGCAAATACATCAAGGGGCCGATGCACCAGTCGCTCCGGCATGATTCAGCACACAAGCATGTCGCCGGAAGTGCCGAATATATCGATGACATTCCGGAACCCGCAGGCCTGCTGCACGGCGCGCTCGGCATGGCGGATCGGCCCCATGCGGAAATCCTGTCGATCGACCTGTCTGCAGTCAAAACCTATCCCGGCGTCGCCTGCGTGCTGACCGCCGAAGACATCACCGGGGTCAACGACGTCTCGTCCGGTGGCCGCCACGACGAGCCCCTGATCTCGACCGACAAGGTGGAATTTCACGGCCAGACGATCTTCGCCGTCATTGCCGAAACCCGCGACGCCGCCCGCAAGGCGGCGCGTCTGGCCAAGGTCGAATATCGCGACCTGCCCTTCTGGACCGATATCGACGGCGCGCTGGAAAACGGCGCCGCCCTCGTCACCCCCGGCATGACGCTGAAGCGCGGCACGCCGGAAACCGAACTGGACAAGGCCGAGCACCGGCTGAAAAGCTCCATGCGCATCGGCGGCCAGGAGCATTTCTATCTCGAGAGCCATATCGCGCTCGCCATTCCCGGCGAGGACGACGAAGTCGCCATCTGGTCCTCGACCCAGCACCCGTCCGAGATCCAGCACATCGTCGGCCATGTTCTGGATATCCCCTCCAACGCCATCACCGTGAATACACGGCGCATGGGTGGCGGCTTCGGCGGCAAGGAAACCCAGGGCAACCAGTTTGCAGCGCTCGCGGCCCTCGCGGCAAAGAAGCTGAAGCGTGCGGTCAAATTCCGTCCCGACCGCGACGAGGACATGGGCGTCACCGGCAAGCGCCACGACTTCAAGATGGATTTCGATGTCGCCTTCGACCGTGATGGCAGGATCCATGCGGTGGACGCCAATTTCGCCGCGCGCTGCGGCTATTCCTCCGACCTTTCCGGTCCGGTCACCGATCGCGCCCTGTTTCACGCCGACAGCAGCTATTTCTATCCGCATGTGAAGCTGACCTCGCAGCCGCTGAAGACCCACACGGTCTCCAACACCGCCTATCGCGGCTTCGGCGGCCCACAGGGCATGCTCGGCGGTGAACGCATCATCGAGGAAATCGCCTATGCGCTCGGCAAGGATCCGCTTGAGGTCCGCAAGGTCAATTTCTATGGGCCGAACGGCTCCGGCCGCGATGTCACCCCCTATCATCAGGTGGTCGAGGACAACATCGTCGCCCGCATAGTCGAGGAACTGGAAACCTCGGTCGACTATCAGGCGCGCCGCCGCGAGATCATCGCCTTCAACAGCACGAGCCCGGTCATCCGCAAGGGCTTAGCACTGACCCCGGTAAAGTTCGGCATCTCATTCACGATGACCGCCTTCAACCAGGCCGGCGCCCTCGTCCATGTTTATCAGGACGGCTCGATTCACCTGAACCACGGCGGCACGGAAATGGGCCAGGGCCTCTATACCAAGGTCGCCCAGGTCGTCGCCGACGCGTTCCAGGTCGATGTCGACACGGTCAAGATCACTGCGACAACGACCGGCAAGGTGCCCAACACTTCGGCGACGGCCGCCTCCTCCGGCTCGGACCTCAACGGCATGGCAGCCTATGATGCGGCGCGCCAGATCAAGGAAAGGCTGATCGCCTTCGGCGCGGAAAAATATCAGGTCGCCGCGTCTGACGTAGAGTTCCTGCCGAACCGCGTACGCGTCGGCGTTCAGGAATTTGCCTTTGGTGATTTCGTCAGGCAGGCCTATTTCGCCCGCGTCCAGCTATCAGCGGCCGGATTCTACAAGACTCCGAAGATCCACTGGGACCGCGCCGCCGGGCGCGGCACGCCCTTCTATTACTATGCCTATGGCGCGTCCTGTTCCGAGGTCTCGATCGACACGCTGACCGGCGAATATCTGATGGACCGCACCGACATCCTCCACGATGTCGGCCGCTCGCTCAACCCTGCGATCGACATCGGCCAGATCGAGGGCGGCTTTGTCCAGGGAATGGGCTGGCTGACGACCGAGGAACTGTGGTGGGACGGCAAGGGCCGGCTGCGCACCCACGCCCCCTCGACCTACAAGATCCCGCTCGCCTCCGACCGCCCGAAGATCTTCAACACCCGTCTGGCCGACTGGTCGGTCAATGCGGAGCCGACCATCGGCCGTTCCAAGGCGGTCGGCGAACCACCCTTCATGCTGGCGATCTCGGTGCTGGAAGCCCTGTCCATGGCCGTCGCCTCCGTCGCCGACTACAAGATCTGCCCGAGGCTCGACGCACCGGCAACCCCGGAACGGGTGCTGATGGCGGTGGAGCGGTTGAGGGGGAGATGAGGGCGCTGCTTTTACCATTCATCCTGCCCCCCTCCCCGCAAGCGGGGCGAGGGAATGGAACCGTTGCGGCACTCGCCCTTCTCTCCGTAAGCGGGGAGAAGGTGCCGGCAGGCGGTTGAGGTGCATGTCCGTGGATCACTTCCTCTCCACCCATCCCGCCCTCGTGCTCGTCAAGGTCACCGATGCCAAGGGCTCGACCCCACGCGAGACCGGCGCCTTCATGCTGGTCGCCCCGGTTACCGTTTACGCCACCATCGGCGGCGGGCATATGGAATTTCTCGCCATCGAAAAGGCGCGCGCCATGCTGGCGGCCGACGAAGCATCGGCAACGCTCGACATACCGCTCGGCCCGGAGATCGGCCAGTGCTGCGGCGGCCGTGTCGTCCTCACCCTGACCAACCTCGACGCACAGGCGCGTGCCGACCTGCTGGCGCGCGAGGAAGCGGCACGAGAGCGCCGGCCCGAGATCCATATCTATGGCGCAGGCCATGTCGGCCTCGCCCTGGCCGCGGCGCTGGCGCCCCTTCCGTTCAACGTCACGCTGATCGACACGCGCGCGGATATCGATGGCCACGTGCCCGAAGGCATCGTGTTTCGCCGTGTTGCCATGCCAGAAGCGGAAATCGCAAGACTTCCAGAAGGAGGTGCGGCGGTCATCCTCACCCATGATCACGCATTGGATTTCCTGATCGCCCGACAGGCACTGGCTCGCCCGGATCTGCGTTATGTCGGCATGATCGGCTCGGCCACCAAGCGCGCCACCTTCTCCCGCTGGCTGATCCGTGAACACGCAGATGCCGCGGACCTTGAGCGCCTTGTGCTGCCGATTGGCGGCAGTGCCGTCAAGGACAAGCGCCCGCCGGTTATCGCGGCCATGGTGGCAGCCGAATTGCTGGCGACCCTGCTTGGTTGAATCAGCACTTCAAGCACTCGATTCAGAACCAGAGCTTTGCACACCAACTCATTGAATACAATTACGATACCTCACAGAGGCCCGGTCCTGATCGTATCGATCAGACGACGGTTGCCCGACCAGAAAGCCTTGGATCGGCTCCGTGATGGTCGTCCTTCCTCGAGCCCGATATCTTGACGCAGAGCCTCCGGCAGGTTGTCGATTGCCATGTGGTCGGCCGCGAGAATACGGCATAGCACCCTTCGAAGACTGGAAAAAGACGGGCTGACGAACTGCCATTGCGATTTGATTAGCGATGTCATCCTTGCCTCCAGATGCCGTTGCCTAAACGGCTGCATTGGGTGCACAATGACTGCGGTTGCAGCACGGATCCAATTCAATTTCCGCGCCGACACATAAAGAGAGCTTATCCATGAAACTGTCGAAACAGTTCCCGCTGAATGCCCTGCGCGTCTTCGAGGCGGTCGGCCGGTTGGGCAGCTTTACCCGCGCAGGCGAAGAACTCGGCATGACCCAGACTGCCGTGAGCTACCAGATCAAATTGCTGGAGGACAATATTGGCGAGATGCTGTTCCTGCGCAGACCACGGCAGATCGAACTGACCGAAACCGGCGCAAGGCTACTGCCAAAGGTCGGCGAAGCCTTCGGCCTGTTGGTCGACGCGGTCGCCTCGGCCCGCCACGCCTCAAGCGAAACGCTGGAAATCCACTCGATCCCGACCTTCGCCACGCAATGGCTGGCGAAACACCTCGGATCGTTTCAACTCGACCATTCGAACATTGCCGTTCGCCTGCTACGGGTCAACAAGATGACCGATTTCGCCCGCGACGGCGCCGATATTGCGATCCGCTGGGGCGACGGGCCGTGGCCGGGCCTTGTCAGCCACCAGTTGATCCGTGCGACATACACGCCCATGCTCAGCCCGAAGCTGGCCGACAGCATTGGCGGCGTTCACCAGCCGTCAGACCTGATGAAGCTGCCGATCATCAGCCCGGATGATCATTGGTGGAAGGAGTGGTTCAACGCAGCCGGTATCCAGAACCTTGCCCTTAAGGGCAACAGCATGAACACGTTCGAGGCGCAGGATCTTGAGGCAAGCGCTGCGATCGCCGGACAGGGTGTGGCCATTATCAGCCCATTCTTCTTCCGTGACGAACTGGCATCGGGTCGCCTGCTGCAGCCGTTTCCGCTGACCTGCGCGGCACAGGCACCCATCTGGATGGTCTACCCGCACGCGCGGCGCAATTCGCCAAAGATCCGCGCCTTCCAGGCCTGGATCGACAAGGCTCTTGCCAATGACGAGATGGCCTCGACATTGGCCCCGCCACTACCACTCAAGACAGTTCAGAACGACATGTCGGGCGCATAGAAACAGCGCAGCGTATCCTCGTTCGGATAAAGGCAAAGATGATATTCGCTATCTTCGGAACGGCGCGTCGTCACCTGCGGCACGTTGAAGATATGCCGGCGCGTGACCAGCCGGTGCTCTCCCGGACCAAGCGTCAGCAGATAGCCGTCCTTGATGATCCGGACGCTCTGCGAGGGAATCATCTGGCAATCACCGGTATGCTGGTTGCCGTTGCAGCAGAAGGCATCATATTGCCAGCCGCTCTTGGGCTCATGGGCGTAAACACAAGACGAATAGACAAGAAGAATGCCTGTAATCATGCTGCGCATCGACGCACCTCCTTCAGGGCAGGCCGCCGGTTCGCCATGTCCCTCCCCATCCGGCAGCATCAAGGGCCAAATCTAGCAGAACCACTATATTAGGACAAATGCAGGAAGTGACGGGCAGGATTTGTGCGACGCACAAAACAGCTGAACAAAGTAGCCCCGTCCCGCATCGCGCCCTTTCCTTCATCCCAAAGTTTTTGCAAGGTATCTCGTTCGGGGAAGAAAGGGATATTGCATGTATGAATTCGCCATTGCCTGGGAATGGCTCTCCTTTGCCGTGCGCTGGCTGCACGTCATCACCGCCATCGCCTGGATCGGCTCGTCCTTTTATTTCATCGCGCTTGACCTTGGCCTGGTGAAGCGCCCGGGCCTGCCCCACGGCGTGCATGGCGAGGAATGGCAGGTGCATGGCGGCGGCTTCTACCATGTGCAGAAATATCTCGTCGCGCCGGCCTCGATGCCCGAACACCTCACCTGGTTCAAATGGGAAAGCTATGCCACCTGGCTCTCGGGCTTCGCCCTGCTCTGCGTGGTCTACTATGGCGGCGCCGATCTCTTCCTCATCGATCGCACCCTGCTCGACATCGAACCCTGGCAGGCCATCTGTCTATCGCTTGCCTCGCTAGGCGTCGGCTGGATCTGCTACGACCTGCTCTGCAAGTCGCCGCTTGGTAAGAACACCTGGGGTCTGATGGTCTTTCTCTACATCGTGCTGGTCGCCATGGCCTGGGGCTACACCCAGGTCTTCACCGGCCGCGCCGCCTTCCTGCATCTCGGCGCGTTTACCGCGACGATCATGTCGGCCAATGTCTTCATGATCATCATCCCGAACCAGAAGATCGTTGTCGCCGACCTGCTCGCCGGCCGCACGCCCGACGCCAAATACGGCATGATTGCCAAGCAGCGCTCGCTGCACAACAACTACCTGACCTTGCCCGTCATCTTCTTCATGCTGTCGAACCACTACCCGCTGGCTTTCGCCACGAAGTTCAACTGGATCATCGCAGCCCTGGTCTTCCTGATGGGCGTCACTATCCGCCACTGGTTCAACACGACGCATGCCCGCAAAGGCCAGCCAACCTGGACCTGGCTGGTCACCGTGCTGATCTTCATCGTCATCATCTGGCTGTCGACCGTGCCCAAGGTGCTGACCGGCGAAACCGAAGTCTCGCTCTCCGCACGGGAAAAGACCTTTGTCGAAAACGTGCATTTCTCCGCAGTGCGCGACGTCGTACAAAGCCGCTGCTCCATGTGCCATGCTAGCGAACCCGTCTGGGAAGGCGTCGTGCGCGCGCCGAAGAGCGTGAAACTCGAGACCGACGGCGAGATCGCCGCCCATGCTCGCGAAATCTACATCCAGGCCGGCCGCAGCCATGCCATGCCGCCTGGCAACATCACCGACCTCTCGAACGAGGAGCGCCAGTTGCTGGTCGCCTGGTTCGAGACGACGGTCGAAGGCAAGTGAAAATGACCGAAACACTGATCCGTGGCCGTCTGCTCTCCTTCCGCCGCGCACCCGAGAATGCGACGGACAAGGAAAGCTTTCTCTATGAAAGCGATGGCGCCCTGCTGATCGCAGGTGGTGTCATCAAGGCGGTCGGCCCCTATGCCGACGTCAAGCCGAAGGCCGGCGCCGATACGCCCGAGATCGACCACCGTCCGCATCTCATCCTGCCCGGCCTCATCGACTGCCATGTGCATTTCCCGCAGATGCAGGTGATCGCCTCCTATGCCGCCAACCTGCTGGAATGGCTGAACACCTATACGTTCCCCGAGGAATGCCGCTTCGTCGAAAGCGCGCATGCTGAGCGCATCGCCACCCATTTCTTCGACGAGTTCCTGCGCAACGGCACGACCACGGCGGTCGCCTATTGCTCGGTGCACAAGACCTCCGCCGACGCCTTCTTTGCCGAAAGCCTGAAGCGCGGCACGCTGATGATCGGCGGCAAGGTGATGATGGACCGCAACGCCCCTCAGGGCCTGCTGGACACGCCGCAACTCGGCTATGACGAGACCCGCGCCGTGATCGAGCAGTGGCATGGCAAGGGCCGCAACCACGTCGCCATCACCCCGCGCTTCGCCATCACCTCGACGCCGCAGCAGATGGCGATGACGCAAAAGCTGGCGGAAGAATTCCCAGACCTGCACATCCAGACGCATCTGTCGGAAAACCACGACGAAATCCGCTATACCTGCGAACTCTTTCCCGACGCCATCGACTATACCGACATCTATGCCCGCTACGGCCTGCTGCGCAAGAAGGCGCTGTTCGGCCACGCCATCCACCTCTCCGACCGCGAGGCCGACGCCATGGCGCAAAGCGGCGCGGTGGCAGTCCACTGCCCGACCTCCAACCTCTTCCTCGGCTCTGGCCTCTTCCCGCTGCAGGCGATGAAGCGTCGCGACAAGCCGGTAACCGTCGCCGTCGCCACCGATATCGGCGGCGGTTCCAGCTATTCCATGCTGAAGACCATGGACGAGGCCTACAAGATCCAGCAATTGCTCGGCGAACGGCTGAACCCGCTCGAAAGCTTCTACCACATGACGCTCGGCAACGCCGTCGCGCTCGACCTTACTGAGCGCATCGGCACGCTGGACCCCGGCACCGACGCCGACCTCGTCGTGCTGAACGCGGCCGCGACACCGGCCATGCGGCTCCGGATGGAAACGGTAACCTCCCTGTCGGAAGAACTCTTCCTGCTCCAGACGCTCGGCGACGACCGCGCGGTGGTCGAGACCTATGTCGCGGGCCGGGCGGCAAAACACAGACCGGACATGTGAGGCTGGCGATGAGCGAAAGTGGCTATTCCGGCACACCCCTTCCGAGGAGACTCGGACTGAAGCCCGAATTCGCCGCTCTGTTCGTCGCCCTGCCAGAGGACCTGCGTGAACTCGCCGACCACATACCGCAGGCCCGCTGCGTGGACGCGCTCTCCCGGGCGGACGGATCGGACCTCGACTACCTGCATGTGTTCGAAACCGCCCGCGCCGCCCTTGAAGACCGCGCATCCGGGCTCCGCGCCATGCTCCGCCCGGCCGGCATGCTTTGGATTTCCTGGCCGAAGAAGGCCGCGAAGATGCCGACCACCATCACCGAGGACGGGCTGCGCAGCATCTTCCTGCCAATCGGGCTCGTAGATGTGAAGGTCTGTGCCGTGAACGAGATCTGGTCCGGGCTGAAATTCGTGATACGCAAGGAGTTACGCCGGTAACAGCCCGGCCTTCGGCGGGAGGATATTTGCCGCATGCTGATCGTCAATCTGGCCCTCGGAACCCTGATGATCTCCCTGACGGTCGTCATCCATACGATCGGATTGATCGCCGTGACCCACGTCATGAGCTGGATCACCGATCGCGTCCGGCTAAACGGTCACCGCAGCCGCATCCTGGCCATGAACACGGTGGTGATCGGCGTGTTCTGCGTGCTTACGGCGGAGGTCTGGCTCTGGGCCGCCGGCTTCAGCCTGATCGGAGTCGTCGATGATTTCCCGACCGCGCTCTATTTGTCGACCGTCACCTTTTCCACGGTCGGTTATGGCGATGTCATCCCCCATCCGGAATGGCGCATGATGGCGGCACTCGAGGGTGTCAACGGCTTCCTGCTGATCGGCTGGTCCACCGCCTACCTGATCGCCGCCGGCATCCGCGTCGGCCCCTTCCGCTCCGGCGAGCATTTCTGAGGCCTGGAGAGACACTGAAAAGGCGACAATGTCATAGATTGACAACCAACCTACTAGTTGGTAGACAATTGCTATGAGCAACCTTTTGAGCACATCGGATCAAATTCTGCATTGCGCACGGGCCTTGATCGTCGCTGGCGGGTACAATGGCTTTAGCTATGCCGACATCTCGAAAGTCGTCGGCATTCGCAAGGCCAGCATCCACCATCATTTCCCCAGCAAGGCAGACTTGGTCCGCACACTCGTCGCCTCCTATCGCCGGGAAGCAGAAGAGGGATTGGCGAAGATCGAAGCCCATATCGCGGATCCAATGGGGCAATTGCAGGCCTATCTCGGCTATTGGGAAGCCTGCATCTTGGACAATACCGCGCCATTCTGTGTCTGCGCGCTCCTTGCCGGCGAGGCGCAACTGTTGCCCGAGGAGGTCCACAGCGAGGTGAAGGCGCACTTCAGAACCCTTTCGGCCTGGTTGACAGGCGCCATGGAGCGCGGCGTGCGGCAAGACGTCCTGTCATTGAGCGCAACACCTGCGGACGAGGCGGAAGCATTTCTCGCGACCGTGCACGGAGCCATGCTGTCTGCTCGCGCCTATGGCGACCCGCAGATTTTCAGCACCGTGAAAGGCGCACTGCTCCAACGTCTCGCGCCGAAAACCTAGCGGTTTCCGCAACGCGCCGACATTTGATCATCGAAGCTACCAACTAGTAGATAGACTATTTTCGTCAATCCCAAGACAAGCGTGCGCATCAAATACAAAGGAACTTCAGATGTTTGGAATTTCTCCCCTTGGGTGGATACATACACTCGGCAGCCTGCCGGCAATTCCACTAGCCTTCTACATGCTCGCCCGCCACGGGCGGATCACCCCGCGCAACACGGCAGGTAAACTCTATTTCCTGTCGATGCTGGCGGGCTCCCTGACGGTATTCCTCGTAGCCCATCAGGCAGCGAGCCCGGTCATCGGCGCAGTCACGCTGCTTCTCCTGCTCGCGGGTTACGCCATTGGCCATGTGCAGGCATTGGGCAGAGCAGCCCGCTATCTGGAAACGATATTCCTGAGCCTCACGGCGTTTCTGCTGATGGTGCCGGCTGTCAGCGAAACCCTTCGCCGCGTGCCTGATGGCCACCCGATCGTCACCGACCTGAATTCACCAATTCTCCTGGGAGCCCAAGCGGCAATTGCAGCCGTGCTGGTCGTCGGGCTGACGGCACAGATGATCCATCTGCGCCGCGAAGGGCGCAGTGTGCACCGATAGCCCCAATTGGGGATGCCGGGAGCAGACGAGGCAACAGGTAAAAAATCTTTACCTCCCGGCCCTCGCCCCATTCACAAGCCTTCCGGGCCCGTGCTAGGTCTCTATGACAACTAGTTCCAAGGCGGGTCCGATGGTCAATCTTCTCGAAATCTCCGATCTTAAGCGCCTGGCGCGGCGCCGTGTGCCAAAACTCTTCTTCGATTATGCCGATAGCGGCTCCTATACGGAATCGACCTATCGCGCGAACGAGAGCGACTTTTCCCGCATCAAGCTGCGCCAGCGCGTTCTGGTCGACATGAGCAATCGATCGCTGGAAACGACGATGATCGGCGAGAAGGTGAAGATGCCGGTAGCCCTTTCGCCGACCGGTCTGACCGGCATGCAGCATGCCGACGGCGAAATGCTGGCGGCTCAGGCAGCCGAGGAATTTGGCGTTCCCTTCACCTTGTCGACCATGAGCATCTGCTCGATCGAGGACGTTGCCTCCGTGACCAGGCGCCCGTTCTGGTTCCAGCTTTACGTGATGCGCGACCGCGACTTCGTCATCAACCTGATCGAACGCGCCCGCGCCGCCAAGTGCTCGGCGCTCGTACTGACCGCCGACCTCCAGCTTCTTGGCCAGCGTCACAAGGATATCCGCAACAGCCTGTCGGCCCCGCCGAAGCTGACACCCAAGCACCTTTTCCAGATGGCCATGCGCCCCCGCTGGTGCTGGGACATGCTGCACACCCAGCGCCGCACCTTCCGCAACATCCATGGCCATGCCAAGAACGTCTCAGACCTGGCCTCGCTCGGCGCATGGACAAACGAACAGTTCGACCCAAAGCTCTCCTGGGACGATGTCGCCTGGATCAAGGAGCGCTGGGGCGGCAAGCTGATCATCAAGGGCATCCTGGATGTCGAGGACGCACAGATGGCGGCGAAAACCGGTGCGGACGCGATCATCGTCTCCAACCATGGCGGACGCCAACTCGACGGCGCCCATTCCTCCATCGCCATGCTGCCGCGCATCGTCGATGCGGTCGGTGACCAGATCGAGGTTCATCTGGATGGTGGCATCCGCTCAGGCCAGGACGTGCTGAAGGCGATCGCGCTTGGCGCCAAGGGCACCTATATCGGCCGCCCATTTCTGTATGGGCTCGGCGCCATGGGCAAGCAGGGCGTCACCAAGGCATTGGAAATCATCCAGAAGGAAATGGACGTCACCATGGCACTGTGCGGCAAGCGGCAGCTCAGCGACGTCGATGGCAGCATCATCGCAGAAAACCCGTTCTGATTTGCTCAACCCGCTCCGCGCTATCCGGCCGGCTCTTTTGGCCAGCCGGATGCAGCTGGAGGAAGTGCCTTGCGGTGTTCGCTGCGGCAGTCGGCAAAACAGCCAGAGTTTTCCCGACAAACGAACGACGCGACATAACGACGACGCCCGCCCGATCCGGGCATGTGCTCCCTCCCCCGTCATCTCCGTGCGGCATCAGTGGCGCTTGACGCCTACTCGATCCAGCCGCTCGACAAGGCACTGACCCAGTCAGTCATGCCATGGCGGCGCGCAAGGTTCGCCATCGAGACGTTGTCATAGCGCACCTGCCGGAAACTCGGCTGCCAACCCAGCGCCGTCTTTTCCAAGATCGCGTAGCTGGCAAACGGCGTGCCCGCTTCCGCCTTGTGATAGACCGGCACGTCATAGTCGAAGCCCGGGCAACCAACGCTGCCGGGATTGACGATCAGGCGTCCGTCCGAAAGCTGCACGGCACGCGCAATATGGCTATGGCCGCAAAGCAGCAGCGGAAAATCCAGCCCCTCGGCAAGCGCCTCGATTTCCGCCCGCGGCTTAAGGTGAAAGATCCCCTCGGACGACAGGGTCTCCATCCAGTAGCTGTTGTCGTCCTTCGGCGTGGCATGGCAAAGATAGACCTCGTCGTTCAGAACAGCCGAAAACGGCAGTGCCCGTATCCAGTCGAGTTGCATCTGTGACAATTGCGGATAGCTTGGCTTCTCCCAGTCGCCCATCTGGTCGAACGGCCTGTCTATCAGCGCCCGATCGTGGTTGCCGCAGACCGAAAGCGCGTCGAGCGGCAACAGCAGATCCGCAGTCAGCCCCGCCTCCAGCGGACCGGAAAAACTGTCACCCAGATTGACGATCCGCTCTACATGCTGCGCCCGAATATCGGCAAGGACGGCTTCCAGCGCCAGATGATTGCCGTGCACGTCGGCGATTGCTGCAAAACGCATGTCAGACAATTCCTAGCGAATGAAACCCGTGGCAAGCCCGCTTGCCCATTCAGGACGGCCATTGCGCAGGGCAAGCTCGGCCATTGCCTGATGGTCGTAGTCGACCTGCTGGAACGCCACTTGCCAGACACCGTCAATGTTCTCGCAGATGGCATAACAGGCACGCGGATGACCTGCCTCAACTGTATGCGGCACCGGAACATCGTCCTGATAGGCCGGACAGCCAACGCTGCCCGGATTGACGATCAGCCTGTCGTCGCTCAGTCGGACCAATCGCGCGACATGGCTGTGACCACACAGGATAAGCTTCTGCTCAACGCCGGCCGCGCGGACTTCGATCTCGCCAAGCGCGCGCGGCTCGAAAATACCAGCCTCCGAGACAGTATCGATGAAGTAGCGATCATCGGCGTCGGGCCCTGCGTGACAGAGATAGACATCCTCGCGCCAGACGGCATCGAACGGCAGGGTTTTCAGCCAATCGAGGGCGGACTGGTCGAGTTGCGCAAAAGCATGCGCATCCGACTTGCCCATGGCATCGACGGGCGTCTCCACCAGATAGCGATCGTGATTGCCTCGCACCGTCGTCAGACCGAGCGGCAACAACAGAGTAGCCACCTTGCCCGCCTCCAGCGGTCCGGAGAAACAGTCGCCAAGGTTGACAATATCGCCAATGCCCTGCGCAGCGATATGGTCGAGCACAGCCTGCAGCGCGAGATGGTTGCCGTGCACATCGGCGATCGCCGCAAAACGCATCAACTGCCCCTGTAGGTCGAATAACCATAAGGCGACAGCAGCAGCGGCACATGATAGTGCGCGGTAGTATCGGATATGCCGAAGCGGATCGGTATGATGTCGAGGAACAACGGATCCGCCAGAGCAAAGCCTCTGGCCTTCAAGTAGTCACCGGCGTGAAACAGCAGTTCGTATTGCCCGGCCTGGAATTCGTCTCCCGCAAGAATGGGCCCGCCATCGACCCGGCCGTCATCATTGGTGAACACGGTTTTCACCAGCTCCGCCTCATCGCCCCCCATGCGCATCAGGTGGATTTTCAACCCTTGGGCAGGTTTGCCAAGCGCAGTATCGAGCACATGGGTGGTAAGGCCAGTCATGGGCGAGGCTCCAGAATCACGAAGGGATGGACGAAGAAGAATTCCTCGAGATTGTTTCCCGGCCCGTCGCGATCGGCAACCAGAAAATCGCTGGCTTCGTCGATTGCCATAAGGGGATGGTGCCAGACATTGCGCCGGTAGTTTACGCCCTGATGGGCTTGCGCATAAAACACCTGCGGACGCCCCGGCTGCCCGCCCTCGTCGAGCGATACCGCAACCAGGAACGGCCGGCCCGACAAAGGCGTGAAACTCTGGCTGCCCAGCGGATGCCGCTCCATCATGCCGACCGCATAGGGAAAGGCACGCGGCTGCCCGCGAAAGATATTGAGTATGACACGCGCGCCCTCGCCGATCACCTCCGGCGACGACAGCGCGTGAAACCGCTCGGTCGTCCCGCCATTGATAAGCCGCATGCTGGAAGGACTGGCTTCGATCACCTCGCCGAATGGCTCGAATGCCTCAGCCGTCAGTGGCTGGATGGAAAGGATATTGGGCACGCAATCATTCCCCTTGCATTCGCCGCGAGTGCAGCTGACTGATCAGATCAATCAGAACAGGTAGCTCGTTTTTCAGTGTGCGCCAAACCACAGGCATATCGAGTTCGCCGTAGTCATGAGCTATGAGGTCTCGCATGCCTCGGATTTTTGCCCAAGCGATCTCAGGATGATCTGCAACAAAATCCGGAAATCGAGAGCTCAATCGGGTGGCTGCTTCACCGATCAACACGAATGCCATGGCAACAGCCATTTGGGTCTTCGTGTCTCGTTCGAAAGCATCAGGTTGGAGATCTCTGGTAAAATCGATCGCCTGCGTGGCCGCGCTTTGCATTCGGTGAAGATAGTCGAGAAGTCGGTCAATTTCGCTCATATGGCTGTAGCTTCAGCCAAAATGCGTTCCTTCATGCGCGCAGGAATGGCTGCGGGTGTAACGACATCCACCTTGCAACCCAAAAGGACCTGCAGTTCCTCCAAAAGTCCCCCAAGATCGAAAAGGGTCGTCCCCGGAAGCGGATCGACCAGAATATCAATATCACTGCCCGGCTGGTCTTCGCCTCGAGCGACGGAACCGAAAACGCGCGGATTCGCTGCATTGTTGCGCGTCGTCGCCTCGCGGATGTCTGCCCTGTGCTTCTCCAGCATTTCGGACGGTCGCATAGTTCATGCCTCCAGGCTCACAGTATAGGTGAAACGTCTAAGCCTAGAAAGCTTCACCTTGCAAACGTGCCTGAAACGAAAACAGCGCCGGCGAAGATCGCCGGCGCTGTTTCATTCACGAACCGAAATGGATCAGGCAGCAGCCGAAGCAGCCACCGGAACTTCGGCGATCGTAGCCAAGACGCGCGAGGCGATCTGGTACGGGCAGCCTTGGCTGTTCGGACGACGGTCTTCGAGATAGCCCTTGTAGCCGTTGTTGGCGAAGGAGTGCGGTACGCGGATCGAGGCGCCGCGATCAGCGATGCCGTAGGAGAACTTGTTCCACGGAGCCGTTTCGTGCTTGCCGGTCAGACGCAGGTGGTTGTCCGGGCCGTAAACGTCGATGTGCTCTTTCCAGTTCTTGGCAAAAGCAGCCATGAGGGCTTCGAAATATTCCTTGCCGCCCACTTCGCGCATGAACTTGGTCGAGAAGTTGCAGTGCATGCCCGAACCGTTCCAGTCGGTATCGCCGAGCGGCTTGCAATGGAATTCGACGTCGACGCCGTACTTTTCGCAGAGGCGGAGAAGCAGGTAGCGAGCGATCCAGATTTCGTCGGCGGCACGCTTGGAGCCCTTGCCGAAAACCTGGAATTCCCACTGGCCCTTGGCCACTTCGGCATTGATGCCTTCATGGTTGATGCCGGCTTCGAGGCACAGGTCGAGATGTTCTTCGACGATTTCGCGTGCGATTTCGCCAACATTCTTGTAGCCGACACCGGTGTAGTACGGACCCTGCGGAGCCGGGAAGCCGTTTTCCGGGAAGCCCAGCGGGCGGCCGTCCTGGTAGAGGAAATATTCCTGTTCGAAGCCGAACCAGGTGCCTTCGTCGTCGAGGATCGTCGCACGGCTGTTGGTCGAGTGCGGGGTGACGCCGTCCGGCATCATGACTTCGCACATGACCAGCGCACCGTTGGTGCGGGCCGGATCGGGATAGATTGCGACCGGCTTCAGAACGCAGTCGGAGCTATGGCCTTCGGCCTGCATCGTCGACGAGCCATCGAAGCCCCACAGCGGCAGCTGTTCCAGGGTCGGAAATTCGTTGAATTCCTTGATCTGCGTTTTGCCACGCAGGTTCGGCACCGGCTTGTAGCCATCGAGCCAGATATACTCGAGCTTGAACTTCGTCATTGATCGTCTCTCTTCAGTCAAGCGCTCGCCAAAGAGCGCATACAGAGGGGGTGATTCTCCGGCTGCCCGGCGAGTCGAATAGATAAAAGCAGGAAGCGTGCCAACTTGCCGGGAGTGTCACACAACTGATGCATTTTGCCGCAGATGCGCGTCAAATCGGCAACCAATTCAGATCATTCTTTAACAGTTAACCCTCAATCTATCGGAACCTGACGGGCTCACAGAGGGTTCTGACGAGACATGGTTGCGATTAGAGCAAATGATGATTTGTCGGCCATTCAGAAAAATGCGCGATTAATGCCTACAAGTTAGGCAGATTGCACTTTTCGTGTGCATATCAGTTTGAACTGTGATAGCAGGGTTTATCGAGACCAACACTCGGTGGAAACGAGAGGCAGTAGCATGACAACGAACATGGTTCGGGAATCGGCGAAGATCTACGAATTCCCGGTGCGCAACCTGCAAAGGCTTGAGGAAATGCGTCTGCGTGCAGCGGCAAAGCCCGTCATTTATGAGAGCGGTGCAGCAAGCTGGTATCACGAAGAAGCCATCCGCGAGGCTGAAGAGGCGCGCAAGCAGTAGACATGGCATGAGAATGCCAAAAGCCGCCCTGTTGAAGAGCGGCTTTTGATGTGTGCGTACGAGCGGGCCGATGTGCCCGCTTTGTCGTTTCTGGCCTTGGCCGGCGCATGCACCGGCCCGAGATCTGCCTCAGGCTTTCTTGCCGAACAGCCGAAGGCGCATCACGCCACCGTCCGGATGCATGGCGAGGCGCACATGCGTCACCGGGCCGACCGCAGCGATGGACTGGCCTGCAAACACCTGTTCCCTGTCCATTTCCATCTTCTGCCGCGGCAGGATCGGGCTCCATGTCTCGGAGGCGGCAATCTCCGCCGCACTGAACGTGTCCCCGGCTTCCGGCAGATAGGCCCCGAGCAGTTCGCACGTATCGGGATAATTGCCCTTGAAGAAATGTGTATCGATCAGCACCCGGCTGATCACCCCCGCATGGCCGAGCCGGATGATCGCCCAGTCGTGACCGGGGCCACGACGCCGTTTGGTTTCCCAGCCGTCGCCCATGTTTTCGCCGCGACCGGGCCCGAGGATCTTGTCGGGATGGCCGTAATGCGCATCCGACCAAGCCAGCGACTTGGCGCCGTGGAAGACATAGGCGAGATCGATTTCCTGCTCGGCCTCAACCTTTGACCAGTCGAAATGGGCAGCCCCATAGACGCGCAGGCGCGCCACCCCGCCATCGGGATAGATATGCAGGCGCAGATGCGTCCAGACCTTGTCCTGATCGGCATTGACGAAGAAGTGCTGCGCCGAAGGCCCAAGCGGCGACTTGGCCACAACCTCGGTCCACACCGTCGCCTCTGTCGGATCGCCGTCCTCGACATAGGCGACCTCGATCGAGCCGGCCGGCGGATAGTTGCCGGTAAAGAAGCGCGTATCCACATCGAAGCCGAAGATCCGGCCGGGCATGGCCAGCCGCACGATCGCCCAGTCATGGCCAGGCACGCGCTTGCGCCGGCTTTCCCAACCATCCATGTATTTGCCGTTGTCGTCATAAAGGTTCGGATCGAACTCGGCCGGCGCATCGTTCAGCATGCGGTCCAGCGGCGCGAAAAATTCATCCGAAACGGCAACACCCTTGGCGCCGAGCCGGGCCGAGGCGAGATTGACGGCCCCCGCGGCAAAATCCGGCAGTGCAATGGTCGAGATTTCAGGCATGTCAGCTGTTCTCCTGCAGAAGGCTTTCGAGGCGAAATCGGGCAATCTTCTCGACCTGCTGGCAGGCCATGTCGAGTTCCTGTTCGCGGCTATTGTCGATCCGCTTGGCAAAAGCGGCAAGGATGTCGTCCTTGGACAATCCCTTCACCGCGATAATGAACGGGAAGCCGAATTTTTCGGTATAGGCAGTGTTGAACGCGGTGAAGCGCTGATGCTCGTCCGCGCTCAACCGGTCCAGCCCGGCACCTGCCTGCTCCTTGCGGCTGTCCTCGGTCAGCTCGCCGGCAATCGCCAGCTTGCCGGCGAGATCCGGATGGGCACGTAATACGCCGAGACGCTCGTCCGCGCTCGCGGTCCGGAACATTGCCGCCATCCCGTCATGCACATCGACGGCCGTTAGCGGCTCGGCGATGAAACCCGCGTCGAAGGCGCGCTCGGCAATGAAGGGCGAATGCTCGAACACGCCACCAAAGCGCGCAACGAATTCCGCTCTGTCCATGTGTAACCCCAATTCTCGGTGTGTCTGCCCAAGATCCACGTCCTGAGCGAGAAGGATTTTGTGGCTTCGCGCGAAGCACAAGGGACCACATTCGAACAAGGATTAGCGAAGCCTCTCCGCATTGTCGAGGCTCAGAAAGCACAAGCACTTTCAACCGGATCATGGAACATCACGCCTTGCGCACCGCCCACATCAACCTATGTTACGCTTGCTCAATCTCATCCCCCGAAAGGACATTTCATGCCCATCGCCAAAGGCTATGCCGCAACCGATGCTTCCAAGCCCTTGGTTCCCTTCACCTTCGAACGTCGCGAACCGAATGACGACGATGTGGTGATCGCAATCAAATATTCCGGTGTCTGCCATTCCGACATCCACCAGGCGCGCAATGAATGGGGCAATTCGACCTTCCCCATGGTGCCCGGCCATGAAATCGCCGGCGTCGTCACCGCCGTCGGCTCCAAGGTCACCCAGTTCAAGGTCGGCGATCACGTCGGCGTCGGCTGCTTCGTCGACAGCTGCGTGCATTGCGAAACCCGCGATGTCGATCTCGAGCAGTATATGCCGGGCGTCGTCCCGACCTATAACGGCTTCGAGGCCGACGGCACGACACCGACCTATGGCGGCTATTCCGACAGCATCACGGTCAAGGAAGGCTATGTTCTTTCCATTCCGTCGAACCTGCCGCTCGACAAGGCGGCGCCGCTGCTCTGCGCCGGCATCACGCTCTATTCCCCGCTGGTCCACTGGAAGGCCGGTCCCGGCAAGAAGGTCGCAATCGTCGGCATGGGCGGCCTCGGCCATATGGGCGTCAAGCTCGCAGCCGCCATGGGCGCGGACGTGACCGTGCTCAGCCAGAGCCTGTCCAAGAAGGACGACGGCATCGCCTTCGGCGCCAAGGATTATTACGCTACAGCCGACAAGGAGACTTTCAAGAAACTGGCCGGCACTTTCGACCTGATCGTCTGCACCGTCGGCACGGAGATCGACTGGAACGCCTATCTCGGCATGCTGAAGATCGACGGCTCCATGGTTCTCGTCGGCCTGCCGGAAAACCCGGTTCCCGTGCACGCCTTCTCGCTTGTCATGGGCCGTCGTTCGCTCTCCGGCTCCTCGATCGGCTCGATCAAGGAAACCCAGGAAATGCTCGACTTCTGCGGCAAGCACAACATCCTGCCGGAAATCGAGATGATCGACATCCAGCAGATCAACGAAGCCTATGAGCGCGTCATCAAGAGCGACGTCCGCTACCGCTTCGTCATCGATATCGCCAGCCTGTCGAAGGATTGAGCCAGTCCGGCCAGATCAAAAAATGGGCCTCGGCAGCAATGCCGGGGCCCTTCTTCATTCATGCCCAGACAATCTCACGGCTGCAACTGATAGCCGCTGCGCGCCGGGAAGGGCCAGTCTTTCAACAGCGCCATGTCCGGCCGTAAGATCTCGACCTTCAGCGGGTAGCAGGCCGAGGTATCACTGGAATGGGTGGCGCTGCAATCTCCGCCCGGGCAGGCCGACAGGGCACCCAGAAGATCGATTTCGGCAAACAGTTCCAGATAGTCGCCGGGCCTGACCGGGCTTGCCTTCATGAAATACTGCTTCGTGTCCCGGGTGAAACCCGTGCACATGAACACGTTCAGCACGTCATGCACATGTGGCTCGGCCTGCCGGGTGCTGATGCCCCGTGCCTCGGCGAGAGCGTGGCATAGGTTGGAATGGCAGCAATTGTGGTAGTCCCCGCCGCTCAGGAGCCGGTTGGTATAGGGATCGCAGCGCGTGCCGATCACATCATGCACGCCGCCGCCATCCTCATCGAAGCCGTACCAGCCGAGCGTGTCATGGCTGATCGTCGCCATCGGGCGCAGCGAGGGCATCGTGCTCCACAGCCGGTTGCCGGTCGTCACATGCGTCGCATGCAGCGCCCGGGTCTTGCCCGAGAAGAATCGTTCAGAAAGGTCATCGGCATTCCACAGGTTGAGGTCACCGACCTGAGGCCCATCCATGCTGACGATGCGAATAAAGTGCCCCTTCGGTGCTGAAAACGCCCGCCCCTCGCGCGGCGGCACGATCACCTCGTCGATCTTGACCATGCTGGCCCGGGCCTGTTCGAGCAGCCCGATGTCCGGCGCTTTCAGCGTACCGTTCGGATAGACGACCACCGGCTTGGCGGCGCGGCGCGCGGCGGCATCGGATGGGGCAACAGGAAGATGGACAAGGGACATTCTGACACTCCGGTATCGGCGAGATGCAGGCATTCGCGGTCTCTACAGACGCTGAAACTGCCCGAGGAACACACGGCTGACAACTGGTGATCTTCTTGCCTTATGAGTAAGTACAGCTTAGTCTATTAGTGATGAAGCTGCCCCCGCTCGCCTCCCTCCGCGCCTTTGAAGCTGCCGCCCGCCGACAGAACTTTCTCCATGCCGCGGCCGAACTCGGCATGACGGCGGCCGCCATCAGCCAGCATGTCAAAAGCCTGGAGGAGTGGATTGGCCTTGCGCTTTTCGAACGACGCCCGCGCGGGGTCCGGCTGACGGCCCAGGGACGCGAACTCGGCGAAGCCTGCAGCGAGGGCCTCGGCCATATCGCCATGACCGTGGAACGCCTGACGGGTCGCTCTGGCCAGAAGCGTGTCAGCCTTGCCTGCCAGCCGTCGATGGTCACCCATTGGCTGGCCTCGCGCCTACCTGCCTTCCGGGCTGCACATCCGGACATCCAGGTCGCGATCGTCTATCCGCTGGGAGCCAGAACCCCGGAAGAGGCGGGCGCCGACCTGCTCATTCGCCACGGTAGACAGCCTGACCGCCCGGCCCGGGCAATCCTCGGCGCCGCGACCCGACCGACATGCTCGCGTGGCTACCTCCAGCGTTGCGGCCCGATCGCAACACCGGCCGACCTCCTCCGAGCCGATCTGCTGCATGACGAAACCGAATCCGCCTGGACCGCGTGGCTGGCCAGTCAGGGCCTGCGACCACCGGCCAATGCGGGGCCGCTCTTTGCCGACTTCAACCTGCTGGTGAGTTCCGTTCTCGCCGGCCTCGGCATCGGCCTCTGCCCGACCGCTCTTGTGGAAAAGCAGATCGAGGACGGCGAGCTCACCGTCCTTTTCGACCACGCGATCGACGAGGACAAGTCCTACTGGCTCATCGCCGCCCAGACGCTAAGCGAGCCTGGCACATTGCTGGCTGCGTTCCTCCTGGGCGAAACCTTTGGCAGATAAGTTGAGGAGATTCCGTTGACGGTCGCTCACCACGCCGGCTTGTGGTGCGCATGCCAATGCCTGGCGATCTCGAGCCGGGTCGGCACCCAGACATCCTCGTGGGACAGAACATATTCGACAAAGCGGCGCAGTGCCGCGATCCGGGCCGGACGCCCGACCAGGCGGCAATGCAGGCCGACGGACATCATCTTCGCCTGTCCTTCCTGGCCTTCGCGGTACAGTTCGTCGAACGCGTCCTTCAGATAGGTGAAGAACTGGTCGCCCGAATTGAAGCCCTGCGGCGTGGCGAAACGCATGTCGTTCGTGTCGAGCGTATAGGGAATGATCAGGAACGGTTTGCCGTTCTGATCCGGTACCCAGAACGGCAGATCATCGGAGTAATTGTCGGAGGAATAGAGGAAGCCACCCTCCTCCATCACCAGCCTGAGCGTATTGTCCGACGGTTTGCCCTGGTACATGCCATAGGGGCGCTGACCGGCGACTTCGGTGTGAACCCGAACCGCGTCGAGAATGTGCTGGCGCTCCTTGTCTTCCGGATAGTCCTTGTATTCGTGCCAGCGATAGCCGTGCGAGGCGATTTCCCAGCCCGCCTCGTTCATCGCGGCAACGGCATCGGGATTGCGCGCCATGGCGAGCGTCACGCCATAGACCGTGACCGGAACCTTGAGCCCGGTGAACAGCCGGTGCAGGCGCCAGAAACCGGCACGCGAACCATATTCGTAGATCGATTCCATGTTGAGATTGCGTTGGCCCGGCCAGGCCGCGGCCCCGACGATTTCCGACAGAAGATTTTCCGACGCCGGATCGCCGTCCAGGATGCAGCTTTCGCCGCCTTCCTCGTAGTTCAGCACGAACTGGACCGCGATCTTCGCGCCACCCGGCCATTCCGGATCGGGAATATTGCGACCATAACCCACGAGATCGCGCGGATAAGTCTCTGCCGTCATCAAATCACCTCTGCTATTTTGGCTCAGAGGCTAAGCAGGCGGAGGTCTTCTGTCGAGACGCAAAAGACCGTTTCTCGCTGCAGCGCAGCAGCAAATTGGATCAGGCGATCTTGCGATTGGACACCCGGCCCATCGGATGCAGCGAATGCACGACGAACGGAGCGCCCTGCTCCGGCTCAATGAACAGCGCCAGATTGGAGACCACGACCGGCTCGCTGAGGGACTGATCGAAATGCGCCCGCATCGCCTGTTCGATACGCGAGAAATCGCGCGCAAGAAGTGGCCCGGTCAGGGTCATATGAAATCGAAACTCGTCCATGACATAGGCATGGCCCCAGCGATGCAGATTGGAAAATTGCGGCGCCGACAGACGCTCCGGATTGCGGCGTTCGATTTCCATCTCGGTCAGCGGGGCTCGGAAGCCATCAAATGCCTGGACCACTGAGGCCGCGAGATAGTCGATCTCCGCGCATGGGCGGTCCAGCACGAGACCGTAGACGTCACCGATCCGACCAACATTCAACCCGTCCAGGACCACTGGCTCCATGGTCCCGGCAAAATGCATCAGTTCGCGCAACAGCGCGGTTTCACTGCTGCCCTCGCTCAGCCTGAATGGTGCTTTGAACGTTGCATGGAAGCCGACGCGCCTCGGCATGGCCGTATGAAAGGCAATTTCGTGGATGCCGAGCCCTTTCAGGCCCGGATGATCCGCAGGATAGCCGGAATAGACGTTACGCCCGAGCCAACTGGCCGCAGCCAGCGTCAAGGGGTCCCCGGAAGGCGGTGTGAAACATATGGCATAGCGCATGCGATCACCTCATCCTGGCGCGCTGAAGGCACATTAGCATGTGCCGTTACAACCCAGTGGTTAGGTGATTTGCGTGACAGTATGACGAAGAACTCAAGCATCGGACCTATCAATACTGATCCATGCAAAGCTGCATCGGCCCCATGCTTCCACACGGTTTTGACAGGGGGCAGGGACCGGCTCAGCCAGCGGCCACGCGCAGATGGTGCGCGAGCGAAAAACTCTCCGGCAGGGCCATCGCCTTGCCTTCCACCGCATCAAGCGCTGCATCCGCCAGCACATGCGCGAGACCGAAGCTGACCTTGAAACCACCGGTCAACGCGACCACCCTTTCGGCCTCCGGATGTATTCCGACCATCGGGTCTCGATCCACCGCCTTGGGCCTAAGTCCGGCCCAGCGCTCGATCACCTCGGCTCCGCCAAGCACCGGCGCGAGCTGGCATGCGCGGGCAAGCAGATCGTCCAGCATTCCGTCTGTGGAATAAGGCTCGTCGAAGCAGTTCTCGCTGGTGCTGCCGATCGCCACCTGTCCGCCCTCGTGTGGCACGATGTAGAGCCCGTCCAGATAAAGCAGGGGCAGGTCCGACGAGACATCCGCCCGCAGCAATGCCGCCTGCCCCTTGACCGGCTGACCGAGCGGCTTTTCAAGCTTGGGCCCGAACGATGACAGCAGCGGAAAGGACTGGCATCCTGCGGCAATCACCACATGGCCGAAGGCGATGACCGAACCGTCGCCAAGGATCGCGGTCCCGGAGGCGGGGTCGATGCGCTCGACACGGCAAAATTCGATGATCCGCACATATTCGGCGCGGCCCAGCCTTCGGGCGATCATCCGCGTCAAGCCGCGCGGCGAAACGCGCGCCGCAAACGTATCCAGCACCAGTCCGCCGGCCGAAAACTCATCCGCCGGCCATCCGGCTACAGAGGGAGAGATTTCCATGACATTCCAGAAGAACTGATCGTCACCTTGATGCCAGTTGCTCAGCGCTTCACTGGAATGCCGCTCGGCAATCGCGCGCAGATGCGGCTTCGGCAAAGGGATCAGCCGGCCCGAGCGCCGGTAACCGGCAGAAAGCCCGGTTTCGGCTTCAAGCGCCGCGATTTCACTCTCCAGCGACAGCAAGGCGTCGAATTGCAACTGCTTCTTGTCGTTCCATTTATCCGGCATATGCGGCATCAGCGCGCCGAGCAGACCGCCGCTTGCGCCGCCGGCGAAAGGTCCGCCATCGAGCAGCAAAGTCCGGATCCCGCGTCGCTCGGCCTGCATGGCTGCCCATAGGCCCATGATGCCGCCGCCGATGATCAGCAGGTCGGTCTGCAATTGACCGGAGATCGAAGCCGATTTATCGGACATTGCATGACCCATTCCAATATGACGCCGGAACCCGGCGAGAGCGCACAGCCGCTGACCTGGCACGACGGCGATATGCCTTATTCGACCGCCTTTGGCGATCATTTTTATTGCCAGACCGACGGCCGGCTCGAATGCGGCCATGTCTTCCATGCCGGCAATAGCCTGCCGCAGCGCTGGCAGACGGCGGATCGCTTCTCGATCGGCGAACTTGGTTTCGGCACCGGCCTTAACGCCTGCGAGACCTGGCGTCGATGGAAGGAATATCGCCGGCCCGCCAGCCATCTGCATTTTGTCTCGTTCGAGCTCTATCCGATGCAGGCGGACGAAATCGACCGGGCGCTATCGCGCTGGCCGGAAATCGATGCGGAACGGCAGGCGCTGGTAGCGAAATGGCCGCAAGTCCCGGCCGGCACGGTGACGGTGGCGCTGGACGAGCAGACAACGCTCAGCGTCATCTGTGGCGATGCCTTTGCAAACTTGAGCGCCAGCCCACTCACCTTTGATGCCTGGTTCCTCGATGGCTTTGCACCGTCGAAAAACAGCGCCATGTGGTCGGCCGAACTGATGCAGCAGGTGCATGACCACACGGTGCCGGGCGGAAGTTTTGCGACCTATGCGGCCGCCGGTTTCGTGCGTCGAAACCTGATTGCCGCAGGCTATTCGCTCGAGCGTCGTCCAGGCTTTGCCGGAAAACGTGAAATGCTGTGCGGCAGGCGGCCTGCCTGAGTTTTAGACCCGCACAGCGGATCGGCCGGAGCCTGCGCGCCACTGCTCGATCTTGCGCATCAGCAATTCGGGACTGATGGGCTTTGACAGATAATCGTCCATGCCGGATGCCAGGCAGGCTTCGCGATCACTGTCGAGCGCATGCGCCGTGACACCGATGATCGGCACATGCTCGCCCTTGCCGCGCCGGGCCTCCTGCGCGCGAATGATCACGGCGGCCTGGTGCCCGTTCATCACCGGCATCGAAACATCCATCAGGATCAGGTCCACCGGTGTGTCATTCAGCGCGTTTAGCGCCTCCTCGCCGTTGCCGACGATGCGGTAGTCGATGTCGCTGCCGCTCAGGATCTGGCGAAAGACGATCTGATTGACCTGATTGTCTTCCGCGATCAGTACCTTCAGCCTCTCGCGCCGTTGCATATGGCCGGCCCCGGTGGTCCTCATCGGCGCTGAGTGAAGGCCGATCGCCGAAACAGCCGGAGCCACCGGCACCGGCAGAGGGAGACCGCCTTGGATCTGCGCCGCCCGTACGACATCGATGATCGCGCCCTTCAGGAGGTTGGCCCGTGCCGGTTTCATCAGATGCGCCTGCACTTTCAGGCTCTGGAAGCTCTGGTCGTCGCCCACGATGTCCATCGACGTCAGGAAGATCAGCGCCAGATCATCAAAACGGCTGTCGCTTCGGATCGCCCGTGCGACTTCGATGCCATTCATTGCCGGCATGTGATAGTCGATGATCACGACATCGATATGCAGGCCGGCATCATGGGCCTCGGCCAGGATTTTCAGCCCGGTTTCCCCGTCTTCGACGGCAAGCCCGTCAAAGCCCCAGATCGACAGTTGCTCGGTGACGATCCGGCGATTGACGGCATTGTCATCGATCACCAGGACGCGCGCATCCTTGACGCTCGCCGGAATGGTCTTCTGCCGGTTCCGATCGGCGACGATCTGCATAGGGATCTCAACCGTGAAGGTCGAGCCATGCCCCGGTTCGGATTGAAGCGACAGCGAGCCACCGAACAGGTTGACCAGTCCGGACGTGATCGCAAGCCCCAGGCCAGTGCCTTCGTGGCGGCGGGTCGAGGAACTGTCGACCTGCGAGAACTTGTCGAAGATCTGCAATTGCATTTCTGGCGCAATGCCGATGCCCGTGTCCTCGATACGAAGCTGCAGAAGGCTTTCTCCCCCACCCAGCGGCCGGGTCGAAACATCGATGAGCACATGACCCTTTTCGGTGAATTTGATCGCATTGCCCACAAGATTGGTGACGATCTGCCGGAACCGTCCGGGATCGCCCAGAACAGTGTGGCGGACCGCCTGATCACCCGAGACCAGCAGCTCTATGTCCTTTTCCGAGGCCGCCGCCGACAGCAGCGTCGCCACATCCTCGATCGCTTCGACCGGATCGAATGGCGCCTTGCGCAAGCGAAGCTGGCCGGCATCGATCTTCGAGAAATCGAGGATGTCGTTGATGATCGTCAGCAGCGCATTGCCGGATTTGACGATGATATCGACAAAGGTTTTTTGCCGCGTATCCAGGATCGATTTCGACAGGAGTTCCGCCATTCCGAGAACCCCGTTCATCGGCGTGCGGATCTCGTGGCTCATATTGGCGAGGAATTCCGACTTCGCCTTGTCTGCCGCTTCACTTTTCGCCAGCAGCACCTCGAGTTCGGCCTCGCGCTCCTTGATCTCGCTGACATCGGTCAGCACGACCACCCAATGTCCACTGCCGCCGAAGGTGACTTCCATCTGCACCCAGGTCTTGCCATTCGCCAGGAAAGTGGTGCTGAACCCGGTCGTCAGACGAAGCTTCTCCTGCCACTGGTGCAACAGCGTCGCCGGGTCATCGCCGAAGTCACCGCGCTGCGCGCAGAACTGGAAACATTTGTACCATTTCTGGCCCTGGTCGGCGAGGCCGGCCGGCAGGTCGAGAATACGCGAGAACGACTGGTTGGCATCGGTGATCACGTCATTTTCGATGACGACAAGCCCTTGCGACATCAGCGCCATGGCGTCCTGCATGAACAGCCCGAGCCTTTCAAGCTGTTCGCGCGCCTCGCCGATCTCCTTCTCGCGCCGGCGCATCTCGGTCAGGTCGGAATAGGTCAGCAGGATCTTCCGGTCATTCAGCCGAGTGATATTGGCAAGCACATATTTGCCGTCGTCATAGGCGAGCTCGGTCGTATGCGAGCCCTCCAGCGCCCGGAACTGCGCTACGCGCTTCTGGTACCCCTCTTCGAAGGACATGCCCGGCCAGTTCCATCCCCGCGCGATATTGATCTCGCAATAGTCGCGGAACGACAGGCCATCGATCGGTATGTCAGCCGGCCAGCACCAGATCTCGCGGCATTTTTCATTGGCAAATTCGACGATCAAATCTTCGTTCAGGATCACCACGCCGACAGGCATGATCCTGAGCATGCTGATGATATCGGCATAGAGCGTCTCGGCGCGCCTGTGCGCCTGGGACAGGTCCTGCTCGTGCTCCTTGATCACCGAGACATCGGTGACCGAGCCAACCAGATAGTGCCTGTTCGCCGTCGTCGTGATCCGGTTGAGGCGGGTAATCACCGAAATTTCCCGCCCGCCGGCAATCACCACATCGCGCGGCCGCTCGATCACCTCGCCATGCTCGAGAATGCGCAGGTTCTCCTCGCGCAGGACCCCGCCGCTCTCCGGAAACATGTCATCCTCGGTCAGGCCATAGACATCCTCGCGGCGCTGGTCATGCAGTACCTCATAGGCCGAATTCACATAGATCAGCTTGCGTTCGGCATCGCGGATGAACACCGGCACCGGCATCTGTTCCAGCGTAGCCCGGTAAAGTGCAGTCTCCTCCTCGCGTTCGGCAAGTTCCGTGATGTCGGTATAGGTCACCAGGATCTTGCCGTCGGCCAGCTTGCGATTGCTGACAACGACGGTCAGGCCCTCCGGCGTTCTGGCATAGGTCAGCGGCGCATCGTCCGGACTGCTCAGCGCCGCAACGCGGGCCTCGACAAGCCTTGCTATCTCGTCCGGTCCATCTGCCCGTTTGTGGCGAGTGTGCACGACCATCATGTAGTCGCGGTAGGACATGCCGACGACATCGAGAAGATCGTCCAGTGCAACCATCCGATAGACGGCCGCATTCACATATTCGATCCGCATCGTCTCATCTAGGATGAGGATGCCCACCGGCATTGCCATCATCAGGCTTTCGAGATGTTGGTGCAGCTGTTCGGCACCGCCAGGTATCGTCTCTCCGCCAGCTGCCGTCTTTTCTACTGCAGAAAAGCCGGCTTGCGGCGGCGGCATGGCAGCTGCAGACCGGGTAGTTTCCGTCGTGGGAATCGAAGCTTCTTCGGCGGGTTCGACAAAGCCGAAGATGAAGATGGAATCGTCGTCATCAAGGAAGCGCTCGAGCCGGAGAACACCGTGCAGCTCACCCGACCGAGACCGCAAGGACAGGCTTTCGTCCTCTCCGAACACCACGACGCGGCGCTCGCGATCGTCGCGCATGTCGTCTGAGAAAGCACCGAACACCTCGCGATCGGTCCGTCCTGTGAAACGATTTTCCGCAAGGTTGAAGATACGGGCATAGGCACTGTTGACCGCAACGTAGCGAAGCTCGCTATCCTTGACGAAGGAAGGCTGCTCAATCGCGACGATTTTTTCGCGGACAAGGTTGAGCAATGCTGCTCCCCGATTCAACTTTGTGTACTCCCTCGATCAATGACTCGGAATGGTAAACGCGGAGTAACCGGCCTTCATGAAACAGTTCGAAAATACGGGTTTACGTTCAAAGCGCCGGACGCTCCCGCCGCGATGTTCCAGAACAGCCAGCGATTGGTCGCAAATGGCAACGCGCATGGCGATCGGAAACTGTCAAAAATAATGTCGAAATCAACACAATGGATTGGCCATGAGCGACATTACCCCCTCTGCCTTGCCCGAGACTGAAACCCCTTCCGGCGGTTCCGAGCGGCGCCGGCGCAGCGGTGGGCGCGGCAGCGAACGTGTGCGTTCATCGAGCGCATCGAAATACCGCAATCTCGTCAACCGGCTCGCCAAGACCGAACTGCTGGATCCGCAGACGCTGGACGACATCCATGAGGCGTCCCTGACCATTCTTGAGGAAATCGGGATGGACATCATGCTGCCCGAAGCCCGCGCCATGATGAAGGCTGCCGGCGCGACGGTCACCGAAGGTACCGAGCGGGTCCGCTTCGATCGCGGCCTGATCATGGAGCTGATCGCTTCGGCGCCTTCGCAATTCACCATGCATGCGCGCAATCCGGCGCGAAACGTCGAGATCGGCGGCAACAATCTGGTCTTTGCCCAGATCGCATCGGCGCCCTTCGTGGCCGACCGCGAAGGTGGCAGGCGCGCAGGCAACCAGGAAGATTTCCGCAAACTGGTCAAGCTCGCCCAGTCCTACGACATCATCCACACCACCGGCGGTTATCCGGTCGAACCGGTCGACATCCACGCATCCGTCCGCCATCTCGACTGCCTGTCCGACATGGTCAAGCTGACCGACAAGGTGTTTCATTGCTATTCGCTCGGCCAGCAGCGCAATATCGACGGTATCGAGATCGCGCGCATCGGCCGCGGCGTGTCGATGGAGCAACTCGAGCGAGAGCCGTCGATCTTCACCATCATCAACTCGTCCTCGCCGCTGCGCCTCGATGGCCCGATGCTGCAAGGCATCATCGAAATGTCGTCCCGCAACCAGGTTGTCGTCGTAACGCCGTTCACGCTGGCCGGCGCCATGGCGCCCGTGACCATCGCAGGCGCCTTGGTCCAGCAGAATGCCGAAGCGCTTTGCGGAATCGCGTTTACCCAATTGGTACGCAAGGGTGCGCCCGTCATGTATGGCGGCTTTACCTCTAACGTTGACATGAAGAGCGGCGCACCGGCTTTCGGCACGCCGGAATACATGAAGGCCGTCATCGCCGGCGGCCAGCTTGCCCGCCGCTACGGCGTGCCTTACCGCACATCCAACACCAATGCCTCGAACACGCTCGACGCACAGGCGGCCTACGAATCGGCCCTTTCGCTCTGGGCGCTCACCCAAGGTGGCGGGAATTTCATCATGCATTCGGCCGGCTGGAGCGAAGGCGGCCTGACGGCATCCTTCGAGAAATTTATCCTCGATGTCGACATGCTGCAGATGGTCGCTGAATTTCTGACGCCGCTCGATGTGAGCCAGGACGCACTGGCGCTCGATGCCGTGCGCGACGTCGGCCCCGGCGGCCACTATTTCGGCACCGCCCACACGCTTTCCCGCTACGAGAATGCCTTCTATTCGCCGATCCTGTCCGACTGGCGCAATTTCGAGACCTGGACAGATGCAGGCCGTCCGACGACCTACGACCACGCCAACCGCATCTTCAAGGAAACGCTGGCGCGCTACGAGCGCCCGCCGATCGATCCGGCCGTCGAAGAAGAACTCGACGCCTTCGTTGCAAGACGCAAGGAAGAAGGCGGGGTTGCGACGGATTTCTGATCAGCCGGCATCGAGCCCGGTAAGATAGGCCTCGTAGGTCTGGCCCGGCCCGGGTTCGAACCGGTCCGCCAGGACCTTCCAACCCTCGACCCGGTCGAGCCGGAAGTCTCTGAAATCCTGGCGCGTCTCGCACCATGTCGTCATCACCCAGATCGCCCCGAAGGCGCTCAGCGCCAGCGGCCAGACCGTGCGCTGCGTGCGCTCGCCGGCCAGCGAATGATAGGCGATCCACACCTTGCGCCGGGCCGAAAGGGCTTGGCGCACATCGCCGAGGCAATCCGGCGGTTCCGGTTGCGCAGACGCGCGAAACGCATGGATCGGCGCACCGACCAGCCGCTCGGCATGTTCCTTCGGCAAAAGCGCCACCATCTTGTCCTTGGCTTCGCGCGCCGCCTGCCCCAAACGCGGATCACCGAGCATCTCGACGGCGCGAAGGCCGAAAGCCAATGCTTCGAGTTGTTCGAAGGTAAAGGTCAGAGGTGGCGCGTCGAAAGCCTCGCGCAGCATGTAGCCCACGCCGCGCTCGCCCTCGATCGGCGCGCCCGATGCGATCAGATGGTCCATGTCGCGGTAGATGGTGCGCTGGGCGACCTCCATCTTCTCCGCAATTTCGGCGGCCGTCATCGCCCGCCCGGTAGAACGCATTAACTGGATAATCCGGAAAAGACGGTCTGCCGGACGCATGGGAACGCTCCAAATAATGTCTGTGGCCAGAAGGGTGTCAGGAGCAATGTGTTAGGTCAAGCCGCATACACAAACAGGAGGGCAGCTTGACCGGCAACGCATCATCAGAAATCGTCGTCCGCACTGTCGCATCCGGGCCTGTCGCGGAACTGGTGCGTCAGACGGCATTGCAGGACGGCGGACAACACCATGGCTGAAGCACTCAAACACCTGATCGGCGCACGAAACGCAACGGACATCGCCGATGCCCTGTCGAGCGCCTGGACAAAATTCCCGCGCGACGCATTCCTCGCCGATATCCTGCCGCGCATCGAAAGCCTGGAACTCATGCAGCGTGGCCAGTTGATCGCCGACGCCATGTACCTGCATCTGCCCCGGAATTTTGCCGTGGCGGCGCCGATCCTGATGGCTACGCTGCCGGTTGACCGGAGGCCCGGCCTTTCCGGCTGGTCGCTGCTTGCCTTCAACCAGTATATTGCCGCCCATGGTCTGGACCACGTGGAGATATCCCTTGATCTCCTGAAGGCGCTGACGCCGCATTTCACCGCCGAGTTCGGCATCCGGCCTTTCATCCACCGCGAACAGACAAAAGCGCTCTCCATAATCGGTCAATGGGCGGACGATCCGAACCACCATGTCCGCCGCCTTGCCAGCGAAGGCACAAGGCCCCGCCTGCCCTGGGCCATGCGCTTGCCGGCTCTGGTCAAGGATCCTGCCCCTCTCCTGCCGATCCTGACCGCCCTGATCGATGACCCCGAAGACTATGTCCGCCGCTCGGTTGCCAACAGCCTCAACGACATCGCCAAGGATCATCAAGATCTCGTCGCCGATTTTGTCGGGCGCCATCACAAAGGCGCCTCTGCCGAACGGCTCTGGCTGCTCAGGCACGCCTCCCGCACGCTGCTCAAGAAAGGCCACGCAACCGCACTGGCAAATTTCGGCTTCGCCCGGATCGACGGCATCGAGGCGAACCTCCGGCTTGCCGCCCAGCAGGTGAGCTTCCCGGGCGTACTCGATTTCTCCGTCTCGCTCTCCAATAAAACCGGACAATCGCAGTCGCTGATGTTCGACTACGCCATTCATCACCAGAAGAAAGACGGCACGCTGAGCCCCAAGATCTTCAAGGCGAAAAGCCTGACGCTGGCTGCCGGCCAGTCGATGACCTTCGAGCGCCGCCACGCCTTCCGCCCCATCACCACCCGCGTCTACCATCCCGGTGAACACCGGCTGGAAATCCTGGTCAACGGCACCAGCCTTGCTCTGGAAACCTTCATCCTCACGGCATCTGGCGGATCCGCCGATACCGACGCAGCACAATGAAGCTGGCCTGACGCGAGCAAAACCTTCGTACAGGCATCCAGGATGGGTGTGGACATCTACGAGGAATGCCAAGGGAAACCACTAGGTGGCTCCCCTTGGCTGCAAGGCTCGAATTGTGAAAGCTCGCCCTATTCGGCTCTTTTGCGACCCGTTAGCATCGCCCGCACAAGATTTTCACGATGCTCAAGACTGGCCAGAACAACGCCCGTGACATGCAGCAGGATCATGCCCAAGGTCGCGTAAACCAGCGCCTTGTGCGTGCTCTCGACCCATTCGACACCCCAATAAGCATCCGTCGTCATCAGGTAGCCGGTCGTTACAATCCCGGAGATCATCAGCAGCAGTGCGATGACCATCGCGCCACCAGCCGGATTGTGGCCGATAAAGCGCTTGGCCCGTATGTAGACCGAGTCTCTGATGAAACTCGCGATCGTAGACGGACGGTAGATGAAGCTGGCGAACCGCGCATGCTCGCTGCCGATCAGCCCCCAGATGAGCCGAATGGCAACGAGACCACCGATCATATAGCCTGAAATGACGTGGGCATCCTTCCACTCGTCGCCGGTCAGGAAGGAAAAGGTAAACAGCCCCACCAGAGCCCAGTGGAATAGCCGCACGATCGGATCCCAAACCTTGACCATGGGCGGCCACTCGGGCCGACCATTCGTGTCGGTGGAAGCATTGCGCTCCACGCCGCCCATCAGTCTTCGCCGACCTGGGTGCCGGTTTCCGGGTTGAACAGCGCTTCGACCTTGTTGCCGTCCTTGATGCCGTAGACTTCGTAGCAGCCGTTCTCAACCTTGATTTGGCGAACCTCGAAACCAAGCTCGGTGGCCTTGGCCTTCATCGCAGCCTCGCTCAACCACTTGTCCTTGGCGACATCACAGGAAGTGCTGCTTTCGGCACGGGCGATGCCGGCAAACGAAGCTGAGATCAGCAGGGTGGCAACAACAATCTTTTTCATTGATATGGTCCTTCGTTGTTCCGGTCGAGCACCGCGCTTCGAACCGATGGCAAGGACATTAGGTGAGCGGTGCTGAGCGATGGCTGACGACAAATGTCAGCGAAATTTCAGCTTGCCGGTGTTATGACACAGGCATGGAGCAAGCACGCGCACCAAGTCTCAAGAGATTGGCGATGATGATGGCAGGGTCGGCCTTGGCACTGTTGCTGACCTTCGCCGCGCATTCGCCATCCAGCGCCGATGCCGATGCCGATAACCGCCCCTGGCGAGAACAGGAAAACGAACGCCAGCGCATCCGGGATGATGTCGCGCGTGGCGTTACCAAGTCACTTGCAACCCTACGGCAGATTGTCCTTGCCCGCGTCGCAGGACAGATCGTCTCGACCAAACCAGACCGTGACGATGACCGACTGATCTATGAGTTTCGCATCCTGCGCGACGACAACCGTCTGATCGAAGTGGAGGTCGATGCAGCCTCCGGTGCCATTCTGGAAATCGAGAACGAGTAATGCGGATCCTGCTCATCGAAGACGACGCACTGATTGCTCGCGACGTGATTGCGCATCTGGAGCGCGTCGGCTTTGTCGTCGTTCATGAAAGGGATGGTGAATCGGGCTGGTTCACCGGCGACGCAGAGAATTTCGCCGCCGTGATCCTTGATCTCGGGCTTCCCGGCATGGACGGACTGACCGTGCTCAAACGCTGGCGCAGTGCTGCAAGAACGACACCCGTGCTCATCTTGACCGCCCGCGGCAACTGGCAGGAGCGCGTCGAGGGCATCGATGCGGGCGCCGATGACTATCTGACCAAGCCGTTCCAAATGGCCGAACTTCTGGCGAGGCTGCGCGCCATTATCCGCCGCAGTGTCGGGCAGGCCAGTCCTGTCATCGCCCTCGGCAGCATTACCATCGACACTCGAACCAAGGCAGTCGCACGCGACGGCCTGCCGATCGACCTGACGCCACTTGAATATCGCTGCCTGACATTTCTCGCGCATAACCCGGAACGCAATGTGTCGCAGGCGGAACTGACCGAGCAACTCTACAGCCAGGATTTCGACCGCGATAGCAATTCGGTCGAAGTGCTTGTCGGCCGCCTGCGCCGCAAGCTCGGTCGCGATGTCATCACCACGCGCCGCGGCTATGGTTATCGCATCGGCGGTGATCAGGCATGATGCAGTCGATCCGCGGCCGGTTTATACTTGTATCGCTGATCAGCGTCCTGGTTGCGCTTGCCATGGCAAGCCTGGTGATGGTCCTGCTCTTTACCCGCAATCTCGAGGCGCGAGTGGACACGGAGCTGTCCGGCCACATCAACAACATTGCCGGTGCGCTCCGCTTTGCCGGGGACGGAGCCCTTGATCTTCCCGACAGGCCGGTGGATCGCCGTTTCGAAGAGCCCTATGGCGGCCTGTATTGGCAAGTGGAAGACGATGACCGCGCCAGCGAATTGCGCTCGGCCTCACTGTGGGATTTCACCCTGCCCTTGCCGGATGACGTGCAGGAAACCGGGACCATCCATCGATACCAGCTTCCCGGTCCGGAAGGTACGGATCTGATCGTGCAGGAACGCAAGATCATCTTTGCCGCACCCGGCGGAAAACGGGCAATCCGCATCGCGGCGGCCATCAACGCCAGCGTCGTCTCGGATGCCAGCCGCGCCTTTGCCTTCGACATCATTCCCTACATGCTGGCTCTGGCTGCCTTCCTGATCGCCGCCTCGCTCGCCCAGCTGACATTCGGCCTGAAGCCCATTTCCTCCGTCGCCAACGGTCTCGACCGGATAAGGGAACGCAGGGCGGAAAGGCTGGATGGCCGGTATCCGAAGGAATTCAAAGACGTGGTCAGTGCGGTCAACCAACTGCTCGATGCGCAGGCGCAACTTATCGAAAAGGCAAAAAGCCGGGCGGCAGATCTCGCCCACGGTCTGAAAACCCCATTAACCGTCCTCTCCAATGATGCAGCAACGCTTCGCGAACGCGGCGAGGTCGCGATCGCCGATGAGCTTACCCATCTCGCAGGTGTCATGCAGGCCCATGTCGAGCACGAGCTGACAATGAGCCGGATCGCCGCAAATGCCAGCCTGCGCAGGTCGGATGCCAATATCGCGGCTGCGGTGGACTTGATCGTCAAGACGTTGAGACGAACTCCACGCGGTGAACGTCTCAATTGGCACATCGCGGTCCCGCCCGATCTTGCTGTCGGCGTCGATCCCCACGATCTTCAGGAACTGCTGGGCAATATTCTCGACAATTCGGTCAAGTGGAGCAAAACCGAGATTTCCATTGAGGCGAACAGGCACGAGCAGCGCACCCAGCTGATCATCGAGGATGATGGCCCTGGCGCAGATCCGGCTGGGCTGCGCACGATGATGGAACGCGGCACGCGCCTCGATCTTAAAACTCCCGGCACCGGCATCGGCCTTGCGATCGTGCGCGACATCGCGGCGGTTTATGACCTGTCAGTGGAGATTGACAATCGGCCCCATGGCGGCCTGCGCATCCGTATCCTGCTTTGAACCTTTCGCTGCAGCGCAAAACATTTCCTTGACTTTCCACGCAAACTGGCCCATTTGCACGTCAGCTTTCACCTTCCGGCCGCCGCGTGAGCGTGCCCAGCGACAATAGAGACGCGACGAAGGATAAAAGCGCACAGAACGAATGGCGGCACGACCGCCGATGCGCTGGAAAGCTTTTTTCCAACTTGCAAGTTCCCAAATCACGCGGGGTTCTTGACGCCAATGCCAACCGGTTCGCACGATGCGGCCCGGTCAGTGTGCTTTTGGCGCCCCGAAAGGTATGACTTTGACCAATTTCCACGATCTTGGCCTGTCCAAGAATATCGTCGCGACTCTTTCGCATCTCGGTTTTGAAACGCCCACTCCAATCCAGGAAAAGGCAATCCCGCTCGTCCTCGAAGGCCGCGATATCGTCGGCCTCGCCCAGACCGGCACCGGCAAGACGGCCGCTTTTGGCCTGCCGATCATCGAAATGCTGTTGAAGGACGAAAAGCGTCCGGACAACCGCACCACCCGCACCCTCATTCTTGCCCCGACCCGCGAACTGGTAAACCAGATCGGCGACAACCTGCGCAGCTACCTGCGTCGCCTGCCGCTCAAGATCAACCAGGTCGTCGGCGGCGCTTCGATCGGCAAGCAGCAGCTGCAGCTGGAAAAGGGCACCGACATTCTCGTTGCCACTCCGGGCCGCCTGCTCGACCTGATCGCCCGCAACGCGATCTCGCTGCGCGCCGTCAACTACCTCGTCCTCGACGAAGCCGACCAGATGCTCGACCTCGGCTTCATCCACGATCTGCGCAAGATTTCCAAGATGGTTCCGGCCAAGCGCCAGACCCTGCTGTTTTCGGCCACCATGCCGAGCTCCATCGCCGATCTCGCCGCAACCTTCCTGAACAACCCCGCCAAGGTTGCAGTCACGGCCCCGGGCAAGGCTGCCGACAAGGTTGAGCAGCATGTGCACTTCGTCGCCGGCCAGAACGCCAAGACGGAAATGCTGAAGAAGATCCTCGTCGACAATCCCGATGGCCGCTCCATCGTCTTCCTGCGCACCAAGCACGGCGCCGAAAAGCTGATGAAGCATCTGGAAGTCAACGGCTTCTCGGTTGCCTCGATCCATGGCAACAAGAGCCAGGGCCAGCGCGAACGCGCCCTCAAGGGCTTCCGTGACGGCGAAATCCGCACGCTGATCGCCACTGACGTTGCAGCCCGCGGTATCGACATCCCGGCCGTCAGCCACGTCTTCAACTACGATTTGCCGGAAGTGCCGGACGCCTACGTACACCGTATCGGCCGTACCGCCCGCGCGGGTCGCGACGGCATCGCCATCGCGTTCTGCGGTCCCGACGAAGGCCGCCTGCTGCGCGACGTCGAGCGCCTGATGGGCATCGACATTCCGGTTGCCAGCGGCGAAGCACCGACAAACCTCAGCCGTCCTGCGCGTCCGCAGCGTCGTGCCGGCGGCGGCGGCGCTCCCGGCGGTAACCGCAATCACCAGGCCCAGGGCCGCGGCAAGTCCGACGGCGAGAACCGTGGCGGCCCCAAGGCCGACGGTCGTCCGGGCGCCAAGCGCAAGAGCGGCAATGGCGGCAATCGCAACGGTAGCGGCAAGAGCTACGGCCAGGGCAAGCCCCCGGCCCGTTCGGGCACGGCTCCGGGCGGACGTCGCCGCGAAGCCTGAGCTTCACGCGCCTGACCGATTGATACACATATATTGACAGACATGGCGCGGCTTCGGTCGCGCCATTTTTGTTTGGCGCCTTAGCCGGCCGGCACCGCTGCACTCTTGCGGTTGGTGAGATAGACGCCGAGCACGACGATCACTGTACCGACGATCATCGGCATTGTCAGCCTCTCGCCAAAGAGGAGTGCCGCCTCCAGGGCAGCAAGCGGCGGAACGAGATAGATCAGCGAAGCCGCCTTCGACACGTCGCCACGACGAATCAGATAGAGCAGCAGCGCAATCGCACCCATGGAAATGCCGAGCACCGACCAGCCGAGCACGGCAAACAGGCCAAGCCCCCAGCTCACATGCAGGTCTTCAAGCAACAGCGCAGCCGGAACCGTGACGATCAAGGCGCCGACATATTGAAGCGTGGCAACCGCACGCAGATCCACTTCGTGCAGATAGCGCTTCTGATAGATCGTGCCGGCGGTCACGCAGGCCATGGCCAGGACATTGACGGCGACGGCACCGACCGGAATGGCCACGGCATCCAGCGCCAGCACATTTGGCAGAACGGCGATCGCTATGCCGGCAAATCCGAGCAGCAGGCCAAGCCGCTGGCTGCCCGACAGGGCCTCTCCGATAAGATAGGCGGCCGCAATTCCCGTCATCAGCGGCTGCAGGCCGGCAATGATGCCCGACAACGAGGCCGGCACGCCCTGCCCGATCGCCCACCACACCATGCCAAGATAGAAACCGTGCAGAAACATCCCTGACACCACCGCATGGATCAGCGCCGAGCGACTGACAGGCCACCGGACACCGCTCACTCGGCAGACCAGGTAAAACAGCACGGCAGCCACGGCGTAGCGCAAGACCAGGAATGTCAGCGGATCAGCGAACAGGCTCGCATATTTGGCGGCCACCCAGCCGGTAGACCAGAGCAGAACAAAGAGAACAGGCGCAAGGCGGTGAAGTGTCATGCGGCGGGCATCCAGGGGTCAGGGGCTCTCGGGATGCGGCCTGCCCCCGGTCTCGGCTGGTTAACCCCTCGCCGTCAGCTGGTCAAAAGACTTTTGATGCATGCTGCGATGAATTCCGCTGATGCCCGGGAGGAGAAAATATTTCCCTACGGCTTACGGCTAAAATTTAGGCAGAGAAGTCGATCACGTGCGCCCGTGAAGCCAAGCTTCGTCAGGACCACCGGAGGTAGCTGACTGCTCCCTTGCCAAACAACCGCAACTTCCGCCGAAATACTGGGCTTATGCCTCTTTTTAAGGCCGCAGCGATCAGTGGAAATTCTTTCGTCAGAAGCCTGCGCGCTGCTTGCATTGGTAAATGGTCTGTATTCAAATGGCAAAAAAAGGGGATGCGCCATTGGCATTTGACGAAATGATTAAAGCGGATAGCGGTCCGCGGGTTCCCTATCAGAATTACCACGACTGGTATTCCAACCAGGATCCGGCAAGACTGCTGGCGAAGTCCAGAGACGCCGAAAACATCTTCCGCAAGACCGGCATTACCTTTGCCGTTTACGGCCACGAGGACTCCTCGGAAAAGCTCATTCCCTTCGACATCATCCCCCGCATCATATCCGGTCGTGAATGGCGCAAGCTGGCCCAGGGTATCGAGCAGCGCGTCATCGCTCTCAATGCCTTTCTTGACGACATCTACCACAAGCAGGAAATCATTCGCGCCGGCCGTATTCCGCGTGAACTGATCGAGAAGAACGTCACCTTCCTGCCCGAAATGATTGGTTTTCGTCCGCCCGGCGGCGTCTATACCCATATCGTCGGCACAGACATCGTACGCACCGGCGAAGACCAGTTCTTCGTCCTCGAGGACAATGCCCGCACGCCCTCCGGTGTCAGCTACATGCTGGAAAACCGGGAAACGATGATGCAGATGTTCCCCGAACTCTTCCAGCTGAACAAGGTGCAGCGCGTCGAGGATTATCCGCATCTGCTGCGCCAGTCGCTCTCCTCGCTTGCGCCTCCCGGCTGCAAGGGCAAGCCACGCGTCGCGGTACTGACCCCCGGCATCTACAATTCAGCCTATTACGAGCATTCCTTCCTTGCCGACATGATGGGCGTGGAACTGGTCGAGGGCTCGGACCTGCGGGTCATCGACGGCAAGGTGAAGATGCGCACCACGCGCGGCTACGAGGCCATCGACGTGCTCTATCGCCGTGTCGACGACGACTATCTCGATCCGCTGACCTTCCGGCCCGACAGCTGCCTCGGCGTCCCCGGGATCATGGACGTCTATCGCGCCGGCAATATCACCATTGCCAATGCGCCGGGCACCGGCATTTGCGACGACAAGGCCATCTATTCCTACATGCCGGAAATCGTCGAGTTCTATACCGGCCGCAAGGCGCTGCTCGAAAACGTCCCGACCTGGCGCTGTTCGGAGGCCGACAGCCTGAAATACGTGCTGGAGCATCTGGAAGAACTAGTGGTCAAGGAAGTGCACGGTTCCGGTGGCTACGGCATGCTGGTCGGCCCGACCGCATCGAAGCGGGAACGAGCGGTCTTTGCCGAAAAGCTGAAAGCGCGCCCGAACAACTACATCGCCCAGCCGACATTGTCGCTGTCGACGGTGCCGATCTTGGTCAACAAGGGGATCGCGCCCCGCCATGTCGACCTTCGTCCTTATGTCCTCGTCTCCGACAAGGTGCAGATCATTCCCGGCGGTCTGACCCGCGTGGCCCTGAAGCAGGGTTCTCTCGTGGTCAATTCCAGCCAGGGCGGCGGCACCAAGGACACCTGGGTATTGGAGGACTGACATGGTCATGCTCGGAAGAACTGCCAACGGCCTTTTCTGGATGTTTCGCTACATCGAAAGGGCAGAAAACATTGCCCGGATCGTCGATGCCGGCTTGAGGATGTCATTGACCCGCTCGGGTGCCAGCGATGACGACTGGGGTGCGGTGCTGCTCAGCGCCGATGTCCGCGACATCTTCGACAAGCACCATGACAAGGTGACGGCGTCGGACGCGATCGACTTCCTCTTGCGCGACCTGTCCAACCCGTCAAGCGTCATGTCCTGCATTGATTCCGCCCGCAACAATGCCCGCATGGTCCGCACCGCGCTCACCCGCGAGACCTGGGAAGCGATGAACGAATGCTGGATCGAGATGAAGCAGATGCTCGCCCGCAAGCTGAAATCGGCCGACCTGCCGGAAGTGATCGACACGGTCAAGCGACGCGCAGGCCTGATCCGCGGCGCCTTCCACGGCTCGATGCTGCGCAACGAGATCTACAATTTCGCCCGCATCGGCACCTTCATCGAACGCGCCGACAATACCAGCCGCATTCTCGACGTGAAATATTACGTCCTGCTTCCAGCGATCACCCAGGTCGGCTCGTCGCTCGACAACATGCAGTGGGAATCGATCCTGCGCTCGGTCTCGGCCCATCGCTCCTATCGCTGGGTCTATGACGGCGAGTACAAGGCGACCAACATCGCAGACTTTCTCATCCTCAACGGCCAGATGCCTCGCTCGCTTGCCTATTGCTACGACAAGATCGTCAGCAACCTCGGCTATGTCGGCCAGGATTACGGCGAACGGCTGGCTGCCCACGAGACGGCAGAGCGGGTGCGCTCGACATTGCAAAAGACGTCGATCGGCACGATCATGGATCAGGGCCTGCATGAATTCCTCGACAATTTCATCAGCCACAACAACCAGTTGGGTCAGGAAATTACCGAGGGTTACCGCTTTTACAGCTGACGGATCAGGACAAGAAGCATGCGCTTGCGGATCACCCACACCACAGTTTACCGCTATGACGACCCGGTGCAGTATTCGCTGCAAAGGCTGCGGCTGTCGCCGGTCAACGGCCCCGGCCAGACCGTGCTGTCGTGGAATATCAAGGTCGACGGCGCAACGGTCGAGGCAGGCTTCAACGACCAGTTCGGCAACCACACCCACCTTGTTTCCACCGAAGGCGACAGCAAGACGGTGCATATCATCGCCTGCGGCGAGGTGGACACCGAAGACCGCGCCGGCGTCTATGGCCCGCATCAGGGCTATTGCCCCCTCTGGCTCTACCTGCGGGACACGCCGCGGACCAAACCGGGCAAGTTGACGCGCGAACTGGTCAAGAGCCTCGTCGGCGATTCAGAACTTGCCAAGATGCACGACCTGATGGCGAGGTTGAGCCAGGCGGTCGCCTATGAGACCGGTTCAACCGGCACGGAAACCACCGCCGAACAGGCACTGGAAGCAGGCCACGGCGTCTGTCAGGACCACGCGCATGTCTTCATCACCGCCGCCCGCCTGATGAACCTGCCGGCCCGCTACGTTTCGGGCTACCTGATGATGGAAGGCATGACCGACCAGACGGCAACCCATGCCTGGGCCGAAGTCCATATCCAGGGGCTCGGCTGGGTCGGCTTCGATGCCGCCAACAATGTCTGCCCCGACGCTCGTTATGTGCGCATTGCCACCGGCCTGTGCTACGCCGACGCCGCCCCGGTGTCCGGGATGCGGATCGGCCTCGCCGGCGAGGACCTCAACGTCAAGGTGGTGGTCGAAACGAAGGAACAGAGCCAGAGCCAGTCTCAGAGTTGAATCGCCGCAAGGCCGAACCTTCTGAAGGCCAGGCCCGCCGCTAAAATTGCTGCCGCCGCAAGCCCTGCTCCATTCAGCCGTGATTGAATGGGGTCCGAAAGGCGCCGCAACGCGGACGTCCGCAGCAACAGGTCGCATGCATGCTGTTTGGAAAATCGCTGTTCCAGTCGGTGGTCGACCGCCTCGCCGACGAAGCCGAGGCAGAGGTCGAAGCGCCGGAGCCTAGCTTCCGCGTGAACGGCCTGTCGGCCGGTTTTGCCACGGAAAAGATTGAGGCATCTCCCGTCAATGCCGGCCTGCGCCAGGACGCCTATCTATTCCTGATGTCGCAGGATGAACCCACCGAGACGAAGGCGCCGGTCAAGCCGCCGCATCTTGATCGCCTGACGGTGGAGCAGATTGCCGAGGATCTGGGAATTCTGGCCGATGATACGCGCGACATGCTGCAGGAAAGGCGCCGGCTTTTCGCCCGGCACAACCATCCAGACACCGTGCATCCCGATTTCCGTGAGCCGGCCAACACGCGAATGAAGATCGCCAACCTCCTGATCGACGAGGCCCTGCGACGGCTCGACGCTACGGTCTGATTCGCAGCCAGAGACGACAGTCAGTCGTAAAGGCGCTTCAGCAGCGCAATCACCGAATCACGCTGTGCGATGCCACCGAGCTGCGCCAGCACCCACTCCTCATGACCCTGCCAGATCGGCATCAGCTCGTTGAGATAGGCCTCGCCGGCCGGTGTCATATAGAGCGACTGTACCCGACGATCGGTTTCGGACTTGCGCCGCTCGACGAAACCCTTGTTTTCCAGGCCATCGACAATCGCGACGAAATTCGCCCGCTGGATACCGAGCGCTTCGGCCACTTCGCTCTGTTTGGAGCCCTGATTGCGCTTCAGAAGCAGCAGGACGGCAAAATCCGTCGGTCGCAGGCCCTTGGATGAAAAAGCTTCGTTGAAATGCTGGAACACTGCAAGCTGCGCCCGTCTCAGGCTGTAACCGACAGCATCCTCCATCATCGAAAAATCAAGCCCGTTCTCGTTGGGCACCAGATCATCAGTCATCATTTCCGGCATTTTGACGCCATTGTATAAAAATCCCCCTGCCCCTCAGATAGGCCCGTTGATCGCGCCTTTTTTCAGAAGTCGCGCGATCTTAACGGTTTAGACCCAAGCCACAAGTCTCCGCCAAGCCGCTCAAACCCGTTTTGCCGGCTTTTGACCTATTTTAGGTCATCTCCGCGCGCAAAACCGCAGGCATTGTGACGTGACCTGCACAACTGATCACAAAATGCCCATCCTCTCCCGTCGCGATGATGAACGAGAAGACGGCAAGTCCTGCTTTTTACGATTGAAGCCAGCCAGCGACTGCGCTATGACCGCAGCACAGCACAAGGCGATTCACCGAACGAATGCCTTGGAAGCACCCGTAGCTCAGCTGGATAGAGTGTTGGATTCCGATTCCAAAGGTCACAGGTTCGAATCCTGTCGGGTGCGCCATTTCACATATGTCCATACCAAAGACTTAGGCGCGAATAGACGGCAGCCTCATATGTTGGCACCTGCGTTCTTTATCGATATCTTCCATCGATAAAATCGCCGCCCGTGGTGTGGTGCAAATGTATCGACGATGTGGCTGGAGGTGATGTCCGCCCGTCAATCATT
The DNA here is from genome assembly GCF_021729845.1 of Rhizobium sp. SL42. Classification (NCBI taxonomy): domain Bacteria; kingdom Pseudomonadati; phylum Pseudomonadota; class Alphaproteobacteria; order Hyphomicrobiales; family Rhizobiaceae; genus Rhizobium; species Rhizobium sp. SL42. Next base: position 3,475,822 of record NZ_CP063397.1, read on the forward strand.
CAGGAAGAGTATTCATGCAGAGAATTCTCGAACCTGAGATCATGGCAGACCCCGAGCAGTCGCTCGCCTACGCAAATGCCGACTTCTCCATTTCCAATCAATCCTTTGTCGACCATGTCCTGTCGAACGGCGGACATCGCCTGCAGCATGTCGTCGATATCGGCTGCGGACCATGTGATGTAATGGTGAGGTTGGCGGATGCCTGTCCTGAAATCTGCATCACCGCGATCGACGGATCGGCAGCGATGGTCGAGCTTGCCCGCAGGGCCGTGTTGGCAGCCGACCACCAATCCCGGATAAGGCTCATGCAGGGATACGTTCCGGGTCTGGCTCTGCCCGAACACAGCTTCGATGCGGTCCTCTCGAAGGATCTTCTGCATCACCTGCCCGACCCGATGGTTTTGTGGACTGAAACGCAACGGTTGGGCCGCCAAGGTGCATCGGTGCATGTGATGGACCTGATCAGGCCGGATACGCAGCAGCATGCCCGCGACATCGTCGAGAAGGTGGCGCCGGACGCGCATGCAATCCTCTGTGAGGACTTCTACAATTCATTGTGTGCCGCATTCACGATCGACGAAATCAACGGGCAGCTCGAAAAAGCCGGCTTGCAGCTACAGGTTCGCCAAATCAGCGACCGTCACATGCTGATCTTCGGCACCTTGCCGTGACGCTGCACCGCTCGCATCGCCGCCGCAACGCTCGTACCGGGCAAGGATGACACGTGGAACCCAACTGATCCTGGTTGGGAATGCACTTCGGTTGCCAAGGTCAATGCGGCAGCCTTTGTAGACTGTGCTGCTGGCTCGTTCGGCCTGGACGCGTGCTGCTCCAGAACGATCCCGACAACCCGCCCCCCCGCGGCTTGGCCATCTCTACGCAGCAAAATGCCGCCCCTTCGGCTGAAGGGACGGCATTTGCTTGTGCTTTGTTGCGTGTGTGTGTGTGTGTGTGCCGTTTGGCAGTGGCAGTGTGTGTCGGCGCGGCTTTCGCCGCGCCGGTTGTGATCAGAGATCCTGGTAGGCGGAGATGATCGCTGCGACCTGTTCGTCGTTCAGGGCCTGGATCTGCGTGGAGGTGAAGGCCTGCAGCTGGTCGCTTGCCAGGCTGTCGATGTCGTCGGTCGACAGGCCGGCCAGCGCCTTGACGTTGATCGCTGCGATCTCGTCGGTGCTGAAGGTTGCGATCTCGTCGGTCGACAGGGCCGAGATGGCGGCCGAGCCGAGGGCGGCGATCTGGGTCGAGGTCAGGGCTGCGACCTGATCCGAACCGAGCGCTTCGATCTGGGCCGAGGACAGGGCGCCGACCGTCTTGGTTCCCAGCGAACCGATCTGGTCCGTGGTCAGGGCCGCGACCGTATCGGTGGTCAGCCCGGCGATCTGCGTCGTGCTCAGGGCACCGATCTGGCCGGAGGTCAGGACGGCAACCTGATCGGTCGAAAGCGCGCTGATCTGGCTGGAGCTCAGGGCCACGACCTGGGTCGTGGTCAGGGCCACCACCTGGTCGGTGTCGAGAGCGGCCACCTGATCGGTCGACAGGCCTGCCAGCGCCTTGACGTTGATCGCGGCGATCTCGTCAGTGGCAAACAGGGCGATGTCGTCCGTGCTGAGCGCGCCGATGGCAACCGAGCCGAGGGCCGCGACCTGGGTCGAGGTCAGGGCTGCGACCTGGTCGGTGCTGAGCGCATCGACCTGGGTCGAGGTCAGGGCGCCGGCTGTCTTCGAGGTCAGCGACACGACCTGGTCGGTGGTCAGGGCTGCGACCTGGTCGGTCGACAGGCCGGCAACCTGGGTGGTGCTGAGGGCTGCGATCTGGCCGGAGGTCAGGACGACGACCTGGTCGGTGGTCAGGGCGCCGATCTGGCCGGAGCTCAGTCCGAGGACCTGAGCCGTGGTCAGGGCTGCGACCTGATCGGTTTCGAGGATCGCCACCGCGTCGGTCGACAGACCGGACAGTGCCTTGACGTTGATCGCTGCGATCTCGGCGGTCGAGAAGGTGACGATGTCGTCGGTCGACAGGGCCGCCAGGTCTTCCGAGCCGAAGGCCGCGATCTGGGCCGAGGACAGGGCTTCGACCTGATCGGAGCTCATCGCCTCGAGCTGGGCCGAAGTCAGGGCGCCGACAGCCTTGGAGGTCAGCTGGGTCACCTGGTCGGTGGTCAGGGCCGCGACATTGTCGGTCGAGAGGCCGGCCACCTGGGTCGAGCTGAGCGCGCCGATCTGGGCCGAGGTCAGGACGACGACCTGGTCGGTGGTCAGGGCGCCGATCTGGCCGGAGCTCAGGGCCACGACCTGGGCCGTGGTCAGAGCCGCAACCTGGTCGGTTTCCATCGCCGCGACGGCGTCGGTGGACAGGCCCGCCAGCGCCTTGACGCTGATGGCGGCGACTTCATCGGCCTCGAAGAGGACGATGTCGTCGGAGCTCAGCACACCGATGGCAGCCGAACCGAGCGCGCCGATCTGCGACGAGGTCAGAGCCTGGATCTGGTCAGAGGTCAGGGCATCGACCTGGGTCGAGGTCAGGGCTGCTGCCGTCTTCGAGGTCAGGGCGACGACCTGGTCAGTCGACAGGGCAGCGACCTGGTCGGTCGACAGGACGGCAACCTGGGTGGAGCTGAGCGCTGCGATCTGGGCCGAGGTCAGGACGACGACCTGGTCGGTGGTCAGGGCCTGGATCTGGGTCGACTTCAGGGCTGCGACCTGGGCTGTCGTCATGGCGGCGACCTGGTCGGTCTCGAGCACGGCGACGGCGTCGGTGGACAGGGCCGCCAGCGCCTTGACGCTGATGGCGGCGACTTCATTGGCCTCGAAGAGGACGATGTCGTCGGAGCTCAGCACGCCGATGGCAGCCGAACCGAGGGCCGAGATCTGCGACGAGGTCAAAGCCGTGATCTGGTCCGATGTCAGGGCATCGACCTGGGTCGAGGTCAGGGCGGCTGCCGTCTTCGAGGTCAAGGCGACGACCTGGTCGGTGGTGAGGGCAGCGACCTGGTCGGTCGACAGGCCCGATACCTGGGTCGAGCTCAGCGCCGCGATCTGGCCCGAGCTCAGCACGACGACCTGGTCGGTGGTGAGCGCCGAGATCTGGCTGGACTTCAGCACGGCGACCTGGGCCGTGGTCAAGGCCGCAACCTGGTCGGTTTCGAGGATTGCGACGGCATCGGTGGTCAGACCCGACAGGGCCTTGACGCTGATGGCGGCGATCTCGTCGGTCGAGAAGGTGGCGATCTCGTCGGTCGACAGGGCGGCCAGGTCTTCAGAGCCGAGGGCTGCAATCTGGGCCGACGACAGGGCTTCGACCTGTTCGGAGCTGAGTGCCGCGATCTGGTCCGTCGACAGGGCTGCCACGGTCTTCGAGGTCAGCTGGCTGATCTGGTCGGTGGTCAGGACCGCGACATTGTCGGTCGAAAGGCCGGCGACCTGGGTGGAGCTCAGCGCTGCGATCTGCGCCGAGGTCAAAACCACGACCTGGTCCGTCGTCAGCGCACCGATCTGCGTCGACTTCAGAGCCGCAACCTGACCCGTCGTCAAGGCCGCAACCTGGTCCGTGTCGAGGGGCTGCAACGGTGTCCGTCGTCATCGCAGCCAGCGCCTTGACGCTGATGGCAGCGACTTCGGCAGCATCGAAGAGGACGATGTCGTCAGAGCTGAGGACGCTGATGGCAGCCGAGCCGAGTGCGCCGATCTGGGTGGAGGTCAGGGCCGTGATCTGGTCCGAAGTCAGGGCATCGACCTGGCTCGAAGTCAGGGCGGCTGCGGTCTTGGAGGTCAGGGCGACGACCTGGTCGGTGCTGAGAGCGGCAACCTGGTCGGTCGAAAGGCCGGCGACCTGGGTCGAGCTCAGGGCAGCGATCTGGCCAGATGACAGGACAACGACCTGGTCGGTGGTCAGGGCCGAGATCTGGCTGGACTTCAGCGCGGCAACCTGTGCGGTGGTCAGCGCGGCAACCTGATCGGTTTCCAGGATTGCAACGGCATCGGTCGACAGACCCGACAGCGCCTTGACGCTGATGGCGGCAATCTCGTCGGTCGAGAAGGTGGCAACGTCGTCGGTCGACAGGGCGGCCAGATCTTCAGAGCCGAAAGCTGCGATCTGGGCCGAAGACAGCGCTTCAACCTGTTCGGAGCTCATGGCTTCGAGCTGGGCCGATGTCAGGGCGCCAACAGCCTTGGATGTCAGCTGGGTAACCTGGTCGGTGGTCAGAACCGCGACATTGTCGGTCGAAAGGCCGGCAACCTGGGTCGAGCTCAGGGCGGCGATCTGCGTCGATGTCAGGACAACGGCCTGGTCGGTGGTCAGAGCACCGATCTGCGTGGTCTTCAGGGCAGCAACCTGGGCAGTCGTCAGAGCTGCGACCTGGTCGGTTTCGAGGATTGCAACGGCATCGGTCGAAAGACCTGCCAGTGCCTTGACACTGATCGCTGCGATTTCGTTGGTGGCAAACAGGGCGACGTCGTCAGTGCCAAGTGCACCGATGGCAGCCGAACCGAAAGCCGCGATCTGGGTGGAGCTCAGGGCTGCAACCTGATCGGTGCTGAGCGCTCCAACCTGCGTCGAGGTCAGGGCAGCGGCAGTCTTCGAAGTCAGGGCAACGACCTGGTCGGTGCTGAAAGCGGCAACCTGGTCAGTCGACAGGCCGGCAACCTGCGTGGTGCTGAAAGCGGCAATCTGGGACGAGGTCAGGACGACGACCTGGTCGGTGGTCAAAGCCTGGATCTGGGTGGACTTCAGGGCCGTAACCTGGGTGGTCTTCAGCGCGGCGACCTGGTCGGTGGAGAGGATGGCAACATTGTCGGTCGACAGGCCGGTGAGCGCCTTGACGCTGATGGCGGCGATTTCGGCAGTGCTGAACAGTTCGATGTCGTCGGTACCAAGGGCGCCGACGGCTGCGGAGCCGAGTGCGCCGATCTGAGTGGTGGTCAGGGCATTTGTCTGGTCAGTGCTGAGGGCTGCAACCTGAGCCGAGGTCAAGGCGCCTGCAGCCTTGGAGCTCAGCGCGGCGACCTGGTCCGTCGTCAGCGCGGCGACCTGGGTGGTGGAAAGGCCCGCGATCTGGCTCGTGCTCATCGCACCGATCTGACCAGAAGAAAGGATGGCGACCTGGTCGGTTGTCAGCGCGGTGATCTGAGCGGACTTGAGAGCTGCAATCTGGGTGGTCTTGAGGGCAGCAACCTGGTCAGTGGAAAGGATTGCAACATTTGCAGTCGAAAGACCGGCCATGCCCTTGACGCTGATGGCGGCAACTTCAGCCGTTGTGAACGATGCGATATCGTCGGTGGACAGAACGCCGATGGCTGCCGAGCCGAGGGCGCCGATCTGCGTGGACGTGAGAGCGGCAACCTGGTCAGACGTGAGGCCATCGACCTGAGCGGTGCTCAGGGCGGCGATCTGCGTCGTTACAAGGCCGGTGATCGTGGAAGACTCGAGAACGGCGATCTGGTCAAGGCTCAGGCCGACGATGGCAGAGGCCGAGACGGCGCCAAGCTGAGCCGTGCTGAACACGGCGATGTCGTCGGTTTCCAGCGCATTGATCTGGGAAGACGAAAGCGCCTTGACCTGTGCTGTGGACAGCGCGGCCACATCGTCAGTGCTCAGCGATGCGATTGTCGCGGTGGAAAGAGATCTGATCTGGCTGGTTGTCAGTGAAGAAACGATCGAAGTCATGGACGCGCCCCTGTGGTGTTGACCGATTGCCCTCAAGGTAGACGCCAGGATTGGCCTCGACCTGCGGTATCCTTTCGGACGGAAATATGTGGAGGTGGGACATGGCTCTCGAGAGCCAGTGCGTTGGAAGGGCATCATGCATCCAGAGCGTAAAGCCGCTCTGATTTTTCCCACGCCTGCGGGCGTAATTGGTCTTGCCGCAGTAAGACTATTCCTTCGAAATCTGTTTCGAACGGACCCGTGAGTCGCATTCTTAGACAAAATTCTTGGCAAAGGTCTACCGGTCAGACGCTAATTTTGTGTTAACGCGCTGTAGTACCGGCGTTCAGAACGCCCCCGACACCAACTGCTACACACGCCAGGGAAAGTACATCCAGAAAAAGTACAACCGTGTTCCAAGGCAGGTTAAATACACCCCACAACGTCTTCTGACATGGTTTTGAAAATGGCAGAGTTTCACCAGTCTTGATGAAGCTTTCAGCGTATTAACCGGAAGCTGACCAGCAAATCGCCGCTCACTTTGCGCGCAAGCATCAAAAACGTCCGGATAGCTGCAATGTTGTTTTCTGCGGAACTGCAAGGAATAGACGCCCTGCTGCCGAAAATCACCCGTCCGCTGCCAACCAATTCACCAAAACAGATCGGGCCTGCATGGAGTTACTACACGATCCCGCCATTCCGGTCACTCCAGCAAGATCGCCAAAACCCGCGCAAAGCCACAAGCCCAAAGCAAGCTAACACGGATAAAGCATTCCGGCGCTTTAGCGTGTGGTTTCAATTCAAGCCGTTAGGCCTTCAGTTCTTGGGATATACATGGTCATGGACAACGCATTAGCCTCAGACCGGATCTTGCAACTCGCCGTTTTCGTGGAGCGGGCACGGAATCAGAAACTTCCCCTGAACGAGCTGTTTCAGATAGCCGAGAATTTGAACGCCGCCGGACAGAGCGCGCAGACCGCGGACCTCTACAAGGCATGGATTGCCTACAATGACAGCAATCCCCTTTTGCACCTTGCATACTTCAACTACTCCGTCACGCTGAGGCAACTGGGCGACATACCCGGCTCGATCAATGCCCTGAGCGCGTGCCTGAAACTTGAGCCGCGCTTCGGCCATGCCAATATCAATCTCGGCCGCGCCTATGAGGATGCGGGCCTCAATGCCCAGGCGATCCAGCAATGGCGCTCGTTTGTCGAGGCAACGGCGGAGCTGACGCCCGAAAGAATGAGCCATCGGCTGATGACCCTCCAGCATATCGGCCGCGTCATGGAAGGTGCGGGTCTGCAAGAGGAAGCCGAAACGGCCCTGTGGCAGGCAATCGAAATGCGTCCTGACAAGCCGGAAGCCGGTCAGCATTGGCTGTCCTTGCGCCAGCACCAGTGCAAGTGGCCGATCGTCGTCCCCTCTGAACACGTAACAAAGCGGCAGCTGCTGGATGCGATGTCGCCGCTGCCGCTGGGCTGCTACGCCGACGACCCGCTGTTCCAGCTCGCCAAGGCCTATCGCTACCTCAAGACCCTGGTCGGCCGTCCCGACCTGACCGGATTCACACCGAAGCAGGTGAAGCAGAAAACCGGCAGCGGCCAGCGCCTGCGCATCGGCTATGTCTCGTCCGACCTGCGCGACCATGCCGTTGGCTTTGCGCTCAGCGAAGTTCTGGAATTGCACGACAAGAGCAACGTCGAGATTTTCGCCTACTATTGTGGCGAGGCGCGCACCAATGACGGCACCCAGGAACGCATGAAGAAAGTCGTCGACACCTGGCGCGACATCTCGACCATCGACGACGCGCAGGCGGCCCGCCTGATCGCTTCCGACGAGATCGATATCCTGCTCGACGTCAACGGCTTTACCAAGCATGCCCGCACGCGGATCTTCGCCTACCGTCCGGCACCGGTCATTGCCGCCTTCTGCGGCTATCCAGGCTCGATGGCCAGCCCCTTCCACCAGTATCTGATTGCGGATGACTACATCGTCCCGCCGGAAAACGAACTCTACTACACCGAAAAAGTCCTGCGCATTCCATGCAACCAGCCGGTCGACCGCAAGCGCCAGATCGCAGCGAGGCCGACCCGCGCCGAAGCTGGCCTGCCGGAAGACGCCTTCGTCTTTGCCTGCTTCAACGGCATGCAGAAGATCACCGCAAACAGCTTTGCCCGCTGGATGAAGATCCTCTCAGCCACGCCGGGAAGCGTGCTCTGGCTCTTGACCGGATCCGACGCCGTCAACCAGCGGCTTCGCCAGTCTGCAATCGCATGCGGGGTCTCTGCCGATCGCATCATTTTTGCGCCGAAGGCACCCAATGCCCAGCACCTCGCGCGCATCGGTGTGGCAGACCTGTTCCTCGACACCTTCCCCTATGGCGCCCATTCGACGGCATCGGACGCGATCACCATGGGCCTGCCGGTCCTGACACTGCCCGGCAAGAGCTTTGCCTCGCGCTTCTGCGCCAGCATCGTCTCGGCGGCCGGCATTCCGGAACTGATCTGCTCGACGCCCGACGACTATGTCAGCAAGGCCGTTGCCTATGCCCGCGACCCTGCAAGCCTTGCAGCCGTCCGTGCGTCCTTGCAGAGCCAGCGCGAAACCAGCGCCCTGCGCGATATGCCGGCCATGGTGCGGCGTCTCGAGGAGCTTTGCTGGCAGATGCAAGGCGAATGCGAGCGTGGCGAGACGCCGACCCCGGACATGCGCAATCTCGATGTCTACTACGAGGTGGGTGCGGAGATCGTGGCCGAACACATCGAATTCGAGGATGACAAGGCATATCGCCAGCGCTACCTCGACAAACTCACCCAATGGAACAGCTATGAACCGCTGCGCCCTGATGCCCGCCTATGGCCGGAAGCCAAGGCCTGACGAAGCGGCCTTGAGACAAAGGCGGAACTGGAACGGCACTGAGCCGCTTGAGTTCCGCCCGCGCCTGCCTCAGGTTGCGGCCCGACGGCATGGATGCGGGGCCCCTAATCACAATCGGTAGAGCGTCACAAAACTTGCAACGCCACACCTGACCACCATCCGCGCAGCGCAAACACAGCGGCTGGCGAAGAGACGAAACAGGACAGTTTGGAATGCCCGCAAACGGAAAAATTGCTATCGTCGGCGCTGGACTCTCAGGAGCCGTGATCGGGCGCGAACTCGCGCTTGCCGGTTATCAGGTCGAGATCTTCGACGCTCGCAACCATATCGCCGGAAACTGCCATACCGAGCGCGATGCCGATACCGGCGTCATGGTCCATCTCTACGGCCCGCATATCTTCCACACGGATGACGCCGAAGTCTGGGACTACGTCAACGGCTTCGAGACCTTCCTGCCCTACAAGAACCGAGTGAAGACGACGAGCCAGGATCGGGTCTACTCCCTCCCCGTCAACCTGCACACCATCAACCAGTTCTTCGGCAAGACCTTCCGTCCTGACGAAGCCCGCGCCTTTATCGAGGAGCAGGCCGACAAGACCATCGAGGATCCGCAGACTTTCGAGGAGCAGGCCCTGCGCTTTGTCGGCAAGGATCTGTATGAGGCCTTCTTCAAGGGCTACACGGAAAAACAATGGGGCTGCTCGCCGACCGACCTGCCCGCCTCGATCCTGAAGCGCCTGCCGGTTCGCTTCAACTACGATGACAACTATTTCTTTCACAAATTCCAGGGCATGCCGGAAAACGGCTACACCGACATGATCGCCGCCATTCTCGATCACGACAACATATCGGTGAAGCTCGAGACGCGGTTCGATCGCGCTGACGCCGCTGGCTATGCACACGTCTTCTATTCCGGCCCGCTCGACGGCTATTTCAACTTCGAACACGGCCGCCTCGGCTATCGCACGCTCGATTTCGAGCGCTTCACCTATCAGGGTGACTACCAGGGCTGCGCCGTGATGAACTACGGCGACGCCTCCGTACCCTATACGAGGATCACCGAGCACAAGCATTTTTCACCTTGGGAAGAGCACGCAGGCTCGGTCTGCTACCGCGAATTCGCCCGTGTCTGCGGTCCCGACGACATCCCCTACTATCCCATCCGGCTGGTCAAGGAGAAGGAGCAGCTGGCCGAATATGTCGCGCGTGCCGAGCAGGAGGCGGGCGTGACATTTGTCGGACGCCTGGGCACTTACCGCTATCTCGACATGGATGTGACCATTCGCGAAGCGCTCGACACCGCGAGGCTCTACCTCTCCGCGACGGAAAAAAATGTCGCCATGCCGGCATTTCTGCATCCACCGGTCTGAGCGCTACGTCGGCGCCCGATGAGTGAAACAACACTTAGCGAATTCCTCCGCGAAGCCAGTTCCAAAGGTTGGTTATGACTGAAAAGACAATTCTCGTGGTCGGCGGTGCCGGCTACATCGGCTCCCACACTTGCCTCGCCCTGGCAAACAAGGGCTATGTGCCCCTAGTCTACGACAATTTTTCCGGCGGTCACGAGGAATTTGTCAAATGGGGACCGGCCGAACAGGGCGATATCCGCGACCGCGCCCGTCTGCGCGAGGTTCTGGCCAAGCACAAACCGGTTGCTGCCCTGCATTTTGCCGGCCTGATCGAGGTCGGCCAGTCCTTCCAGGAGCCGGAAGCGTTTTACGACGTCAATGTCGTCGGCTCGCTAACGCTGCTGCAGGCCCTGATGGAGGCGGATATTCGCGCCTTCGTCTTTTCCTCGACATGCGCCACCTATGGCAAGCCCGAGCGCCTGCCGCTCGACGAGACGCATCCGCAAAATCCGATCAACCCCTATGGCCGGACCAAGCATATCGTCGAACAGGCCCTGCGCGACTTCGACCTGTGTGATCGCATGCGTTCCGTCATGCTGCGCTATTTCAACGCCGCCGGTGCCGATTTCGAATGCCGTATCGGCGAATGGCACACGCCGGAAACCCATGCCATTCCGCTGGCTATCGAAGTGGCGCTTGGCCGCCGGCCGCATTTCTCGATCTTCGGCGATGACTACGACACGCGCGATGGCACCTGCATCCGCGACTACATCCACGTCAACGACCTTGCCGATGCCCATGTCCGCGCGGTCGAATATCTGCTGAATGGCGGCGAGACGGTCGACATCAATCTCGGCACCGGCAACGGTACCACCGTCAAGGAATTGATCAGCGCCATCGAATCCGTCTCCGGCCGACCGATGCCGGTCGTCAAGACCGAGCGCCGCGCCGGCGATCCGCCAATGCTGGTGGCCAGCAATGGCAAGGCGGAAAACGTTCTCGGCTGGCAGCCCAAGCACGACATCAACGACATCATCCGGTCCGCCTGGAACTGGCATTCGCGCTTCAACGGCTAGGCGGATCACGCCGCTTTGCCGCCTGCACGCCGCAACAGGCTGATGCTGCCAGGATATTGTTCTTTCACGCTGCTCCTCTAAATGTGGCAGAGACCGAAGAGGAGCGCTTCACCGATGCATGTCTTGCCGGATTCCGCAGGGATGGCCCATGATGCGTAGGGTGATCGCCCATGCACGAGCGCGCATCGCCCAGATCGAAGCCGTGGTTCTGCTCGTCTTCTGTCTCGCCACCGGTGCCGCCTTCGTCTTTTCAAGACTGATGAGTGAAATGCTTGAGGGCGAGACGCGCTTTGTCGATGAATCGATCCTGCGATCCTTGCGCGATGCGACAGACACCAGCCTGCCGCTAGGCCCCTACTGGCTGAGCAAAATCTTCTCCGATATCACCGTGTTGGGAGGAACCACCGTTCTGGCTCTGGTCACGGTGGCAACGACCGTCTTCCTGTGCATCCGCCGCGAATGGGCCAGTGCGCTTTTTCTTGGCGCCTCCGTCCTGGGTGGCTGGGCGATCAGCAGCGCACTCAAGCTCGGTGTTGCCAGACCCCGACCAGATGTCGTCGCGCATCTGGTGGAGGTGCATGATTTCAGCTTTCCAAGCGGGCATGCAATGCTGTCGGCGGCGACCTATCTCACCTTGGCCGCGATGCTGACACGGGTCGAAAAGAGCCGCCACGTCCGCATCTACTTCATTGCCCTCGCCGTTTTCCTGATCGTCATCATCGGCATCAGCCGTGTCTATCTCGGCGTGCACTACCCGACCGACGTCCTGGCAGGCTGGTGCGCCGGATCCGCATGGGCCGGCTTCGTCTGGCTCTTCGCCAGACGCTATCTCAGACCGCGGCGTGATACGGGACAAACGGCCAGTCAGTAAAGCCGATCAGCTTTTCAGGCCCGGCGCTTCGTGGCCGGTGCGGGCAACATATTCCGTGTAGCCACCGCCATATTGGAAAGCACCTTCCGGCGTCAGTTCCAGCACCCGGTTCGACAGTTCGGCCAGGAAGTGGCGATCGTGGCTGACGAACAGCATTGTGCCTTCGAATTGCGAAAGCGCCTTGATCAGCATTTCCTTGGTGTCGAGGTCAAGGTGGTTGGTCGGCTCGTCAAGGACGAGCAAATTCGGTGGGTCGAACAGCATGATCGCCATGACCAGACGTGCCTTTTCGCCACCAGACAGAACTCGGCAACGCTTGTCGATATCGTCACCGGAAAAGCCGAAGCAGCCGGCCAGCGCCCGAAGCGGCGCCTGCCCTGCCCGCGGGAACGTGCTTTCGAGCGTTTCGAAAATGGTCATTTCGCCATCGAGAATGTCCATGGCATGCTGGGCAAAATAACCCATCTTGACGCTGGCGCCGATCGATACCGTGCCGGTATCCGGCGTGCTGTCGCCGGCGACCAGCTTCAGGAGCGTCGACTTGCCGGCGCCGTTGATACCCATGATGCACCAGCGTTCCTTGCGCCGGACCATGAAATCGAAGCTGTCATAGATGATCTTGTCGCCATACTTCTTCGACACGTTCTTGACATTGATCACGTCTTCGCCGGAGCGCGGTGCGGGCAGGAACTCGAAAGCCACGACCTGGCGGCGCTTCGGCGGCTCGACGCGGTCGATCTTCTCCAGCTTCTTCACCCGGCTCTGCACTTGGGAGGCATGGCTGGCGCGCGCCTTGAAACGCTCGATGAACTTGATTTCCTTGGCCAGCATCGCCTGCTGGCGCTCGAACTGCGCCTGCTGCTGCTTTTCGTTCTGGGCGCGCTGGCCCTCGTAGAATTCGTAGTCGCCGGAGTAGCTGTTGAGCTGGCCGGCATCGATCTCGATGATCTTGGTGACGATGCGGTTCATGAACTCGCGGTCGTGCGAGGTCATCAGAAGCGCGCCTTCATAGCCCTTCAGAAACTGTTCCAGCCAGATCAGGCTTTCGAGATCCAGATGGTTGGACGGTTCGTCGAGCAGCATCACGTCGGGACGCATCAGCAGAATGCGGGCAAGCGCCACGCGCATCTTCCAGCCGCCCGACAGAGCGCCGACATCGCCGTCCATCATGCTTTCGCTGAAGCTCAGGCCCGCCAGCACTTCGCGGGCACGGCCCTCCAGCGCATAGCCGTCGAGCTCCTCGTAGCGCGCCTGCACTTCGCCATAACGCTCGATGATCTGGTCCATCTCGTCCATGCGGTCGGGGTCGACCATGGCGGCTTCCAGTTCGCGCAACTCCGCCGCGACATCACTGACGGGTCCGGCGCCGTTCATCACTTCGGCAACAGCGCTAAGACCCGACATCTCGCCGACATCCTGGTTGAAATAGCCGATGGTGACACCCTTATCGACTGCGACCTGGCCTTCATCGGGCGCTTCCTGACCCGTGATCATGCGAAACAGCGAGGTCTTTCCGGAACCGTTCGGGCCGACCAGACCGATCTTCTCCCCACGGTTCAAGGCGGCGGATGTCTCGATGAAGAGGATCCGGTGGCTAAGCTGCTTGCTGATGTTTTCAATACGAATCATGATCTGAGGCCCGAAAAGTTGCGGCGCCCTTATGTCATGGTCAGCCGGTCCTGTCGCAGTATTTTGCACTGCACACTCGACAAACGCGACGCTTTCCACCGTCATGGTTATCATGCAAGACCGCCACAGACGGTCCTGGTCGCCGACAACATATTGACGCAGCATGCGCTTCGGCGTTGCTCACCCGTCGTGCAAACGGCTATGGAATGCTGGACCAGTGACAGGAAAATACCGTGAGCGAAGAAACCATAACCCTCTATGAGGCAATAGGCGGCGACGAGACCGTCAAGGCGCTCTGCCGACGTTTCTACGACCTGATGGATACCTTGCCCGAAGCAGCACGCTGCCGCGCGGTGCATCCGCCGGATCTCTCAGGTAGCGAGGAGAAGTTCTACGACTATCTGACCGGCTATCTCGGCGGCCCGCCGATCTACATGGAAAAGCGCGGCCATCCGATGCTGCGCCGCCGTCACTTCGTTGCGGAAATCGGCCCTGTCGAGCGGGATGAATGGTTGCTCTGCTTCCGGCGCGCCATGGACGAGACGATCGCCAATGAAAAGCTGCGCGACATCATCTGGGAGCCCGTCGTGCGCCTTGCCCATCATATGCAGAACAAGGAATAGCCATGTCGTATCACTCGATGGCAGCACGATTGCTGCCGGTGGCAGCCGGCCTTTTCGGGGCAGCCGGCGTCGCACTGGCGGCGGCCGCAAGCCATGCCGGCGGCGAAGCCCTTCTGCGTCCCGCCTCGACCATATGCCTTGCCCATGCGCCAGCGCTTCTGGCGCTCGCCGTCGCCGGTCGCTCCCTGCGGCTGGGCAGCCTCTCGGGAGTGTTGATGACCATCGGAACGCTGCTGTTTGCCGGAGATCTGGTATCGCGCCAGCTTGCAGGCTCAGGGCTATTTCCGATGGCAGCGCCGACCGGCGGGCTGACGTTGATCGGCGCATGGCTGCTTGTGGCTGTCGGAGCGGCCCTGCCTCGCAGGGCGCCCTCCCCGCACTGACCGAAACGTCAGCGCGGGGAAGTCCTGTCAGCAGGTTGTGCGGATCAATGGCAGGCTTCGGCCACCGGTGCGGCGGCGCCGGCCAATACCATCGCATCAGCAAACATCAGCAGGTTTCCATGCGGATCGCGGACATGGAATCTGACATCATGCTGTTGATCTGAGGGCAGAACGGCCTCGACACCGCGGTCCCTCAAAACGGTGTAGATTTCGCAAATGGCGTTCGAGCGGAAGAACACCGAGCTGTTCTGGCACTGGAACGGATCATCGCTCAGCCAGAAATGCAATTCCATCGGACCTTTGCGGATAACAAGGTAGTCGTCACAGTCGGCACCCACCTCTTCAAAGCCGAGATGGGTGACATAAAAATCGCGTGTTTCTGAAAAATTCAAGGAAGGTAAGATCGGGACAACATCGAAACTTTTCGTTATCGCTTGATCCGTGCGGCTCATATGGGGTTTTCCCTCTAGGCCCGCGTCGTCACCATCGACGAAAGCCTACGTCCCCTGACGCAAGGCGTTTCGCTGCCACTTGGGCGCGGGAAATTCGATAACAAGGGCGGTTGCCCCCGGTGACTTTGCGTACATGGGACCTGTCTTGCGATTATGCAAGCCCGGCAAAGTGATGATTTCGCAATTCGTCACTTCAATTTTTTGCGAGCGTTGCGCAAGTGCTGCAGCAAGCTCGGGAAGCAGGCCATCGCCGCGCTGCCGGGCCATGCGGTGAAAGGCGTTGATGCTGCCCTCGTTGATCACGTCATCGCTCATGCTTCGGCATTCCTTTCACTCATCGTCTGTAGCGCCCGCTCAAGGCTGGATTTCGAGCCATTGCGCAGCGGAATGAAGGTCTTGCCGAACTTCTTGCAACCGCTTTTGACGCGTAGGCACGCGTCATGGCTGATACAGTCGATCGGGCAGAAAACGCAGTCGACAGAGGGCAGCACGGTATCGATCCGCGAAACCGCCTCACGCAATCCGCCGTCGTGATGGATCAATTCAGCCCCGAAATTTGTGGCGATCTGCCGCAGATGGGCAACCTGGCAATCCCGCCCGCCGACATAGAGAAAGCTCTTCACTTCGGGCTGCACGCGCACCTTCGGCTTGTTCATCACTTCGGTGGCCGGCTTCTTGCCCGCATGCTTCTTCTTCTTCGTCATGTCGTCGCGTCTCCGCTCGTCAGATCCGAGTCGGCAAGACGCCGTCCTCATCCAGGAGCATAGCCATACAAAACATGACAAAAGGAGTAAAGTATAAAGTTGAAGAGAATATTCATGTTTTCACAAGGCACCATGTCGGCGCAAATCATCAATTACATCAAACGGGAGTTCCACTTGATGTAGATCAAATGCCCATATTTTCCGGGCTATTTCAGCGAATTTTTCGATTTTTTACCGTTTGATAAAACTTTGATCCTGAGTTACGCTTCCCTGCATCGCTTCGAATATAAAAGAGGGAACTGCGATGCGAAGACTGGAACCGGGCCTGAAGGCCGGGCGGCTTGACGCTGCCGATTATCAGAGAAATTTTGCCGATCTGCATCCGCAGCTCAGCGACCATGAAGCCCTTGTTGCATCGGACAGATGTTACTTCTGTCATGACGCGCCGTGCATGACGGCCTGTCCCACCGCCATCGATATTCCGATGTTCATCCGGCAGATATCGACTGGCAATCCCATGGGCTCGGCCAAGACCATCTTCGATCAGAACATCCTCGGCGGCATGTGCGCCCGCGTCTGTCCGACCGAACAGCTCTGCGAAGAGTCCTGCGTACGCAACACGGCCGAGGAACGACCCGTCGAGATCGGCCGACTGCAGCGTTACGCAACCGATATCGCCATCGACCAGGGCCGCCAGTTCTACACGCCCGCCCCTTCCACCGGCAGAACGGTTGCCGTTGTCGGCGCCGGTCCGGCAGGCCTGTCCGCCGCACACCGGCTCGCCCTGCACGGCCATCTGGTGACGATTTATGAGGCGCGTGAAAAGGCTGGCGGCCTGAACGAATATGGCATCGCGGCCTACAAGACGCCGAATGATTTCGCCCAGCGGGAGGTCGACTACATCCTCTCGCTCGGCAATATCGACGTGCTCGATGGCCAGATGCTTGGCCGCGACTTCACACTGGCCGAGCTTGTGAACAAGCACGATGCGGTTTTCATTGGCGCCGGTCTCGGCAATGTCAACATACTCAACATCCCGGGCGCCCAGATCAACGGCGTCATGGACGCCGTCGAGTTCATCTCACACCTGCGTCAGGCCGACAGCAAGGCTGACGTGCCGGTCGGTCGCGACGTTGTTGTCATCGGCGGCGGCATGACCGCCATCGATGCAGCCGTGCAGGCCAAGCTGCTTGGTGCTGAAAACGTGACGATCTGCTATCGTCGCGGCAAGGAGCACATGAACGCCTCGACATTCGAGCAGGACCTGGCGGCCTCCAAGGGCGTCCATATCCGCCATTGGCTGCAGCCGAAGGAGGTCGCTCATCACCATGGCCACGTCTCCGCCATAACCTTCGAATATACTCACATCGAAGATGGCATCATGAAAGGGACGGGTCACAAGACCGAGATCAAGGCCGATCAGATACTGGTCGCGATCGGCCAGAAGCTCGACGGCTTCGGCCTTGACGAGCTGAAGGTCGAAGGCGGCAAGATCGCAATCGACGCGGAAGGCCGCACCTCGATCGCGGGCATCTGGGCCGGCGGCGACTGCGCCACCGGGGGCCAGGATCTGACGGTGTCTGCCGTCGCCATGGGCCGCGATGCGGCCGAGAGCATCAACCGTACTCTCGCCATGCAGATGGCGGGAACCAGTGCTGTCGCTTGATCCCGTTTTTGAGAGGACAAAACCATGGCTGATCTTCGCAACAATTTCGTCGGCATCAAATCGCCCAACCCGTTCTGGCTCGCCTCCGCGCCCCCCACCGACAAGGCCTACAACGTCGAACGCGCCTTCCGTGCCGGCTGGGGCGGCGTCGTGTGGAAGACGCTGGGCTCCGAGGGGCCTCCCGTCGTCAACGTCAACGGGCCGCGCTACGGCGCCATCTGGGGGGCGGATCGCCGCCTCCTCGGCCTCAACAATATCGAACTGATCACCGACCGCCCGCTTCAGATCAATCTTCAGGAAATGAAGCAGGTCAAGATGAAATGGCCGGATCGTGCGCTGGTCGCCTCGATCATGGTGCCTTGCGTCGAGGAGGAGTGGAAGGCCATCCTGCCGCTGGTCGAAGAGACCGGCGCCGATGGCATCGAGCTCAATTTCGGCTGTCCGCACGGCATGTCCGAACGCGGCATGGGGGCCGCCGTCGGCCAGGTGCCGGAATATATCGAAATGGTCGTGCGCTGGTGCAAGCAATATAGCCGCATGCCGGTCATCACCAAGCTCACCCCTAACATCGCCGATATCCGCAAGCCGGCCCGCGCCGCCAAGGCCGGCGGCACCGATGCCGTCTCGCTGATCAACACGATCAACTCCATCGTCTCGGTCGATCTCGACAATTTTGCCCCCAACCCGACGGTCGGTGGCAAGGGAACCCATGGCGGCTATTGCGGCCCGGCCGTCAAGCCGATCGCGCTGAACATGGTGGCCGAGATCGCCCGCGATCCGGAAACCTACGGACTGCCGATCTCCGGCATCGGCGGCATCACCACCTGGCGGGATGCCGCCGAATTCATGGTGCTGGGCGCCGGCAATGTGCAGGTCTGCACCGCCGCCATGACCTATGGCTTCAAGATCGTCGAGGAAATGATCACCGGCCTCAACAACTGGATGGATGCCAAGGGCCATCGCAATCTCGACGACATCACCGGCCGCGCCGTGCCGAATGTGACCGACTGGCAGTATCTCAACCTCAACTACATCGCAAAAGCCCATATCGACCAGGATGCCTGCATCAAATGCGGCCGCTGTCACATCGCCTGTGAGGACACCTCGCACCAGGCGATCACCCAGTTCGTCGACGGGGTTCGCAAGTTTGAGGTGATGGAAGACGAATGCGTCGGCTGCAATCTCTGCGTCAACGTCTGTCCGGTGGAAAACTGCATCACCATGGTCGGGCTGGACGCAGGCGCCCTCGACCAGCGCACCGGCAAGCCGGTCGACCCGAACTATGCCAACTGGACGACCCATCCGAACAATCCGATGTCGGTCCAGGCTGCGGAATAGAGCCACTTCGATACGTGGCAGAGTGTCGACATAGCACTCTGCCACGCATCTTTAACGCGTATCGAAGACCAGGCTCCACCTGTGATATTTCGATCGATCGATTCAGCAAATTTCAAGGGTTTCGTGAAAATCTGCTCATTTAGCGGAGGCTTCTTCACAGGCTGAAGTCGCTTCTCTGCGTCACAATGGGGCAGTGAAAAATGGCGGAAAAGGTCCGGGAGAAGAATTGGGGAGCGCTCGACGCTGCTCTTCAGTACTATGTCCCCGCCATTGTTGTTATCGCTGCCGTTGCGATCGCCATGGTCTACGCCGACATTCAGAAAAGGCATCTGCATCAGGAAAATCTGCGCAATCAGGTGGCCGAGGAACTCGGCCTGATCCGGGCACGGCTGGAAGGCGGAATCAATTCGAATATACAATTGGTTCAAGGCCTTATAGCCGTGATTGAAACGGAACCGAACATCGACCAGAAGCGCTTTTCCAACCTCGCGGCACGTCTATTCGACACCCCGCACCAGTTGCGCCATATTGCCTTGGCACCGGATTTCGTCGTGCGCTTTGCCTATCCGCTGCACGGCAACGAGAAAGCCATTGGCTTCGACTACCGAACAAGCGAAACCCAACGAGAGGTTGCCCTTCAGGTGCGCGACACCGGGCGTATGGCGGTGACCGGCCCCATTGACCTTGTCCAGGGCGGGCGTGGCCTGATAGTCCGCTACCCGGTCGTCGTCCAGAACGGCAAAGCCGCGCGCAGCTTCTGGGGACTGATGGCCGCAGTCATCGACATGGACAAACTGTACGACTACGGCGGCCTGAATTCGGAAAACCTCGGCATCGAAGTCTCGATCGTCAGCACCCGAGGCGGCGCCAGCAAGATGCCGTTTTTCGGCAGCCCTTCGGTGTTCCAGGATTCCCCGGTCGTCATGCCGATCAGCTTTGGCAATGAAAGCTGGCAGGTCGCGGCACGCCCCAAGGCGGGATGGAATCAGCCGGCCCCGGACGAAGGCATGTTCCGGTTCCTCATGATGATTGTCGGCGCGATGATTGTCGCACCCGTCGTCTGGGTTGCCCGCCTGCTGCGAGAGCGCCAGGCCAATATTGCAGTGCTGCGCCAGCGTGAAAGCGAACTGAACGCGATCTCCCACCGGCTCGACCTGGCCCTGACAGCCTCCGGCATCGGCATCTGGAATGTCGATCTGGACACCGGCGAACTTACCTGGGATCACCGTGTACGCCAACTCTATGGTCTCGGCGACGATCTGGACAGCTCGCTAGAGACCTGGCACACGCTGCTTCACCCGGATGACGTCGATGTGTCCGAGCGCAACTTCAAGAAAGCCGTGATCCGCAACAGTGACTACGTCGCTGAATTCCGGATCATCCGTCCGGACGGAGAAATCCGCCATATCCGCACCTTCGGCACGCACTACCGTGATGGTGAAAATCGCCGGAAAATGGTCGGCGTCAACTGGGACGTCACCGCCGACATCCGTCTGCAGCAGGATCTTCGAGAGGCGCAGCGTCAGACCGAACAGCACAACGAAGCGCTGGAGAGCGCCCGCAGGCACATGGAGCACAATTCGCTGCATGACGCCCTGACCGGACTGCCCAACCGGCGCTATCTCGACCAGCATATTGCCGCGATCGACAAGCTTGACCACAGCGACAACCGTCTCACCGTCCTGCACATGGACCTTGATCGCTTCAAGGACATCAACGATACGCTTGGCCACGGCGCCGGCGACGCCATGCTGCGCCATGTCGCCGAAAGCCTTCGGCTCAATGTGCGCGACGGCGATTTTGTCGCGCGTATCGGTGGAGACGAATTCGTCATCGTCTGCTTCAGCCAGCTCGGCGAGGAGCAGTATCTGGACATGGGGCGCCGCCTGATCAGCGCGATCAACACACCGATTACCTATGAGGGCCATGAATGCCGGGTTGGCGCCTCGATCGGCGTGGCCACAAAGACCGACAGGAACTCGGTCGTCGTGCAATTGCTGGTCAATGCGGATATCGCCCTCTACGAAGCCAAGCGCCGGGGCCGCAATCGCGTCGAGCGTTTCAGCGATCAACTGCGCGCTCAGACCGTCAATACGAAGAAAACCGCCGATGCCATACTGCGCTCGCTAGCGGCGGAAGAGTTCATTCCCTATTTCCAGCCGCAGTTCGATGCCCATACATTGGAGATCAACGGTGTTGAGGCCCTGGCGCGCTGGCAGCATCCGCAACGCGGCATCCTGGCACCGCATGCATTTCTGGATATTGCCGAGAGCCTCAACGTCGTCTCGCAGATCGACGCGACCATCCTCGACCAGGCGCTGTTCCAACTGACACGCTGGCGCGCCAACGACCTTGGTGTCGAACGGGTCTCCGTCAATATTTCGGCACAGCGCCTGTTCGAAGACACATTGCTCGAGCGGCTCGACACACTCACGCTCGAGCCCGGCAGCCTTTCCTTCGAACTGCTGGAATCGATCTCATTCGATGACAAGGGTGACGCGATCGCCCAGAGTATCGAACGCATCCGCGCCTATGGCATCGACATCGAGATCGATGATTTCGGCACCGGCTATGCTTCGATCCTCAGCCTGGTCAAGCTGTCGCCAAGCCGATTGAAGATCGACCGGCAGCTGACTGCTCCCATCGTTACCAATGTGGCCCAGCGCCGACTGATCAGCTCGATCGTCGATATTGGCCGGTCCCTGGGAATAGGCATCGTGGCGGAAGGCGTGGAGACCATGGAGCATGCCGCGATCTTGCGTGATCTCGGCTGCCACACGCTGCAGGGCTACGCCCTCGCACGACCGATGAGCGGCGACGCCTTCATCGATTTTGCCCGCAGGCACGCGCAAGAGCGCAATGGCCTGTTGCTCAGCCGCGCCTGATCAGCCACCGAGCAGGTTGAGGCTCTGACCGGCGGCATAAGCTGCATAGGCTAGACCGCCGAAATAGACCAGCGTCAGCAGCGTCAGCAGATAGCCACCGGCAACCACCAGACCGTCACGCTGGGAAATACCGGCTGACAGCAGCAGGATCGCGACACCCGGCAGGGTGTTGGAAAATGGAATGAAGCTCAACGGCATCATCAGGAGCGCACCGGCGCCGGTCAGCGTCAGGCCATTCAGACGGTTCATCACCGTGCCGGTCGTCAACGGCGAGACGCGCGGCCGGATGAAACGGTCCAGCCGTCGCAGGACGTTGACGCCACGCTCCAGCACCGGAACCAATTTGCGACTCTCCAGCCGGCGATCGACCAGCTTTTCCGGCAGCCACGGCAGGCGGTTGAAGGTGATGGCGATACCGATCAGCACGATCCCCGCTCCGAACACCGTCGAGACCCCCGGAATGGAAACAGGAAACAGGAACGGCAGCGACAGCAGGCCACACAGCAGCAGCAGGCCGCTCTCGCCCATTTCCGCAAGGATCTCCCGCAGCGTCACGTGCTCGCCGCGAATGGAATTGATCACGCCTTGCAGAACGTCGCTGGTTTTGCGGGTGGTGTCGCTGAAGCCGATCGTCGTTGTCATGGCATCCACTTTCGATTAACTGGCAGGGTGTGTCGGGATGAAGCGGAACGCATCGCTCCAACTAGCGCTTCAATTGGCGCTCCGTCGCAAATGAATGAGAATACCGGCCTGGTCAAGCCTTCGCCCACCGGAGGAAAACAGCCGGACAGGGGCGAAAACACTGTCGCCGCGCATGCCCGCAGGAATGGAAATGTCTGAAAACGCCGTAGAAAACGTCTCCCCGAACAAACATTCCATTCATGCCAGAGGTCGCGAAAAGCTACTTGCCCATGCCGGGATGATGCTGTTTGCGGCGTTGATTGCCGGGTCCTTCTCCTTCGGCGGCATCGCGGCTCAATCCATGGATGCCGGTCCGCTGACCCTCTGGCGCTACCTGCTCACCGTCATCGTCATGGGCTTCATGGCCTTCGGCATCTTCAAGGCACCATTCCGGTTTCCCACCGAGCCCTGGCGCTTCATCATCCTCGGTGGACTGATCGCGCTCTACATGTTGACGATGTTCACCGCGCTGGAGTTTACCAGCCCGGTCCAGACCGGTGCGGTCTTCACCCTGATGCCGCTACTGAGTGCCGGTTTCGCTCTTCTGTTGCTCCGCCAGCCGACAAGGCCCGGCGTCTTGGTCGCCCTCGTCATTGCAGCGCTGGGGGCGATCTGGGTCATTTTCCGCGCCGATATCAACGCGATCCTCGCCTTCGATGTCGGCCGCGGCGAACTGATCTATTTCGTCGGCGTTGTCGCGCATGCCGCCTATGTCCCGCTGATCCGCAGGTTCGGCCGCGGCGAACATCCGGTCGCCTTCGGCTTCTGGGTCACCGTCTTTACCGTCCCCTGGCTGCTGCCGACCGGCGCCTTGCCACTGCTTGAAACCGACTTTGCCGCACTGCCGTTCAACGTCTGGGCGACAGTTGCCTATCTCTCGGTGGTGACGACCGCGATTACCTTCATGCTGCTGCAATACGCCTCAACGCGACTTCCGGCGGCCAAAGTGCTCGGCTACGGCTACCTGACCCCGACCTCCGTCATCATTCTGGAAGGTCTGATCGGTCATGGATGGGCAAGCCCGGCTGTGTTCGCCGGTGCTCTTGTGACCGCTGGCGGTCTTTTGGTCATGGGACTGCTGAAGGACTGATCAGGCGTTCTTGTCGCCCAGGATGAGGCCACTGACGAACAACGTCTCGAGAAACCGGGCGGCGGCCTCGAAACGATCGACACCGTCGTGTCCGATACCCAGCACGGCCTTCACCTGAACATCGAAGTCGGCATAGTGTTGTGTGGTCGACCAGATCGAGAAGATCATGTGGTAGGGGTCACAGTCACGCACCTTTCCGGCCGCGATCCAGGCCCGGATCACGCCTGCCTTCTCGTCGACAAGCGATTTGAGCGGTCCTTCCAGGACACCTTCGATATGCGGCGCGCCCTGCAGGATCTCATTGGCAAACAGCCGGCTCTCACGCGGAAAGTCGCGCGCCATTTCCAGCTTGCGGCGGATATAGGAGCGGATCTCCTCCTCCGGATCTCCCTCGGCATCGAACGCCTGCAGGGGTTCCAGCCAGTTTTCCAGCACCCGATCGATCAACGCCCGATGCATCGTGTCTTTGGTGCGAAAATAGTAGAGCAGGTTCGGCTTCGACATACCCGCCACCTCGGCGATCTGATCGATCGTCGAACCATGAAACCCACGCTGCGAAAAGACTTCAAGCGCCGCCTCGAGGATAAGCTCCTCTTTCTCTTCCTGAATGCGCGTCCGCCTTTGCGTCTGCGCCGCTCTCGGTATCGCCATCTTTTAGGTGTTCCCGCCTAACATCTTGAAGTAACTCCACAATATTGGAGCACAATTTCTGTGCAACTGCCCGGTTTTTTGTCGCAAATTTTTCCGATTTTCGTCTTGAGTGCGACGATGGAAGTTGTAATGTTTTACCAGTCGGTCAAATTATTGGTCAGATGCCGGATAAAGGCAACTACCGATACGACAGCGATAAAAAACAAATAAAGATCGCAGCCGTTGACCCGGGGAACAAGGAAGCCAGACGCAAGATCCGGCGTCTGACAAACAGGTGAGGACTTAGATCATGACGGCTCAACCCGGCGCAAATCTGCGCGTGAACGGCGACCGCCTGTGGGACATGCTGATGGACATGGCGAAGATCGGTCCCGGCATTGCCGGCGGGAACAACCGCCAGACCCTGACGGATGACGATGCCACCGGCCGCTCCCTGTTCCAGACGTGGTGCGAAGCCGCAGGCCTTTCCATGGGCGTCGACAAGATGGGCACGATGTTCATGACCCGGCCCGGCACGGACCCCGACGCCCTGCCGGTTTATGTCGGCAGCCATCTCGACACCCAGCCGACCGGCGGCAAGTATGACGGCGTGCTCGGCGTTCTGGCGGCGCTCGAAGTCGTCCGCTCAATGAACGACCTCGGCATCCAGACAAGGCACCCGATCGTCGTCACCAACTGGGCCAATGAAGAAGGTGCGCGCTTTGCTCCCGCCATGCTGGCCTCCGGCGTCTTTGCCGGCGTGCATTCGCTGGACTATGCCTATGGACGCCGCGATCTCGACGGCAAGACCTATGGCGACGAGTTGAAGCGCATCGGCTGGCGCGGCGAAGAAGAGGTGGGCGCCCGCAAGATGCACGCCTATTTCGAATATCATATCGAACAAGGCCCGATCCTCGAAGCAGAAGACAAGCAGATCGGTGTCGTGACCCATTGCCAGGGCCTGTGGTGGCTGGAATTCACCTTGACCGGCCGCGAGGCCCATACCGGCTCGACCCCGATGAACCTGCGCGTCAACGCCGGCCTTGCCATGGCCCGCATCATGGAAATGGTCCAGACGGTTGCCATGAGCGAGCAACCCGGCGCCGTCGGTGGCGTTGGCCAGGTGAAGTTCTCGCCCAATTCGCGCAATGTTTTGCCCGGCACGGTCATATTCACCGTCGATATCCGCACCCCGAGCCAGGACAAGCTTGACCGCATGCGTTCCCGGATCGAGACAGAGGCTGCGGCAATCTGCGAAGAACTCGGCGTCGGCTGTTCGGTCGAGGCGGTCGGCCATTTCGATCCGGTCACCTTCGATCCGAAACTGGTCGCCTCGGTCCGCAAGGCCGCAGAAAATCTCGGCTATAGCCACATGGACATCATCTCCGGCGCCGGCCACGACGCATGCTGGGCAGCCAGGGTCGCGCCCGCCACGATGATCATGTGCCCCTGCGTCGGCGGATTGAGCCACAATGAGGCGGAGGAGATCTCCAAGGACTGGGCGACGGCAGGCGCCGACGTGCTGCTGCGCGCCGTGCTGGAGACGGCGGAGATTGTCGGGTGAGCACTTCCGCGCTATGTTCGGTTGCATCAGGGCCGATGGAGCATCTTAAATGTCCTCGTCAACCGACAATCTGGTACTTGAGCATCTTCGCGCGATCCGTGGAAAAATGGACCGGCTTTCCGAGGACATGTCGGAAATCAAGGCCCGCCTCGGCGTGCTCGAATATCAGGTCGGTGGCCTTACGGCCCAGAATGACCGCTTCTCCAATCGTCTCGACAGACTCGATGATCGCCTCTCGCGCATCGAAAAGCGGCTCGATCTGGTCGACGTGTAATTACCTATACCAAAGGGTTATCCAAAGACTTCAGGAGTTTGCTCATGAAGCTGGATGAGTTTGTGGAGCAGTCACTACTCGACATCACCAAGGGAGTTGCTGACGCTCAAGAAGCATCCCTTCTATATATAGCGCCGGGTTACGTTAACAGCGTCAGGCAAGACGGCGCACAACAGGTGAAGTTTGAGGTTGCGGTCACTGTGAACGCAGAAGGCGGCGGCGGCATATCCGTTCTTTCCTTTGGAGACTTGAAGGGGTCCGTCGCTCGAGAGACCGTGAACCGTGTCAGCTTCGAGGTGCCTGTCCACTTTACAGCCCCGACCATCCACAACAAGCGTCACCACAAGAAAGAAGGGCCTATGGACCCTTTGAATGAATAGGGAGCAGGCCAATGAGCACAGTCATCAAGAACGGCACCGTCGTCACCGCCGATCTCACCTACAAGGCCGACGTCAAGATCGAAGGTGGCGTGATCGTCGAGATCGGCCCCGACCTCTCCGGCACCGAGACGCTGGACGCGACGGGCTGCTACGTCATGCCGGGCGGCATTGATCCGCATGTGCATCTGGAAATGCCGTTCATGGGCACCTATTCCGCCGACGACTTCGAAAGCGGCACGCGCGCCGGTCTGGCCGGCGGCACGACCATGGTCGTCGACTTCTGTCTGCCGGCACCGGACCAGTCGCTGCTCGAAGCTCTGCAGATGTGGGACAACAAGACGTCGCGGGCCAATGCCGACTATTCCTTCCACATGGCGATCACCGGCTGGAACGAACGCGTCTTCGACGAGATGAAGACCGTCGTGCAGGACAAGGGCATCAACACGTTCAAGCACTTCATGGCCTACAAGGGCGCGCTGATGGTGAATGACGACGAGATGTTCGCCTCCTTCCAGCGCTGCGCCGAACTTGGCGCGCTGCCGCTGGTGCATGCCGAAAACGGCGACGTCGTCGCCTCGATGACGGCGAAGCTGCTCGCCGAAGGCAACAACGGGCCGGAAGCCCACGCCTATTCGCGCCCGCCGGAAGTCGAGGGCGAAGCCACCAACCGCGCCATCATGCTCGCCGACATGGCCGGCGTGCCGCTCTATGTCGTGCACACATCCTGCGAACAGGCGCATGAAGCGATCCGCCGTGCCCGGCAGAAGGGGATGCGCGTCTATGGCGAGCCCCTGATCCAGCACCTGACGCTCGACGAAAGCGAATATTTCAACAAGGACTGGGACCATGCCGCCCGCCGGGTGATGAGCCCGCCCTTCCGCAACAAGCAGCATCAGGATTCACTCTGGGCCGGCCTGCAGTCAGGCTCGCTGTCTGTGGTTGCCACCGATCACTGCGCCTTCACCACCGAGCAGAAGCGTTTCGGCCTCGGCAATTTCGCCAGGATCCCCAACGGCACCGGCGGGCTAGAAGACCGCATGCCGATGCTCTGGACCTATGGTGTCGCGACCGGCCGCCTGACGATGAACGAATTCGTCGCGGTGACCTCGACCAACATCGCCAAGATCCTCAACATCTACCCGAGGAAGGGCGCCGTTCTCGTCGGCGCCGATGCCGACCTCGTCGTCTGGGACCCGAAGCGCTCGAAAACCATCTCCGCCAAGACGCAACAGTCGTCGATCGACTACAATGTCTTCGAGGGCAAGGAAGTCACCGGCCTGCCGCGCTACACGCTGACCCGCGGTTATGTCGCGATCGAGGAGAGTGCGGTGAAGACCCGCGAGGGCCACGGCAAGTTCGTCAAGCGCGAGCCTTTCACCGCGGTCAACAAGGCGCTTTCGACCTGGAAGGAACTGGTTGCTCCGCGCAAGGTGGAACGCACGGGCATTCCGGCGACGGGGGTGTGAGTATGCCTGATATTGACGTCACAACATCCATACTTGCGAACGCAGCCAGCATTGCAAATATCGTTGCCTCGGTCGCGGTGTGCGCAACAGCAGCATTCGTATGGCGTCAAGTATCTCTTCAATCCAAAAGCGGGCAGAATGATGACCGAAGGTTCAAGCGTGAATCAGCGAACTATGTCTTCGAAGCACTGCAGAGCCCTTCATTCAAAAATTCCCGAAAGATAATGCTCGATGCACTGAATGCAGGAATCGAACTGCCCAAGGACAAAGACCAAATTGACGGCTTTAGATACATACTCAACACGTATGAGATGCTCGGCCTGATGGTCAAATTCGGGGCTATTAATGAAGAGGTTTGGGAGGGATACTGGAAGAAAGCGTTGCTGAGAGACTGGGATCGGCTTGCAAAATTTGTCGCAGAAGAGAGAAAGAGGTTCAAACATACCACCCTCTTCGAAGACGCTGAGACGGTAGTGAAGAAGTGGCGGGGCTAATGTATTTCACCCCCAATCACGAGGACAGAGCAACGCTCGGCCTGTTCACGACCGCTATCCGAGTAGCACGCCCATTCTTTCGGGCTCTATTGAACAGCCTCTCACACCTCAACCAGCCCATCCAGCTCCGGCAGAAGCACAACGCTCTCCTGCTCGTTGGGATCGGTGCGCGCAATGATCGCCGTGCAGGGCGCGTTCGACAGGTTCGCCGGCAGGTGCGGCACGCCGGCCGGAATGTAGAACAGCTCACCGGCATGCACGATCACATGGTTTTCCAGTCGCTCGCCAAACCAGGTATGCGCCTGGCCCGAGAGCATGTAGATCGCCGTCTCGTGGTTCTCGTGCAGATGCGCCTTGGCGCGTGCGCCCGGCGGCATGGTCAGGACATGCATGCAGATGCCCTTTGCGCCGACCGTCTCGGCCGCGATCCCCTCGAAATAGCTCAAGCCCTGCTTGCCCTCATAGGTATGGCCGGGCTTCACGATGCGGCAGGTGGGTTTCGATGACGTGTCCATGGTCTGCTCCTCGTCCGTCCCGCGACAGGGTCGCGCGTCCCTTTTCGCCGTCTGCGGACGGCCTCCTCCAGACAGCATGCAAGAGCCCCTTCGCCTTTGCAAGAAACCCGATTGGTCCTAACGAATGAATGCTCCCTACTCCGTCGTGTCAGCCAAGGACCTCAGTCTCACCTTCGAGACCAATGACGGTCCGGTTCATGCGCTGTCCAACGTCAATCTCGAGGTGAAGAAAGGCGACTTCGTCTCCTTCATCGGCCCGTCCGGCTGCGGCAAGACGACCTTTCTGCGCGTCATCGCCGATCTCGAAAAACACACGAGCGGCGACATCACCGTCAATGGCATGACGCCGGAGAATGCCCGCAAGGCGCGCTCCTACGGCTATGTCTTCCAGGCGGCCGCCCTCTATCCCTGGCGCACCATCGAGAAGAACATTGCCCTGCCGCTGGAAATCATGGGCTACAGCCCCGAGGAGAAGAAAAAGCGCATCCAGCAGACGCTCGATCTCGTCAATCTCGGCGGCTTCGGCAAGAAATATCCATGGCAGCTGTCGGGCGGCATGCAGCAACGCGCCTCGATCGCCCGCGCGCTCGCCTTCGACGCCGACCTGCTGCTGATGGACGAGCCCTTCGGCGCACTCGACGAAATCGTCCGCGATCATTTGAATTCCGAACTCCTGAAGCTCTGGGACCGCACCAACAAAACGATCTGCTTCGTCACCCATTCGATCCCGGAAGCCGTCTACCTCTCGACCAAGATCGTCGTCATGAGCCCCCGCCCCGGCCGCGTCACCGACATCATCGAGTCGACTCTGCCGAAGGAGCGCCCGCTGGAAATCCGCGAAACCCCGGAATTCCTCGAAATCGCCCAGCGTGTCCGCGAGGGCCTGAAGGCGGGGCATAGCTATGAGGAATAGTTATTCATTGAGGCAAGACACCCCTCCCCAACCCCTCCCCACAAGGGGGAGGGGCTTTAGCGCCACAAACCTCGGCCTGCAATCGTCGCTCCAGAAATACAGACCCAGAGAGGCACAGCGATCAAAGCAAACCCGCCGCAATACATTCACGGGTGCCATGGCTTGTTGTTTGGCGCTGACGGTAGCGGCAAGAAAGCCCCTCCCCCTTGTGGGGAGGGGTTGGGGAGGGGAAAGTCTCCGCACCGACCCAAATGGAAGGCTGTACCCGATGCCGCATTCCAATATCGATCCAAAAACCAGATCCCGAGCCCGCACCCTCCGTCGGGAACTGACCAGGGCCGAACGAGAAATGTGGGACCTGTTGCGGGACTTCAGGCCCTGCGGCGCCCGCTTTCGCCGTGAGACCCCGATCGGTCCATACATCGCTGATTTTGCCTGGCTCGCCGCTCGCATTGTCATAGAGGTAGACGGTGACAGTCACGAAACCCAGCAGGGTCGCAACCATGATCACCGCAGAGACCAATTCCTCAACCAACAGGGTTTCACCGTCCTGCGCTTCGACAATGATCTCGTGATCGTAAATCCGGACCATGTCTTTTTGTCGATAGAACAACGCATCGCGAAATTCTTGACCAAGGAACCCACCCCATGAACCCCGTCTTTCTCCTCTGGCTCGGGGCAGCCATGGCAACCTTCCTCGCCGCCGCCACCGTCTCGCGCGCCTATGTCTCGAACAACAACCTGTGGGTCCTCGCGGCCTCTCTGGCGCTCTACTGCCTCGGCAACCTGATGATGGTGAAGCTGATGCGCGAAGGCGGCCTGGGGCTGGCGATCTCGGCGTCCGCCATCGCCCAGCTGGTGCTGATCAACGTCATCGCCTTCTTCCTGTTTGGCGAGCGCCTGAGCCTCGTCCAGATGGCCGGCGTGGCGCTCGGCGTCGTCTCCATGGCGTTGATGCTGCTGCCCGCAAAGGGAGGGGCCTGACATGCAGCCCCCTTCCCTTTTCCGCGACCGCATCCTGCCCGTCCTCGCCGTGCTTCTCGCAATCCTGGTGATCTGGCATGTCATGGTCGTCTATCTCAATGCGCCCTTCGTCCGCGATCAGGCCGCCCGCGCCGGCGAGGCGATCACCTTCGGCCAGGTCGTCGAGCGGACTTTCGTCCAGGACCGCCCGGTACTTCCCGCGCCGCACCAGATCATCGCCGAGTTGTGGGACACGACGATCAACAAGGCGATCACCTCCAAGCGCAGTCTCGTCTATCATGCCTGGATCACCCTTTCGGCGACGCTGGCCGGCTTCGGCATGGGCACGGTGCTCGGCATACTGCTGGCGATCGGCATCGTGCACAACCGGGCCATGGACCGCTCGCTGATGCCCTGGGTCATCGCCTCCCAGACCATCCCGATCCTCGCCGTCGCGCCGATGATCATCGTGGTGCTGAACTCGATCGGCGTGTCCGGCCTGATGCCCAAGGCGCTGATCTCGACCTATCTCTCCTTCTTCCCGATCGTCGTCGGCATGGTGAAGGGCCTGCGCAGCCCGGATACCCAATTGCTCGACCTGATGCATACCTATCATGCGAGCCCGAGCCAGACCTTCTGGAAGCTGCGCTGGCCGGCGTCCTTGCCCTATCTCTTCACCTCGCTGAAAGTCGCAATCGCCATTTCGCTGGTCGGCGCCATCGTCGGCGAACTGCCGACGGGTGCGGTGGCCGGCCTCGGCGCCCGCCTTCTGTCTGGCTCCTACTATGGCCAGACGATCCAGATCTGGGCCGCCCTGTTCATGGCAGCTGGGCTTGCCGCCCTGCTGGTCTCGATTGTCGGACTTGCCCATACACGGGTCCTGAAGCGCATGGGGGTCAAGCCATGACCGGTTATCTCGTCTTTGCTCTCCTCTTCTGGCTCGGAGCCTGGGCGCTCAACGAATGGCTCGTGCGCCGGCGTCCGAAAAGCCCGGCAACGCGACGCGCGATCGGCATCGCGGTACCGCTCATCTTCGGCATCACCCTGCTCGTCATCTGGGAATGCGTCGTCCACGGTTTCGCCATCCCGTCGATCCTGCTGCCGGCCCCGTCGATGATCTGGACCCGCATCATCAACTCGACACCGGTCCTCTGGGCCGATTTCCGCCAGACCTTCCTCAAATCCGTCATCACCGGCTACATTGCCGGCTGCGGCCTCGGCTTTGTCATGGCGCTGCTGATCGATCGCTCGCCTTTCCTGCAGAAGGGCCTGCTGCCGATCGGCAATTTCGTCTCGGCCCTGCCGGTCGTCGGCATCGCCCCGATCATGGTCATGTGGTTCGGCTTCGACTGGCCGTCCAAGGTCGCGGTCGTCGTCATCATGACCTTCTTCCCGATGCTGGTGAACACCGTGCAGGGGCTCGCCGCCGCCAGCCATATGGAGCGCGACCTGATGCGCACCTATGCCGCCAGCTGGTGGCAGACGCTGGTCCGGCTCCGGCTGCCGGCCGCCTGGCCCTTCATCTTCAACGCCTTGAAGATCAATTCGACGCTGGCGCTGATCGGCGCCATCGTGGCAGAGTTTTTCGGCACCCCGATCGTCGGCATGGGGTTCCGGATTTCCACGGAAGTGGGGCGTAGCAATGTCGACATGGTCTGGGCCGAGATTGCGGTTGCCGCACTCGCCGGCTCGATCTTCTACGGTTTGGTGGCACTCGCAGAACGCGCGGTCACCTTCTGGCATCCGTCCGTCCGTGGTGGGCGGGCGTAAATACGACGCAAACAACAAAAAGAGGGAACTGACATGACTATCAAACTCGCATCCATGTTGCTGGCTGCCGCCGTCTCGCTGACGGCCATGCAGGCGGCCGCCGCCGACAAGGTGACGCTGCAGCTGAAATGGGTCACCCAGGCCCAGTTTGCCGGCTACTACGTCGCCAAGGACAAGGGCTTCTTCGAAGCGGAAGGCCTCGACGTCGATATCAAGCCGGGCGGTCCGGACATTGCACCGCCGCAGGTTCTGGCCGGTGGCGGCGCTGACGTCATCGTCGACTGGATGCCCTCGGCACTCGCAACCCGCGAAAAGGGTGTTGCGCTCGTCAACATCGCCCAGCCCTTCAAGTCCTCTGGCATGATGCTGACCTGCCTCAAGGAAACCGGGATCACCAAGCCGGAAGACTTCAAGGGCAAGACGCTCGGCGTCTGGTTCTTCGGCAACGAATATCCCTTCCTGTCCTGGATGGGCACGCTCGGCATCAAGACCGATGGCTCGCCGGAAGGTGTCACGGTCCTCAAGCAGGGCTTCAA
Organism: Rhizobium sp. SL42; assembly: GCF_021729845.1. NCBI lineage: Bacteria > Pseudomonadati > Pseudomonadota > Alphaproteobacteria > Hyphomicrobiales > Rhizobiaceae > Rhizobium > Rhizobium sp. SL42. Next base: position 3,508,597 of record NZ_CP063397.1, read on the forward strand.
CGTCGATCCGCTGCTGCAGAAGCAGGCCGCCTGCATCTCCACCATGACCTATAACGAATACTGGCAGGTCATTGATGCCGGCATCAAGGCGGAAGACCTCGTCACCTTCAAATATGAGGACGAAGGCGTCGCCACCCTGGAAGACGGCCTCTATGTGCTCGAAGACAAGCTCGCCGATCCGGCCTTCAAGGAAAAGATGGTCAAGTTCGTCCGCGCTTCGATGAAGGGCTGGAAATATGCCGAGGAAAACCCGGATGAAGCCGCCGAGATTGTTCTCGAAAACGATGCCTCGGGCGCACAGACCGAAGTCCACCAGAAGCGCATGATGGGTGAAATCGCCAAGCTGACCGCCGGTTCGACCGGCGCGCTCGACAAGGCAGCCTATGACCGCACGGTGAAGACCCTTCTCGGCGGCGGTTCGGATCCGGTCATCACCAAGGAGCCGACCGGCGCCTTCACCACCGAGATCACTGACGCTGCGCTGAAGTAGTCTGAAACACCCTTGAAAAAGCACGGGGCTTCGGCCCCGTGCAATTCAAAAATACATAAGCATTACATACAGTTCGCAGAGACAAAAGCTGGCAAATCGGCAACACAGGTTTGCCTTGTCGATATTTCGACCGCATCTGGTGATGAATATCGCTGGACAAGCCTTGCAGGTGGTTTTTCCATCACCACCTGTTGCCACGCAGTATTTTGAGGCATGATAAAGCTCAGCAGAAGCGCGGCGGCGCCAGAGGCGCCCTATACGCGGGCAGTGAGCCGATTGTGATCGGACTGCGTATTGGAATTGAATCCGCGATATTTGTTGGAAGGTATCCATGCTGCGAAACACGAGCGCCACGTCAATTCTGTTGGCCGCCACACTTACTTTGTCCGGCACAGTTGCCTTTGCGCAAGAACCGGCAGCGCCGAAAGCGGCGCCGAATTTGCCGGCTATCGTCGTGACGACAGCCACAACCCGCGACCTGACCGACCGGATTGTCGCGACCGGTACGGTCAAGGCGGAGGAAGAAGTCTATGTCCAGCCTCAGGTCGAGGGACTGCTGACCAAGACGCTCGAAGCCGATGTAGGCGACCAGGTTGCAAAGGATGCTGTCGTTGCACGGCTGAACGATGACAGCCTGCTCCTGGAAAAAAGCCAGCTGATCGCCAACAAGGCGAAGGCCGAAGCCGGGCTTGCGCAATACCGCGCCCAGTTGATCGAGGCCGAGGCCAGCGCCAAGGATGCGCAGCGCCAGTTCGATCGCGCCACCCGCCTCAGCAAGACAGGCACGGTATCGACGTCACAGCTCGAACAGGCCGAAACGACGCTGGCGAGTGCCAATGCCAAGGCCGAAACGGCTCGTCAGGCGATCACCGTCGCACAGGCCGACGTCACCGTGGTCGAAAGGCAGATCAACGATATCGACCTGAAATTGGCGAGAACGGACGTCAAGTCGCCGGTCGCAGGTACCATTGCAGCCCGCAATGCACGTATCGGCGCCATTGCCAGTGGCGCGGGCGAGCCGCTCTTCACCGTCATCCGCGACGGCCAGATCGAGCTGATTGCCGATGTGTCCGAAAACGAGATCCTCCGTTTGAAGCCCGGGCAGAAGGCCGCAATCACCGTTGCCGGCAGCACGCAAAAACTGTCGGGCTCTGTCCGTCTTGTGTCTCCGGTCATCGATGCGACCACCCGCCTTGGCTCCGTGCATATCGCCATAGACGACGATAGCGCTGCCCGTGCCGGCATGTATGGCACAGCCGACATCGTGATTAATGAGGCGGATGGCATTGCCCTTCCGCTTTCGGCAATCACCACCGCCAAGGGCGAAACTACCACCCGCATCGTCGAGGATGGCATCGTCAGGCTGGTCACGATCGAGACCGGCATTCAGGACGGCGCCTATATCCAGGTGGTGAAGGGATTGAAGGAAGGCGACCGCGTCGTTGCCAAGGCCGGCGCGTTCGTGCGCGACGGTGACCGGATTAAGCCGGTCGATGACAGCACCGTTTCCAACTGAGAGGCACGCGGGTTATGAATTTCTCCGCATGGGCTATCCGAAATCCAATCGCGCCGATCCTGGCCTTCTTCCTGTTGATGGTGGTTGGCATCCAGTCCTTCATCGCATTGCCGATCACGCGCTTCCCGAATATCGACGTACCTCTGGTGGCAATCACCGTCACTCAGAGCGGCGCCTCGCCGTCCGAACTGGAAACCCAGGTCACCAAGGAAGTCGAAGACGCAGTGGCTTCGATCACCGGCGTCGATGAACTGACCTCCACCGTCACCGACGGCCAGTCGCAGACCCTCGTGATGTTCCGCATGGAAGTCCCCACCGAACAGGCGGTGCAGGACGTCAAGGACGCGATCGACCAGATCCGCGGCGACCTTCCGGCAACGGTGGATGAGCCGATCGTCACCAAGATCGACGTCGAAGGCCAGGCGATCCAGAGCTTTGCGGTCTCCGCCCCGAACATGAACATCGAGGAAATCTCGTGGTTCGTCGACGACACGATCAAGCGCGCCCTCCAGGGCCAGCCCGGCATCGGTCGCGTCGACCGCTACGGTGGCGCCGACCGTGAAATCCGCATCGAGCTCGACCCTAACCGCCTGAACGCGCTCGGCGTCACCGCCGCCGATATCAGCAGCCAGTTGCGCGGTACCAATGTCGACCTCGGTTCCGGCCGCGGCCAGGTCGCCGGTGCCGAGCAGTCGATCCGCACGCTTGGCGACAGCCGCGACGTTGCAAGCCTGCAAAACACCACGATCGCGCTGAGCAATGGCCGCTTCGTCAAGCTGTCGGACCTCGGCACGATCAAGGACACCTACGAGGAACAGAAATCCTTCGCCCGCTTCGACGGCAAGCCCGTCGTCACCTTCGCCGTCTTCCGTGCCAAGGGCGCCAGCGAAGTGACGGTCGCCGAGACCGTTGCGGAAAGCCTTGCCAAGGTCCGGGCGGAAAATCCCGACGTCGCGATCGAGATGATCGACGATTCCGTCTACTTTACCTATGGCAACTACGAAGCCGCGATGCACACGCTGATCGAGGGCGCGATCCTCGCCGTCATCGTCGTGTTCATCTTCCTGCGCAACTGGCGCGCCACGCTGATTTCCGCCATCGCACTGCCACTGTCTGCGATCCCGACATTCTGGATCATGGACATGATGGGCTTCTCGCTCAATCTCGTCAGCTTCCTCGCCCTGACGCTGGCGACCGGCATCCTGGTCGATGATGCGATCGTCGAGGTGGAAAACATCGCGCGCCACATCAAGATGGGCAAGACGCCCTACCGGGCGGCGATCGAGGCGGCGGACGAAATCGGCCTCGCCGTCATCGCAACGACGTTCACCATCATCGCCGTCTTCGTGCCTGTCTCCTTCATGCCGGGCATTCCGGGCCAGTATTTCATCCAGTTCGGCCTGACGGTTGCCTTCTCGGTCTTCTTCTCGCTGATGGTCGCGCGCCTGATCACCCCGCTGATGGCAGCCTATCTGATGCGTGCCGAAGACGCGATGGACGACCATCACGACAACGACAGCGCCTTCATGAAGGGCTACACGCGCATCGTCCGCCTGACGACCAGCCACTGGTACAGCCGCTACATCACGCTTGCCGCAGCCATCGCCTTCCTCATCGGCTCGCTGATGCTGCTGGCCCAGGTTCCGGGAAGCTTCCTGCCACCGGAAGACGCCGGCCGTATCGTCATCTCCGTCGAACTGCCGCCGAACGCGACGCTCGCCGAAACCGAGCGCAAGACCGACCAGATCCATGCAGCACTCGCGGACATCAGCGACATCTCCAGCATCTTCGTCCTGGGCGGCGCATCGCCGAAGGGCGATATGGAACTGCGCCGCGCCAGCATCACCTTGAACCTCGACCACATCGAGCATTCTCTGGTGAAGACGCTCGTCAACAAGGGTCTGGGCGGCTTGCCGCTGATCGGCCAGTTCATGCCGAAGATGGAAATCCATGGCCGTATCCGTCCGCAATGGGAGATCGAGGAAGAGGTTTTCGCCAAACTCGCGCCGATCGCCGATATCCGCGTGCTCAAGCTCAATGATCGCGGCGAACGCGACATCGCCTTCAACTTCCTCTCCAAGAACGAGGAAGACCTGAACGAGGCCGTGGCGATTCTCGAGGCCAAGCTGCGTACCCTGCCGGAACTGGCCAATGCCAGCGCCGAGGGCGCCCTGCCCCGGCCTGAACTGCAGATCCGGCCGCGTTCGGATGAAGCGGCACGGCTTGGCATCACCGCCGAACAGATTGCCCAGACCGTGCGGGTCGCAACCATCGGCGACATCGATTCGGCACTGCCGAAGATTGCCCTCGACAACCGCCTCATACCGATCCGGGTGCAGGCCTCGCTCGACCTCCGGACCGATCTCGCCGCCATCCGCGCCCTGAAGATCAGGACGGCCAGCGGCCAGGCGGTTCCGCTTTCGAGCGTCGCCGACATCGAGTATTCGGAAGGGGTCAGTTCGATCAAGCGCAATGACCGCAACCGGGTCGTCACGATCGGGGCCGGCCTGCCGCAGGGCGTTGCGCTCGACACGGCGACAGCGGCCTTCCGCAATGCGGTGGACAACGCCAACCTTCCTGCCTCGGTCAGGCTCGCCGAGAGCGGCGACGCCAAGATCCAGGCCGAGATGCAGCAGAGCTTCCTCAATGCCATGCTGCTTGGCGTGCTTCTGGTGCTGACGGTGCTGATCCTGCTGTTCAAGGACGTGATCCAGCCCTTCACCATCCTGTTCTCGCTGCCGCTCGCCATCGGCGGCGTGGCGGTCGGCCTGATCGTCACCAACAATGCGCTCTCCATGCCCGTCCTTATCGGCATCCTGATGCTGATGGGTATCGTGACCAAGAACGCCATCCTGCTGGTCGATTTCGCCATCGAGATGCGCCACCGCGGCATGGACCGCCTGGAAGCCATGGTGGAAGCCGGCCGCAAGCGCGCCCGCCCGATCATCATGACCTCCATCGCCATGTCGGCCGGCATGCTGCCGTCGGCCCTCGGCGTCGGCGAAGGCGGCTCGTTCCGTGCGCCGATGGCGATTGCCGTGATCGGCGGCATCATCGTCTCGACCGTGCTGAGCCTCGTGGTCGTGCCGGCCTTCTTCCTCATCCTCGATGACCTGTCGCGCCTGCTCAGCCGGATCTTCAGCCGCCTCGTCGGCAAGAAGGAACAGGAAATCGAGCCTCTGAGCTCGGAGCACCTGACGGTCGCGGTCGCCGAACTGTATGACCGGGTCGCCGCGGTAGAGCGCAGCAGCACGCCTGCCAGCCGGCGGAGTGAAAGCAACAATGTTGTTACCCTGCCACCCCTCGCAGCGGAATAGACGACCGGGAACCGAACGAGAGAGGAAAGCCGGCATCGCCGGCTTTTTTCATGCGCCTCCCTGCCGAATTTTAGCAGAACCTTGAACGTCGATTGATCGAAATCAAATCAGGCCCGACATAACTGTCATAGATTGCACGCACTGAGAGAGTGATCTGCTTGCCTCTCGTCACTTGCCCGTCGGTCGCATGCCGTGGATAAAGACGAGAGAAATGACGAAGCTGGCCGTTGATCCGCGACCGGGCCATTTCCGCCCGCGGGTCACGGGCTGGATTTTGCCAGGCAGGAGCCATGGGAGTGCGGGACTGTGAACAAGATGCTGAGACTGAACGTTAGAGACAAGAACACATTGCTGCGAACGTCCTTTCTGGCGACGCTTGGCCCGTCGGCTTTGGCCGGCATGCTCGAGATCATCAGCGTCACGAACTACGAAGCGCGCGATGTGCTGTTTCGAGAAGGTGAACCGGCCGAGTTCTTCTACTGCGTGCTCAGCGGCTATGTCCGGCTGTATCGGCTGAACAAGGATGGCCGCGAGGCGGATATCCGCATCTGCGGCCCCGGCGACGTTTTCTCCGAATGCCTGCTGCCGATGGGCGACCGTTATCTCTACAATGCCCAAGCCGCCGATACCGCGACATTGGGCCGTTTCGACCTGCAAAAGGTGCGTCAACTGGCCGAGGTCGAGAAGGACGTGGCCAAGTCGATCATCCGCAGCCTGTCCGACCATCTGCGCACGACGATGGACTGCATCGCCAATGACCGGCTGCAGACGGCCCCGCAACGGGTTGCCCACTATCTGTTGTCGACCTGCGAGAAGGAAGGTGGCCCGGTCTCGATCCGTCTGCCTTTCCAGAAAAGCCTTCTGGCAGGAAAGCTTGGCCTTGCGCCGGAAGCCTTGTCGCGCGCCTTCTCGACCCTCAGGCGCGCAGGCGTCACGGTGCGCGGTCGCACCATCCAGATAACCGACGTAACCGCGCTGAAGCAGATTTGAACGGGACCTGAGAAGCGGCGCTCAGAGCCCGCCGCTCTCCTGTAGAAACCGCACGACCCGCTCGACACCGGCGCCGCGCTTGAGGTCGGTAAACACAAATGGTCGCTGCGCCCTCATCCGGTCGGCATCCCGCTCCATCACCTCGAGATCGACGCCGACATGCGGCGCCAGATCCGTCTTGTTGATGATCAGCAGATCGGACCGCGTGATCCCCGGACCGCCTTTGCGCGGAATTTCCTCACCCTGACAGACGGAGATCACATAGAGCGTGATGTCGGCAAGATCCGGCGAGAAGGTCGCGGCGAGATTGTCGCCCCCTGATTCGATGAAGACGATATCCAGATCGGGGATCCGCGCGTTCAGATCGGCAATCGCGCGTAGATTGATCGAGGCATCTTCGCGGATCGCCGTATGGGGACAGCCCCCCGTCTCCACGCCGACCACACGATCCGAAGACAGCGCCTGCATGCGGATCAGCGCATCGGCATCCTCGCGCGTATAGATGTCATTGGTGACGACCGCGACGGAATAGTCGTCCCGCATCGCCTTGCAAAGCTTTTCCGTCAGTGCCGTCTTGCCGGAGCCGACCGGTCCGCCGATACCAACCCGAAGAGGACCATTGTTCGATTTCATCCTGTCATTCCTGTCATTTCGCCATCATCAGGCTGCACTTCCCGGACCGTGCTCGTCTAGGACTGGAAAAGTCTTGAATACTGCGTCTCGTGCCGCATGCTGAGCGTCTCGGCAATGATCGCGGCACTGCCCAGATCATCAATCCCCATGCGCTCGAGATTGCCAATACTGCCCAGAATATCGGCCTCAATCTCGGCAATCAGCGCCACTCCCTGCGTTTGGCCGATCACGCTGAGGCGGATCGCAACGGAGATCAACTGGCTGATCTGCGCCTGCAGGAAGGCGGCCAGTGCGTCGCCGACGGACACCCCATGCGCCGCAGCCACGGCGCCAACCGCGACACTGTAGGCAACGGAGCCCCTCAATATCTCCAGCACCGGATGCGGCCATGCGCCCGCTGCCGTCACGAATGCTTCGCCCTGGCGGACGATTTCGGCATGGCGCTCCGCCGAACCCGCAAGTGCCGACGCAAGGGACAACACTGCGCACAGCGCCGCATCGTCGCCGGAGTGCCGATGCCCTTCGACCAGAAGGATGGCGTCATTGCGCAAGCCGCCATCGGCAAGCAGCAGACGCAGCCAGCGCGACAGGTCATCCCTGTTGCCGATATGTCCATCGACAATGGCGCTTTCCAGCCCGCCGGAATAAGCAAAGCCACCAACCGGAAAGGCCGGCGACAACCACGCCATAAGCCGGAGCAGACCACGCCGCGATGCGTCCGAGACGGGCATTTCAGCCATGGCCGTGACTATGGCCGCCATGCGAATGATAGGCGCCGCGCACCGGCTGGAACGGCTCGACCACCTCGCTGACCGTCGCGCCGAGGCCGGTCAGCATGTCACGGATGACATGGTCGCGCTGGATCAGAATCCTCTCGAGCTCGATCTGGGCGGCCAGGTGGCGGTTGCCCAGGTGCCAGGCGAGTTCGATGAGATGAAGGCTATCGCGCGGCCGAACGTCGAAAAGCCGCTCCTCGGCTGCCTTCACCTCGATCGACGTGCCATCCTCCAGCACCAGCCGGTCGCCGTCGGCGAGGGAGACCGGCTCCTTGAGGTCGAGCATGACCATTTCGCCATCATCGAGATGCAGAAGCTTGCGCCGAAGATGACGTTCGTCATGCGCCAGCACGACCGTCCCTTCCGGCTGCGCCGCCATCGATCCGGCTGGCATGATGGAGGTGGCTCGCTGCATGTTGTCTCCGAATTGGCTGTTTTTTGAACCATGCACAAGACGGAGGCAGTCGGCAAGATTGATCTTCAGCTGCGCATCGGAACCGCACCGAAAACAGCACGCGCGTAGTCCGTCTCGTCCGCCACGTCGCGCGGATCATCGAAGATCATCGACTGCTCGTGCAATACACGATCACGGCCTTCGCCCTTGGCGAGATAAAGCGCATTGTCGGCGCGCGCATAGACGCATTCGGAGCGCCGATCGACAACGAATTCGGCAACACCGGCCGATATCGTGACAGAGACGACTTGGCCCTGGCAATCGATGCCACGCGCGGCGACCAGCATGCGTGCGCGCTCGACCAGAGCCAGCCGCTGAGCAATGCCGCCACCGCAGATGATCACGCCGAACTCCTCGCCGCCGAGCCGCGCCACGACGTGACAATCATGGAATACCTCGCGCAGGATGTCGGAGACACCGCGGATGACCATGTCGCCCGAATGGTGGCCGAACCGGTCATTGATCGCCTTGAACCGATCGATATCGATGATCGCCAGCGACGCTTCGCCCTGAACCGAATCTAGGGCATCGTTGAAGGCACGTCGGTTGGAAAGGCCGGACAACGCATCCGTCTGGCTCAGTCGTTCGAATTCTGCGCGCGAAACAGCCAGATCCCGAATCACGCCCCCGGTGACCAGCGCCAGCGCACCGGAAACGGCGCCGCCGAACAACCATGAAAACGCCACCGAAAGCTTGACCGCCTCGGAAACGGAAAGCGTCAGGATGCCAAACGCGTAAAGCAGCGGCAAACCTGCCAGGCTGAAGATGCAGGCCAGGATCACCGCCCTGAAGCTCATCTTTGCGGCGAAACTCCAGATTGCCGCCCGGCTGTCGAAACTGCCGAGATCGATCTGTAGGGACAGCCATTTTTCGATGAAATTCACGAGTCGCTCCTCGTCCGCTCTGCAATAATCGAATAGGGAGGTAATCTTCCCCATTCGCTAACCAAATCGTTAAAATACAACCAGTCACGCAAATGAAATCAAGACACCCGAAAATGGTCCGGAGCCCAACTTATAGGGGCGCTCGATCGGCCCTCAGCGCAACCGATAGAGGTGACTTTTTTTGGATTTTGCCGGAATTTGATGCGTTTTATCAGGCACTGTGGCGTTTTGCCTCTACGCGGAACACAGCCTGCATACACACAAAAAATTGAACGCAGGCACAATCAGAAAGTGTCCAATTCATTAATGTTTGGCACTGTCAGAAAGCCACCCACAAGTTGCATGCACTTGATCAAAAAAGGCCCGGCAAAGCCGGGCCTTCAGACGGTCGACAGGCGATTTCGCTGCCGCTAAGCGGCCTGCTTCGCCTTCAGGTTTTCCATGATGTTCTGCGGCGAGGAGATACCATAGGGATCGCTGTCGCAATTGTCCGAATAGCCCTCTTCCTCAAACCACTGTTCAACAACGCCGTTGTTGATGATCGCGGCATAACGCCAGGAGCGCAGTCCGAAGCCGACATTGTCCTTGCGAACCAGCATGCCCATCTTGCGGGTAAACTCGCCGGAACCGTCCGGGATCAGCTTGACGTTTTCCAGCCCCTGGCTCTTGCCCCAGGCATTCATCACGAAAGCATCGTTGACCGAGATGCAATAGATCTCGTCGATACCTCCAGCCTGGAAATCGGCGTGCATCTTTTCGAAGTCCGGCAACTGGAAGGTCGAGCATGTCGGCGTAAACGCACCCGGCAGCGAAAACAGGATGACCCGCTTGCCATCGAAATAATCGGCTGAACGGACGTCCTGCCAGCGAAACGGGTTTGCACCGCCGACGGCCTCGTCACGGACACGGGTACGGAAAGTCACATCAGGCACTTTGCGGCCAATAAGCATGGTACGGATCTCCTGTCTGGGCTGGCGCACGCGCGTGTTGGGAGCACGCGGCGCGCCATTGAAATAGCCGTTCAGACCTAGCCCAGGAACTGGTGCAATGCAGCATGCAATCGCGATTTCAACATGCCGGCATAGCAGCCATGCGCTGGGCGAATATGCTAATGTAGCTCTAACGCTGAATGTTCAGTGACCATTCCAGCATCTGCGGCAACGGCGTCCACCAGCCTGTGCGAAGACCGGCGGCGCGCAATCCGGCTGCCGTCCAGGTATTGCAGCCGAGCAAGGCATTGAAGGCGCCATTGGCCTCGAAGAAGGCGTCCGTGGCGCCGTACCCCGCGGCGGCGATTACCGACACCTTGCCATCCGTGCGGGCGAAACTTGCACCAATATGATCGAGCAGTTGGCGATAGCCGGCCTCCGATATCGTCAGGCGCCGGGCAAATGGTGAGCCATCCGGAATTTCTCCGGCCAGATCGAGATGCAGCACCGAGCGATCGACAGTCAATGCCTTCAACACCGGCAGAGGTTTCAGTTCGCTCCAGGTCGGCGTTTCGACATAAAACGCCCGGCCGCCCCAGCCGACGACCAGATAGACCGCGCTCGGATTGCCGATCTCAAAACCATGCGCGGCGAGCTCTGCAAATTCCGCCCGGAGTTCCTCATCCAGAGGAAGGGCGATGTCGGTGTGGATGGCATTGGCCAGCAGCAGGATCTGTCGCGAACCGCCATCACCGGCAGCCTCCGTTCGTCCCAGCAGCGGCCGCGGCACGACCACCCCCAGAACAAGCAACAGCAGGATCACGAAGACCCCGCCACCGAACCATTTCAATATACGCCGCAAGAGCGGGCGATCAGAACAGGAAATAGCGCTGCGTCATCGGCAGCTCCGTCGCCGGCTCGCAGGTCAACAATTCGCCGTCGGCACGCACTTCGTAGGTCTCCGGATCGACCTCGATATGTGGCGTCAGGTCATTGTGGATCATCGACGCCTTGGAAATCCCGCCGCGGACATTCTTTACCGCCAGCAATTTCTTCGCCACACCGAGACGCCGGGCAAGACCGGCATCGAGCGAGGCCTGACTGACGAACGTGACCGAGGAATTGGTCCGGAGCTTGCCATAGGCGGCAAACATCGGTCGGTAATGCATCGGCTGCGGTGTCGGGATCGACGCATTCGGATCGCCCATCGGAGCAGCCGCGATCGAGCCGCCGAGCAGCACCATTTCCGGCTTCACGCCGAAGAAGGCCGGTGACCACAGCACCAGGTCGGCGCGCTTGCCGACCTCGACCGAACCGATCTCATGGCTGAGGCCATGGGCGATTGCCGGGTTGATCGTATATTTGGCGATATAGCGCTTGACCCGGAAATTGTCGTTTTCGCCCAGGTCCTGCGGCAGGCGTCCGCGCTGGCGCTTCATCTTGTCTGCCGTCTGCCAGGTGCGAATGGCGACCTCGCCGACCCGGCCCATCGCCTGGCTGTCCGACGAGATGATCGAAAACGCGCCGATATCGTGGAGGATATCCTCCGCCGCAATCGTCTCCTTGCGGATACGGCTTTCGGCAAAGGCGATGTCTTCCGGGATCGACGACGACAGGTGATGGCAGACCATCAGCATGTCGAGATGCTCGGCGATCGTGTTGACCGTGTAGGGCCGCGTCGGGTTGGTCGATGACGGGATGACATTCGGCTGGCCGCAGATCCTGATGATGTCAGGCGCATGACCTCCGCCTGCCCCTTCCGTGTGGAAGGCATGGATGGTCCGGCCCTTGATCGCCCCGATCGTGTCTTCGACGAAACCGCTCTCGTTCAGGGTATCGGTATGGATCATCACCTGCACGTCATACTGGTCGGCAACGGTCAGGCAGTTGTCGATCGCGGCCGGCGTCGTACCCCAGTCTTCGTGCAGCTTCAGCGACGACGCCCCGGCGAGGATCATTTCTTCCAGCGGTGCCGGCAGCGAGGCATTTCCCTTGCCCGCCAGCGCCAGGTTCATCGGGAAGGCGTCGAAGCTCTCGATCATCCGCTCGATATGCCAGGCACCGGTACAGGTGGTGGCAAGCGTACCATGGGCAGGCCCTGAACCGCCGCCGAGCATGGTGGTGATGCCTGACATCAGCGCCTCTTCGATCTGCTGCGGGCAGATGAAATGGATATGTGCATCCATGCCGCCGGCCGTCAGGATACGCCCCTCGCCGGCGATCGCCTCGGTCGACGGACCGACAATGATCGTCACGCCCGGCTGGGTATCGGGATTGCCGGCTTTGCCGATCGCGTGGATCCGCCCGTCCTTCAGGCCGACATCTGCCTTGTAGATGCCCGAATGGTCGACGATGAGCGCATTGGTGATCACCGTGTCGACGGCGCCTTCGGCCCGTGTCGCCTGGCTCTGGCCCATGCCGTCGCGGATGACCTTGCCGCCACCGAACTTCACTTCCTCACCATAGATGGTGAAGTCCTTCTCCACCTCGATGAACAATTCGGTATCGGCCAGCCGCACCTTGTCGCCGACCGTCGGTCCGAACATCGAGGCATAGGCGGCACGAGACATTTTGAAGGACATGGAACTAGGCTCCTTGGGAGAGGGAGGATGCAGAAACAGGCTGAAGCCGCGTCAGACGGCCGGCCGCAATATAGCTTTCGATCAAACGCTTCTCGGCCTCGAAGGGATGCCCGTCCCACCCGACATGGCTGAAACCGGCAAGCACCACATTGTCATTGGCATGTGCCATGTCGGACAGGACAGCGGCGACCACCACCATGCCGCTCGACGGCACGACATAGGCTTCGGCCTGATGGTCGGCGAGCGCGGCATCGACAGCCTCGTGCACCGCCGGGGAAATCACCCGGTAGCCTTTGCCCTTCGTTGTGGCGAAAGCGGCGAACTCCTCGGTATAGTCATCGCAAAAATCATCCAGTTCCGGATGGCTGGCAGCAAGCGCCACCCGCAATTCGGCAAATTTTTCCGGGTGTCGCACCGACCAGATTTCAGATGCCTCACGCACCGCATCGCTGTCGCGCCAGGCGGGATCCGCCAGCATGGCGGCGGCAGGACGTCCGGTATTGCACAGCGCCACCACATCCGTGCGCCGTCCGGCCACGCCGTAATTTCGGCTTCCGTTGAAGCGGATGACAAAGTCGGCGGCATCGATCAGCGTGGCCGCATTGTCCGCGACCGGTCCGTTACCAACGATCATCACCTGCCGAACCCCTACCATATCCGTCCTGTCAGTTCCCGAAGACTTCGTCGAGGCTCTTCAATTCGTCCGTACGTTTGCGAGTCAGATCCGCAAGGCATGACGAGATCAGCAAAGGCTGCGCGCTGCCACCGTCCATCGCGTGGCCGTCCAGCTCGCATTGCGCATCGCGGTAGGCGAGCCAGGCGCGCTGGCTGGCGACGAGCTTCTTGGCCCCGTCTTTTTGCCCGCGCTCGGTGTCCACCCTGTCCATCATCGCCTTGGTCAGCAGCCATTGGGCATTCAGCGTCTTGTCCGCGGCCTCGTAATCCTTGGCGGCGCAAAAATTCATGTCCATTTGTGTTTCAGCCTTGCTGCAGTCAACGTCGGGCGCATCTTCGCTGACCGCCGGTCCATCGACCAACAGCACGCAACCACACAACATCGCGACCGCCAGGGACTTCACCACGGCTTCCTCCCCTGCGTCGCCTTAATGCGACGCTCCGTCATAATGTTGCGAGGTCAATGCTCGCGGGTCGACACCGTCGAGGCAATTAACGTTGACCGCCACCATCGGCGTACCATCCGGCATGCCGCTATAGGCAAAGCTCTCGATGCCGCAGGTCTTGCAGAACTGATGCTCGATCGTCTTCTTGTTGAACAGGTATTCGCTGAGATTGTCCTCGCCCGACTTCAGCGTGAACACTTCGCGTGCGGCAAACGTCAGCACGATACCGAGACGCTGACAGCGCGAGCAGTTGCAGGTCACGGTCTTGTCGAGGTCAGCATCGACCTCGAAGGAAACGGCGCCGCACTGGCAGCTGCCATGATAATGCGCCACAGCCATCTCAGAGTTTCCCCATGACCTGTTGGCGAAATCCATAGACTTCGCGCTTGCCGCCGTAAGGAATCAGCGTCACCTGACGCTTCTGGCCCGGTTCGAAGCGCACGGCAGTGCCTGCCGGAATATCAAGGCGCATGCCGCGCGTCGGCTCGCGGTCGAAGACCAGCCCGGCATTGCTTTCGTAGAAGTGGTAGTGGCTACCCACCTGAACTGGACGGTCACCGCTATTGGCCACCTCGATCGTCAGTGTGGGAAGGCCCACATTGAGTTCTATATCGCCGCTGGCGGCAATGATTTCACCGGGGATCATCAGCTCTCTCCCTTTCAGTCAGGCAGCCGAAAGGGACTTGCAGCCCTCGGCCTTCAAAACACGTTTGGTCGATGCAGGATTGTTGACCAGCTTCGCCGCCGGACGAACCGGACGCCGTACCAGTTCGCCACCGCAATTCGGGCAGAAGCCGCCGAGCGTCTCGGTCGCGCAATCGGTGCAGAACGTGCATTCGAAACTGCACATCATCGCATCCAGGCTTTCCGGCGGTAGATCCTTGTCGCAGCATTCGCAATTGGGCCGAAGTTCCAGCGCCATGTCGGATCCTATCGTATCGGTTCGTGAACGGTCACCAGCTTGGTGCCGTCCGGGAAGGTCGCCTCGACCTGCACGTCATGGATCATTTCGGCGATGCCGGACATCACCTGGTCACGGGAGACGACATGCGCACCGGCTTCCATCAGTTCGGCGACAGCGCGACCGTCGCGCGCGCCCTCGACGACGAAATCCGTGATCAGCGCGATCGCTTCCGGATAGTTGAGCTTCACGCCTCGCTCCAGTCGTCGGCGCGCGACGATGGCCGCCATGGCGATGAGCAATTTGTCTTTTTCTCGCGGCGTCAGATTCATGAAAGCCCCACTATGCCTTTCGTCAGAGATTCCAGACTTTCGGCACAGATGCGCCACCGCGCAAGGCCGAAATCATCGGGATCAGGGTTTTTCTCAAGGTGAAACCGTCTTCGGCCGCAACACGAGCAACAAGCTTGCCTTGCCAATGACTTGCGCCGCCCATTTTATCGCCAATCAGGTCACGCAAGTGGCAAAGATAGGCTTCCGCCATCGGTCCGACATAGATCAGCGTGGCAAAGGCGACCCGCCCCGCCAGCACTGGCGCGCGAGCGGCCAGGGCGGCAATGTCGCCTTCCAGCTTCAGATCCTCGGCATGCAGCAGATGCCCGCCGCGCCTGATCCGCCAGCGGTCTCGCACCAACCCGGCATTCATCGTCTCGCCCATCGCCTTGCGGCCGAGCAGGATCGCCTCGACCGCGACGAATTCCGCGTCCTCGGCCAGATCGACCTCAAGCGACCGGGTCAGCGAGGCATTGTCGAACAGGATGCTTTCCTGCGGCAGCCAGTGAAAACGGGCGCCGCTCGAAACCTCAATCCGGGTGGCGATCCGGGCAGTTCCGGCAGAAGCCTTGTAGATTTTCTCGCAAGCCTGCGTAGTCGCCGTGACGAAAGAGCCCGGCCCGGCGTTGAAATTCCAGTCGAACTGGTCACCGCCCGTCGCGCCACCGGCAGTATTGATTGTCACCGCCTCAAGCTCGTCGGAAAAGGTCTGCGGCAGGCGGATCTTCGCCGCGCCTTCCTGGTAAAACTCGGCGATCCTTGTCCGGCCGCCGAGCGACTTGGTTACAAGTCTCCCGACACCGACGGCGCGTTGCTGTCTGCTTTGCGTGGCTGGCCGCACTTCGTCCCCTGTCCGCCTTCTTTGAGCGAGGCGGTGTTCTGTCCGTCCGGGCAGGCTGGCTTCAACGCGGCACCCGCGACAAGTTCACCACCCGAACCATGGAAGAACTCCCACATTCTGTCGGTCGCATCAACCTCCCGGATCTTCTCTTCCCCGTTGTTGGAGGCAAGCCGGAAGCGAACCGTGCGCGCCGGCCAGGCGTGGTCGGCATTGGTGATCATGTAGGACATGACGCTGGTGCCGGCACGGCAGTCGAGATAAGTCGACACCTTGGCCGCTTCCCCGTCATCGGTGCGCGGCCGTGAATTGCAGCCGTTCAGCTCGGCCCAGCGGTTGAGCGCCACTTCGCCGCCATAGCGCCAATAGGCCTTGCCCCCGCCGTCAAACGGATTGACGTGATCCTTCATGCCGGAAAAGGCGATGATCGACACCGGCCGCGAAGGCTGGCAGCTTTCCCGACGCGGACGCCAGACACCATTGTCCTGCTCCGGCGTTCCCGCACGAAGGCCCATGACGAAGCCCGCTGCGGAAAAATCTCCCAGACCGTCGCAGATATATTGCGAAAGCATCCGCCCGCCGCCGGAATATCCCGACGCATAGATCCGTGCGGCATCGATGCAGAAGGTCTCCTTGGCAACATCGACCGCATCGCGGATGAAGGCGATGTCGTCGGCACCATCGGCCTTGGTCACGCCCGGAACGTTCCAGGCATGGGTGCGCGGCAGTTCGCCATTGAGGCTGCCGGCCAGGGCCATGACGATGAAGCCCTCGCGCTCCGCGACCTCGTCCCAATGGCTGCGGGTCAGCTGGACCTGCGGATTGCTGTTGCTACCATGAAAATCGAAGACCAGCGGCACCTTGCGCTTGCCACTGTAGTTGGACGGAATGACGTACACGGCCGAACGTTCCAGCCCGCCGGACTGGATCGTCATTTCATGACGCCCGGGCTCGAACGTCGCTCCGCAACCGGCTGCCTCGGCGCCGACCGCGGTCAGGACCAGGAGAAAGAGCCCCGATGCGACCCGGACAGCGATGTCGCGTGCCCGCGCGCGGCGATGAACCGTGCTGGTTGTCATGGCTATGCCTTCTGTTAGCAGATGCGAGAAACCTATCACGCCTGACTTCAGCATCAACCCTTCAGCCTTAACAAAACCTCAACACGGCCATGCACGAACAGACGACGGCCGTCGATCATCGACAATTGACGCGATCACACCGTTAGGTGCCGGCGCGCCTCGGGAGTGTCGAGCGTTTCGGCCGCCCCCTGATGCACGATCTCGCCACGGTCCATGATGTAGACCTGGTCGGCAAGCTCGCGGCAGAAGTCGAGATACTGCTCGACCAGCAGGATCGCCATGCCGGTCGAGTCCCGCAGATAACGGATCGCCCGGCCGATATCCTTGATGATCGACGGCTGGATGCCTTCGGTCGGCTCGTCCAGCACCAGGATCTTCGGCCGCGTCACCATCGCCCGGCCGATCGCCAATTGTTGCTGCTGGCCGCCGGACAGATCGCCGCCGCGCCGCGACAGCATGGTGTTGAGCACCGGAAACAGGCTGAAGATCTCGTCGGGAATATAGCGGTCCTTGCGATCCAGCGGCGCATAGCCGGTCTCGAGATTTTCCTTCACGGTCAAAAGCGGAAACACCTCACGCCCCTGCGGCACATAACCGACACCGGTGCGCGCCCGGTTGAACGGCGCCATGCCGTTCAGCTTGGTGCCGTTGAAGGTGATCGTACCGGCCGACACCGCATGCTGGCCGGTCACGGCTCTGAGCAGTGAACTCTTGCCGACGCCGTTGCGCCCCAGCACACAGGTGATCTTGCCCATTTCGGCATTGATCGACACGCCGCGCAGGGCCTGGGCTGCACCGTAGTGGAGATTGACGTTTTCGACTGTCAGCATGGGTTTGTCCCCGTTGTCTTGTTCCACCTCGCCCTTGAGGGGGAGGTCGCAGCGAAGCTGCGGGTGGAGGTGATCCTTGTGCCAGTATTCACCCCACCCCGGCGCCCTGCGCCGACCCTCCCCTCAAGGGGAGGGTGAGCCATCACCGCCCCAGATAGTTCTCGATGACCTTCTGGTCATTCGAGACGAAATCGATCGAGCCTTCGGCCAGCACAGAGCCTTCCGCCAGACACGTCACCTTGACGCCGAGATCGCGGATGAAGCCCATGTCATGTTCGACGACCACCACCGAACGCGTCTTAGCGATGTCTTTCAAGAGGATCGCCGTTTCCACCGTCTCGGCATCGGTCATGCCCGCAACCGGTTCATCGACGAGCAAGAGCTTGGGCTCCTGCGCCAGCAGCATGCCGATTTCCAGCCATTGCTTCTGGCCATGCGAAAGATTGGCCGCCAGATCATCCCTTCGGCCGGTCAGGCGCACGGTTTCGAGGATTTCCTCGATGCGGGCCTTATCGGCTGCCGACAGGGTATAGAACAGCGTGGCGAAGACACCGCGCTTGCGGTTAAGCGCCAGCTCCAGATTGTCCCACACGGTATGGCTCTCGAAGACCGTCGGCTTCTGGAATTTGCGGCCGATGCCGAGCTGAGCGATTTCGGCCTCGTCCTTTTTCGTCAGGTCGATCTTGCCGCCGTCGAAAAACACATCGCCACTGTCCGGCCGCGTCTTGCCGGTGATGATGTCCATCATCGTCGTCTTGCCGGCGCCGTTCGGGCCGATGATTGCCCTCAGTTCGCCCGGTTCGACGATGAAGGACAACGAGTTCAGCGCCTTGAAGCCATCGAAGGAGACGGATACCCCGTTGAGATAGAGCAGGCTGCTGGTCGTCCGGTTTGTTGTCTGATCGCTCATCGCCTTACTCCGCCGCCACTGGTGTTGCCTGGGGTTTGGTGTCATTGGCCGCCGCGTCACGCTCCGCTGCCTGACGGAAGTCCTTGCGACGCGCCAGATAGGCCTGAACCGTACCGACAATGCCCTTGGGCATGAACAGCGTCACGCCGATGAACAGACCGCCCAGCGCAAACAGCCAGAGTTCGGGAAAGGCACCGGTAAAGTAGCTCTTGCCGACATTGACGAGAATGGCGCCGATGATCGGACCGATCAGGGTGCCGCGCCCGCCGACAGCGGTCCACACCACCACTTCGATCGAATTGGCCGGGGCGAATTCACCCGGATTGATGATGCCGACCTGCGGCACGAACAGCGCGCCGGCAATGCCCGCCATCATCGCCGAGACGACGAAGGTGAACAGCTTGATGTTCTCCACCCGGTAGCCGAGGAAGCGCACGCGGCTTTCGGCATCGCGCACGCCGACCAGCACCTTGCCGAATTTCGACCGGGTAATGGCGGAGGCAAACAGCAGGCAGAGCGACAGCATGATCGCCGAGAGCGCAAACAGCACCGCACGCGTGCCATCGGCCTGCACATTGAAACCGAGGATTTCCTTGTAGTCTGTCAGGCCGTTATTGCCGCCGAAGCCCATGTCGTTTCGGAAGAAGGCGAGCAGCAGCGCATAGGTCATCGCTTGGGTGATGATCGAGAGATAGACGCCGTTGACGCGTGAGCGGAAAGCGAACCAGCCGAAGACGAAGGCAAGCAAACCAGGCACGACAAGCACCATCGCCATGGCGAACGGGAAATAGTTCATCCCGTGCCAGAACCAGGGCAGCTCCTTCCAGTTGAGGAAAACCATGAAGTCCGGCAGGATCGGGTCGCCATAGACGCCGCGGCTGCCGATCTGGCGCATCAGATACATGCCCATGGCATAGCCGCCGAGCGCAAAAAAGGCGCCGTGGCCGAGCGAGAGAATGCCGCAATAACCCCAGACCAGATCGAGTGCCAGCGCCAGCAGCGCATAGCAGAGATACTTGCCCATCAGCGCCATGGCATAGGTCGGAATGTGGAAGACGCTATCCGGCGATGTCAGAAGATTGAGCGACGGAACGAGCACGGCAATGCCGAGCAGGAGGCCGATCGCGATGAGGATCTTGCCTTCGAGTGCGCGCAGGATGAAGCCGGTAATCATGCTTCCACCGCCCTTCCCTTGAGCGCGAACAGGCCGCGCGGTCGTTTCTGGATGAAGAGAATGATCAGCACCAGCACGAGGATCTTGCCCAGCACCGCACCGACCGAGGGTTCGAGGAACTTGTTGAGGATGCCGAGCGACAGCGCCCCGACAAACGTGCCCCAGAGATTGCCGACGCCGCCGAAGACCACGACCATGAAACTGTCGATGATGTAGGACTGGCCGAGATTGGGCGAGACGTTGTCGATCTGGCTAAGCGCCACGCCGGCAATGCCGGCAATGCCCGACCCGAGCGCAAAGGTAAAGGCATCCACCCAGGGTGTGCGGATGCCCATCGACGACGCCATGCGGCGATTCTGGGTGACGGCGCGCATCTGCAAGCCGAAGGCCGAGCGCTTCATCAACGCCAGCAGCGC
Organism: Rhizobium sp. SL42; assembly: GCF_021729845.1. NCBI lineage: Bacteria > Pseudomonadati > Pseudomonadota > Alphaproteobacteria > Hyphomicrobiales > Rhizobiaceae > Rhizobium > Rhizobium sp. SL42. The sequence goes on from NZ_CP063397.1 coordinate 3,528,769, forward strand.
AAAGAAGATCGCCATCGAGAACAGCACGATCCACAACCGGTTCCAGGTGATGGTCAGGCCGCCCAGTGCAAACGAGCCGGACATCCACGACGGATTGCCGACTTCCTGGTTGGTCGGCCCGAAGATCGTGCGGATCGCCTGCTGCAGGATCAGCGAAATGCCCCAGGTCGCCAGCAGGGTTTCCAGTGGCCGGCCATAGAGGAAGCGGATGACGCCGCGCTCGATGACAAGGCCGATCACGCCAGTGACCAGAAAGGCGACCGGCAGCGCAATCGCCAGCGACCAGTCGAACAGCCCCGGATAGTTGGATCGGATGACTTCCTGCACCATGAAGGTGGAATAGGCGCCGATCATCACCATCTCGCCATGCGCCATGTTGATGATGCCCATGACGCCGAAGGTGATGGCGAGGCCGATGGCAGCCAGCAACAGCACCGAGCCGAGCGAAATGCCGTACCAGACGTTCTGGCCCATATCCCAGAACAGCAATCCGCCTTCGAGTTTCCTGATCGCCTGATCGAGATCGGGCTTGAGGTTTTCATCGATCGACGACGACACGGCCATCAGGATACCGATCGCCTCGCGACCGCCCAGCGAAGCCACGGTATCGATCGCGGCGCGCTTTTCGTCTGCGGATCGGTCGGAGGCCAGCAGCGATACCGCGCGGGCTTCTTCCATGCGCGATTTGACTTCCGCGTCGGTTTCCTTGGCCAGGGCTGTCTCGACAAGATCGAGGTTCTCGGCGCTTGGGGATTGCAAAACCTGCTGTGCCGCCTGCAGGCGTACCGAGCGGTCCGGGCTCAAAAGCGTCAAGCCGCCAAGCGCGGAACGGATCGCGCGGCGCAGCGTGTTGTTGACCTTGATCTTGCTGAAGGCGCCCTTCGGCTCTTCGCCGACTGTCTCGCCGGTCAACGGATCGATGGCTGTCATGTTCGCGCCGGCGGATTTGGTGACGAACACCGCGCCATCGGACTTGCGCATGTAAAGGTCACCCTCGGCAAAGGCTTCCAGCGCCGGCACGACCCGCGCATCGCCGGTCGCGGCGATCTTGCCGAGCAATTCTTCGGCCTGGCGGAAATTGGCCTTGCCAAGCCCGTTGATCAGCTCTCTCGGATCGCTCTGCGCGAAAGACGGCACGGCGAGAGAGAGGAAGATGAAAATGAGTGTGATGAAACGAATAGGCATTCTCTGGTCCCCCGGATGGCGGGGCGGCGGAGCCTGAAGGGGCCCCTCATCCGCCTGCCGGCACCTTCTCCCCGTCAACGGGGAGAAGGGAGATGTGGCATGCCAGGCGAGCGTTACCCCCTCTGGCCTGCCGGCCATCTCCCCCACAAGGGGGGAGAAAAATCGCGGCACCCGCATCAATCCACATGAACCTCGGCGGAGCGGCTAGGTTAAAGCCCTCCCCCTTGTGGGGAGGGTTGGGAGGGGTCTTCGCCCCGGGCAAGGTAGGATCAGCTACCCTTGCCGCCGCACTTGCCGGTGGCGACGTTGAAGTTGCCGCATTCCATCGGCTTGCGCCAATCGGAGATCAGGTCCTTGGAGTCGGCCAGGTAGTCGGACCATTCATCGCCGACAACGGCCGGCGTCTGCTGGACGATGTCGAACTGGCCGTCAGCCTGGATTTCGCCGATCAGCACCGGCTTGGTGATGTGGTGATTCGGCATGACGGTCGAGGTACCGCCAGACAGGTTCGGAACGGAAACGCCGATGATCGAGTCGAGAACCGCGTCGGTATCGGTGGTGCCGGCAGCTTCGACGGCCTTAACCCAGGCGTTGAAACCGATATAGGCAGCTTCCATCGGGTCGTTGGTTACGCGCTTGTCGTTCTTGGTGAACGCATGCCACTGCTCGATGAACTCGGCATTGACCGGCGCGTCGACGGACTGGAAGTAGTTCCAGGCGGCGAGATGGCCGACGAGCGGAGCGGTGTCGAGACCGGCCAGTTCCTCTTCGCCGACCGAGAAGGCGACGACCGGAATGTCTTCAGCCTTGATGCCCTGGTTGCCCAGTTCCTTGTAGAACGGCACATTGGCGTCGCCGTTGATGGTCGAGACCACGGCGGTCTTCTTGCCGGCGGAACCGAATTTCTTGATGTCGGACACGATCGTCTGCCAGTCGGAATGACCGAATGGCGTGTAGTTGATCATGATGTCCTCTTCCTTGACGCCCTTCGACATCAGGTAGGCCTTCAGGATCTTGTTGGTCGTCTGCGGATAGACATAGTCGGTACCGGCAAGCACCCAGCGTTCGACGCCTTCTTCGTTGGCGAGATAGTCGACAGCCGGAATGGCCTGCTGGTTCGGCGCAGCACCCGTATAGAAGATGTTGCGCGAGGATTCTTCACCCTCGTACTGGACCGGGTAGAACAGCAGCGAGTTGAGCTCTTCGAAAACCGGCAGGACCGACTTGCGCGACGACGAGGTCCAGCAACCGAAGACGGCGGCGACCTTGTCCTGGGAAATCAGCTGGCGCGCCTTTTCGGCAAACAGCGGCCAGTCGGATGCCGGATCGACAACAACCGCTTCGATCTTCTTGCCGAGAACGCCACCCTTCTTGTTCTGCTCTTCGACGAGCATCAGCATGGCATCCTTGAGCGTCGTCTCGGAAATCGCCATGGTGCCGGAGAGCGAATGCAGAACGCCAATCTTGATCGTATCTTCCTGCGCAAATGCGCCGTGGAAGGCTGTCGTCGACAGCATGGCGCCCATCAGGGCACCCGTGAGCTTCATCTTCAAATTCATTGTCGTGAACCCCTCTTCTTGTTCGCAACCGGTCGGTTAATGAAATTTAACCGTTGCTGGAGGGGACTATCGGATGCTGCGCCGCAAAACCGTATACGTCGTTTGACGTATGCCAGGGGGGAAACGCGGAACATTCCCTCTGCAGGCCAATGCCGCCTCGCCTTCCGCGCCCTGATTGTGGTGCTGTCATGATGACCGGTCCTGTGCTAGGGGTCCTCGGCAAAGACGGCGGGGCATTGGCCCTTTCCGGTCCTTTTGCACTGCGGGAGGTGGCGCATGCGACCGTTAAGCGAAGATGGCCGTCGAATTCTCACCGAACTGGCCGAGCGTCACGGCATCAGCCTCGACGCCGCAACCCATATGCTGATGGCGGTCGCAGCAGGCGGGGGCAGCCAGGCGCAATTCAACCATCCCGAACTCGGCGGCATGGGCCAATGGTCGCTGGGCGGCATGACAATGGTCGGCGACATGTTCAACAACGGCCTGAAGGCCAAGGTCGACTGGCTGTGCCAGGAACTGTCCGGCCTCATCCGCAACCAGGACATGCTCGGCCCGATGCCGACCTCCTATCAGGGGCAATCGCAACAACAGGGTGGCGGTAGCGTCAGTCTGTTCGTTTCAGGCGGCACCTCGATGTCGTCGGGCGGCTGGCCGGCCGAACTCGGCCATCCGGCATCGGTCGGCAGCCAGGACAATCTGCGTTATGCCTTCTTCCCGGAGAGCCGCCGGCTGGTCATCGACCTGGCCGGCCACCAGACCATCTACGACACCGGCGATCATCACATCGGCGGATTCTCGCAGCAGCAGGGCGGCGACCAATCCTTGAGCTTCACCTCGCAATACGGGCTGGTGCGTGTAGCCGACCTGGCCATTGTCCAGCCGCAAATGCCGGCAGCACCGGTCGTGGCGGCACAAGCGCCGCCCGTTTCGCGACACTCAGGCTTGGCCCCGGCGCGCGCCGAAGCCATGCACTGGCCACAACAGCCGTCGAGTGGCCCGCTGGCAAGCACGCCGATGGCGCAGTCCAACGCCCCAACAGAGGCGGAGGATGACATATTCGCCAAGATCGAACGGCTGGCCGATCTGCATGGCAAAGGCATTTTGACCGACGAAGAGTTTTCCGCCAAGAAAGCAGACCTTCTCGGTCGTCTCTGACCCGGAAGGCGACGGCCGCGCAAAACTTGTCATCCGCCCATCGCGCAAGCTTGAATACGACACCAAAAGCGAAAGGCAGATCATGGACCTTCCCCCCAGACGGCTCGGCCTGAAGACACAGACCACTGAAGCCCATCAGGCGCTCGACGCGTTGATCGGCGACTTCGACACGCCGCAAGCCTATCAGCGTTATCTGAGCGGCATGGCACGCTTCCGCCTGCCGGTCGAGGCATGGCTGGAGGACAAGAGCATGCCGGAAGAGCTCGGCGAATGGCGGCCGGGCGCCTATGGCACGGAGATCGCCGATGATCTGGCAGATCTCGGCATTGACGCCCCCGCGCAACTGGAGCCCTTCGTCCCGCCGCCCGGCAACGGCCTGATCGGGCTTCTATACGTGCTCGAAGGCTCGGCTCTCGGCGCGCGTGTGTTGGCGAAACGTGCCGAAAACATCGGATTTTCCGCGGCTTTCGGCGCCCGACATCTTTTTCACCAGGCACGGAACTTTTCCAGCTGGCGCGCGTTCTCGGATCGTATGGAGAAAGTGTGGGTATATGACGAACAGGCCGCTGTGGCATGGGCAAATACCGCCTTCGACTATGCCCGCAACGCGTTCGAAAGTACTCTTGATGCCCGCAGCACACTCCGTTGACCTCTCCAATTGCGACCGTGAACCCATTCATGTCCCCGGGAGCATTCAACCCCATGGATTTCTGCTGCATTGCGACCGCGAGCTTTCCAAGGTTCTGCGCCATTCCGCCAACGCCGGCGCCATGCTGGATGTCGACGGCGACCTGAACGGCCGGTCGATTCTCGATATGCTTGGCGCCGAAGTCACCCACGATCTGCGCAACGCCATTGCCGCGGCCCCCGAGGCCAGCCGCCCGGCGGTGCTTGCACATATGCGCATGCCGAACGACGCCCATTTCGATATCGCCGTCCATCGCCAGGACGGCGGCGCCATTGTCGAGTTCGAACCATCGCTGCGCCGCACGCAGCCGCTTCAATTGGCGCGCGAGATGATCGGTCGCGTCAAGGATATTACCGATATCGACGCGCTGATCGGCGCTTCGGCCCGTCTGGTGCAGGCCGTACTCGGTTATGACCGGGTGATGATCTATCGCTTCGAGGAGGATGGCTCCGGCAAGGTCGTCAGCGAAGCCAAGCGCACCGACCTTGAAAGCTTTCTCGGACAGTATTTCCCGGCGAGCGATATCCCGCGCCAGGCGCGCGCCCTTTACATGCAGAATCCGATCCGGGTGATCTCGGACGCAGGCGGCACCCGGGTGCCGCTCGTTCCGGAGCTGGACACAGCCGGCATGCCCCTCGACCTCTCCTTTGCGCACCTGCGCAGCGTTTCGCCGATCCACTGCGAATATCTGCGTAACATGGGTGTTGGCGCGTCTATGTCGATATCCATCATCACCAACGGCACGCTCTGGGGCCTGATCGCCTGTCATCACTACGCGCCAAAAACCCTCAGCATGTCCGAGCGTATCGCCGCTGAAATGTTCGGTGAGTTCTTCTCACTGCACCTGCTGGCGCTGAAACAGAAGCGCAAGCTCGACATCGCCAACGAAACGCGGCGCTCGCTCGACCATTTCCTCCAGACGGCTTCGCATTACACCGACGTCGACGCGCTGTTTGCAGGCGCCCTGCCGGCTTTTCAGTCGCTGCTCGACTGCGACGGCGTCGGACTGTGGATGAACGGGCGATGGACCTCCGTCGGAACCACGCCTCCAGCCGGTGTCGAAGCGGCTCTGGCCCGCTTTGTCGGCGAGGTTGCCGATGGCAGGATCTGGGCGAACCACATGCTGTCCGAAATCTTTCCGGACGCGGAGAATTATTTCGAGGATGTTTCCGGCCTGATGGCCATCCCGCTATCTCAGATCGCGCGCGATTATCTTTTCTTTTTCCGCAAGGAACGTCTCCAGACGCTGAACTGGGCAGGCAATCCGGAAAAATCATACGACATCGGACCACTCGGCGATCGATTGACGCCGCGCAAGAGCTTTGCCATCTGGAAGGAGACGGTCCATCGCCAGGCGGAGCCGTGGAGCGAATCCGACATCGAAATCGCCGAAGCCGTGCGCTCGGCCACCGTCGAAATCGTGCTGCGCCACAGCGAGATGATGGAGGAAGAACGCAGCAAGGCCGATGTCCGCCAGCGCATGCTGAATGAGGAACTGAACCATCGGGTCAAGAATATCCTCGCCGTGATCAAGTCTCTCATCGTTGCGCCGACAAAGGATGCGCGCCCGATCGAGGACTATATCGGCTCGCTGCGTGGCCGCATTCATGCCCTCTCCCATGCCCACGACCAGTTGACCCGAGGCGGCGGCGGCGGCGGACTGAGCAACCTTCTGGAGACGGAACTGCTGCCCTATCGCGCCGGCAACACGAAATTTTCGCTGCTTGGTCCATCGGTGACGCTGGATGCCAGGGCCCACGCAGTCGCGGCGCTGGTCATTCATGAACTCTGCACCAACGCCGCCAAATATGGCGCCCTGTCCACGCCCGGCGGCAGCCTCACCGTCCAGTGGCAGAGCGAGGAAAACGGTGATTGCCTGATAACCTGGGACGAGGATGGCGGGCCGACTGTCGGCATGCCGAGCCGCAAGGGTTTTGGCACAGCCTTGATTGAGCGCAGCATTCCTTATGATCTGGGTGGCAGCAGCCGTGTTGACTATCGTTCGACCGGCCTGTTTGCCGAATTCCGCCTGCCCGGGCGTTTCTTATCTTGGGAAGAAGTGGAACCGCAGATGGACAGCCAGATGTTGCAATCGACACCTGCCAGTGCCGCGCCCGTGCTCGACTCCTCGCTGCGCATCCTTCTTGTCGAGGACCAGGTGCTGATCGCCATGGACGCCGAGATGATGCTGGCCGATGCCGGCCTGGAAAACGTCGTCACCGCGAGTTCGAGCGCCGATGCTCTGAATCGCTTGAAAAACTTCACACCGGGGATTGCCATTCTCGACATCAACCTCGGCCGCGACACCTCGGTGCCGGTTGCCGAAGAGCTGGCGCGCCGCAATATCCCCTTTGTCTTCGCCACCGGCTATGATGACCGCTCCATCGTTCCGGAAAATTTCGCCGACGTGCCCGTCGTGCGCAAACCGTATGACAGCGTTGCCTTGGTGGCCGCACTCTCCGCACGCCTGCAGGACCGTATCAACTGAGGGCTACTGGCCGCGCAACCGAGATACAAGAAAGCCGGATCCCTTGCGGGATCCGGCTTTCTTGTATCGATCTTTGGCAGATGGCGCTTATGCCAGGTAGCCTGAAATGTAGGGCCAGACTTCGATCATGCCGTGATAGATCATCGTGACGGTGACGTAGACGATGACACCGAGACCGACATAGGCAATCCAGCGATGCTTGTGCAGCAGCTTGGCCACGAAATTCGCCGCAAGGCCCATCAGCGCGATCGACAGGACAAGGCCGATCGCCAGAATCGAGGTGTGTTCCTTGGCAGCGCCGGCAACCGCCAGCACGTTGTCGAGCGACATCGACACATCGGCGATCACGATCTGGATTGCCGCCTGCATAAAGGTCTTGTCGGTGTTCAGCTCGACATCGTCGGTTTCGCCTTCGTGATGCGGCACATGTGCCGCCGCGCGAAGCTCCACCCACATCTTCCAGCACACCCAGGCCAGAAGCACGCCACCGAGCAATTGCAGGCCGACAATATTGAGAAGGTAGGCCGTGCCCAACGCAAAACCGATGCGCATGACCGTCGCGGCGATGATGCCGACGAGGATCGCCTTGTTGCGCTGGTGAGCCGGGAGACCGGCAGCAGCCAGACCGATGACGATCGCATTGTCACCCGCCAGAACCAGATCGATTGCGACGACCTGGAACATTGCCGCAAGACCTGCGGCGGTAAAGATTTCCATCATGATATTGGTTCGTCCCCACGTTCCTGATGTCGGCATCACATACAGCATGGCCGCGTGAATGAAAGATCGAAAATGCCAACAGGGGGCTGCTTCTTCACCATTCACAACGGTTCCGAAGCCATTTCGATTGCTGGCGACACGTACATTCGCTTCTACATCTTGAAACACGCAGCTTGCCCCGCTATGTTCTCTTTATGTTCCACCATAGGAGGGCAGCAATGAGGGAGTTGGAACAATTTATCATCGAGGCAAAGGCTGCCTGCTATGCCGGTGGCGGGAGCCATGCGCGAGTGCCCTGCCGCACGCGCTCGCATGACATTCTCCATGAGCGGAACGAATTCCGCTACATGGACAGCTATTTCGGCGGCACCGACTTTCTCGGCCAGGAAGTCGTCTGGATCGACGACGAACCGGTTTGGGCAATGAATTACTACGGCCGCATCACGGAACCCATGCTTCTCTGCTCGACGCGCGCCGGCACCATCATCAAATCTGCGCTAACCGCTCTTTATCGGGAGGGCCGGTTCCTTGGCGGATTCTCCTTCCAGCACGCGGACGGGGAATACATAGATGAAAGCGTCGGCGACCACCGCGGCTTCCGCGGCATCGAGCGCATCCTGGTCAACGACCGCCTCGCCTATCAACTGGATTATCAGGGTGGCATCATCAAGCCGTGAAACCCGTCTTTGCTCCATAGCGTCTGCGAACCGCCCTTGCTATTCCAGCCATTCCCGTGAAAATGCCCAAACGACAGCCAACCTACAAAAGGCGCTAGAATTTAGGCATGCCGGCACGCCAACGCATCATCCCCGTCCGCCGCGAATACAATCGTTGGGTGGCCAACCAGACGCTTGAAGACTATGCGCTTCGCTTTACCGCCAAGAGCGCGCGGCAATTCTCCTCCAGCCGGATTTCCCAGACGGCGATCGGGGCCATTTCCTTCCTCGCACTGGAGGCCATCGGCGGCACGATCACGCTCGCCTATGGCACCACCAACGCCTTTTTTGCCATTGTCGTCGCCGCGATCCTGATGCTGCTCGTCGGCGTGCCGATCAGCCGTTATGCGATCCGCCACGGCGTCGACATCGACCTGCTCACCCGCGGCGCAGGCTTCGGCTATATCGGCTCGACCATCACCTCGCTGATCTATGCCAGCTTCACCTTCATGCTCTTCGCCATCGAGGCATCGATCATGACCGGCGCGCTGCAGCTCGCCTTTGGCGTACCGCTCTGGCTCGGCTACATCATATCCGCCGTCGTTGTCCTGCCCCTTGTCACCTATGGCATCCGGCTGATCTCGAAATTCCAGCTGATCACCCAGCCGATCTGGATCGTGCTCAACATCCTGCCCTTCATCTTCATCGCCTTCCTAGACTGGGAAAAGATCGACCTCTGGCGCGCCTTCGCCGGCATCAATCACTCCAATGCCGGCATGGGCCAGACAGCCCCTTTCGATCTGGTCGAATTCGGCGCGGCCTCCGCCGTCATCCTGGCCCTGATGCCGCAGATCGGCGAACAGGTCGACTTCCTCCGCTTCCTGCCGCCGGAAGGTGCGCGCAAGCTGCACCACAGGATCGCGATCTTCCTCGCCGGCTCCGGCTGGGTGGTGCTCGGCGTGCCCAAGCTGCTCGCCGGCTCCTTCCTTGCCGTTCTGACGCTTGCAACCGGCGTGCCGGTCGGCGAGGCCGCCGATCCCTCGCAGATGTATCTCGCCGCCTTCGGCTACATGATCCCCAACGAGACCGCCGCCATGCTGCTGATGGCCGGTTTCGTGGTCATCTCGCAGCTGAAGATCAACGTGATGAACGCCTATGCCGGCTCGCTGGCCTGGTCAAACTTCTTCTCCCGCCTGACCCACAGCCATCCCGGTCGCGTCGTCTGGCTGGTGTTCAACGTGGCCATCGCCCTCCTGCTGATGGAACTCGGCATCTACGAACTGCTCGAAGAAACGCTCGGCATCTTCTCGATCATCGCCATGAGCTGGCTCTGCACCATCTCGGCCGATCTCTTCGTCAACAAACGGCTTGGCCTATCGCCGCCGGGCATCGAGTTCAAGCGCGCCCATCTCTACGACATCAACCCTGTCGGCTGCGGCACGATGTTCATGTCGGCGACCATCGCGCTCGCTGCCCATTTCGGCGCGTTCGGCTCGTTGCTCGCTTCGCTCTCGACCTTCGTCACCCTGATCGCCTTCCTCATCTCGCCGCTGATCGCCTGGTGGAGCGATGGAAAATTCTACCTGGCCCGCAAACCGCGCCAGAGCTGGAAGAACCTGACCGGCATCACCTGCTCGATCTGCGAGCATCCGTTCGAGCCGGAGGACATGGCCTGGTGCCCGGCCTACGCGGCGCCGATCTGTTCGCTCTGCTGCACGCTCGACAGCCGCTGCCACGACATGTGCAAGCCTCACGCGAGGATCAACGCCCAGGCCGCAGCCGTTGCCCGCACCTTCCTGCCCGAGGTCCTGCTCCAGCGTTTTTCAACCCGGCTTGGCCGCTATGCCTTGACCGCGGTCCTGTCGATCTCGCTGATCGGTGCGATCCTCGCGCTGATCGCCCACCAGGTGAATGTCGCCACCCCGGAAATGGCAACCGTCGTCGATCGCACCGTGCTGGTCGTCTTCTTCATCTTTGCCATCCTCGCCGGCATCGTCTCCTGGTTCTACGTGCTTGCCCATGACAGCCGCGTCGTCGCCGAAGAGGAATCCTCGCGACAGAACACGCTGCTGCTGAAGGAAATCGCCGCCCACCGCAAGACGGATGCGGCATTACAGAACGCCAAGGAGACGGCAGAGGCCGCCAACCGGGCCAAGAGCCGCTATGTCGTCGGCCTCAGCCACGAATTGCGCACGCCCCTCAACGCCGTGCTCGGTTATGCCCAGATCCTCGAGCGTGACGAGACCATTCCCGTGCCGCGCCAGTCGGCGATCAAGGTCATCCGCCGCTCCGCCGATCACCTCTCCGGCCTGATCGACGGCCTTCTGGATATCTCCAAGATCGAGGCCGGTCGGCTGCAGGTCTTCTCCAACGAGGTGAACATCCAGGATTTCCTCGACCAGCTGATCGACATGTTCGCCCCCCAGGCCGCCGCCAAGGGCCTCGTCTTCGAACACCAGCGCTCGCACAACCTGCCGCTCTATGTGCGCACCGACGAAAAACGGATCCGCCAGATCCTCGTCAACCTGCTGTCCAACGCCATCAAATTCACCGACGAGGGCGTCGTCCGTTTCGAGGTCACCTATCGCAGCCAGGTGGCGACCTTCACCGTCACCGATACCGGCCGCGGCATTGCCGAGAAAGATCTCAACCGGATCTACGAGCCCTTCCAGCGCGGCGAGGCCGACAACATCCGGCCGCAACCGGGCCTCGGTCTCGGCCTCACCATCACCAAGCTTCTGACCAATACGCTCGGCGGCGAGATTGCCGTTGCCAGCGAGCGCGACAAGGGCTCGATCTTCAAGGTCCGGTTGATGCTGTCGGCCATCGACCGGCCGAACACGGCCCCTGCCCCGGAACGCAAGATCGCCTCCTACACCGGTCCGCGTCGCACGATTGTCGTGGTTGATGACAACGAGGATCACCGCGAACTGATGCGCGAGGTCCTGGCACCGCTCGACTTCGTCGTGCTGACCGCAGCCGGTGGCGCCGAATGCCTAACCCTGATTGAAGGCGTGCGGCCGGACCTCTTTCTGGTCGACATTTCCATGCCCGGCATGAACGGCTGGCAATTGGTCGAAAAATTGCGTGATGCCGGTCAGAAAGCGCCTATCCTGATGCTCTCGGCCAATATTGGCGATGCGCCTGCGGCCGGTGGCGAAGGCCATGACGATGCGATCGCCAAACCCGTCGACATCAAGCGCCTGCGCGACAAGCTTGCCATGTTCCTTGGCCTCGACTGGATCTATGCCGACGATCCGCGCCTGCATCAGCCGGCGACGCCGGCGATCAAACCGGCCTCACCCGGGCATACGCATCTGGACGAGTTGATCCAGCTCTGCGAAATCGGCTATGTGCGCGGGATAGAGGCAAAGCTCACCGAACTGTCCGGCGCGCCCACCCATGCCGCCTTTGTCGAAGGTGCCCGCGCCTATCTGCAGGTTTTCGACCTGGCCGGCCTGCGCGGCTATCTGACTTCGTTTGCAACCGGCAAGGAGCCGATCCATGGTTGAAGCCAGCAGGCGCGACATCGTTCTGCTCGTCGATGACAGCCCCGACGCGCTCGGCTTCCTGACCGAGGCGCTGGAGGCATCCGGCTTTTCCGTTCTGATCGCCACCTCCGGCCATGCCGCACTCTCGATAGTCAACCGCATCAGCCCGGACCTTATCCTGCTGGACGCCGTCATGCCCGGCATGGACGGTTTCGAGACCTGCCGCAGCCTGAAGGCCGATCCGGTGGTTGCCCAGGTGCCGGTGATCTTCATGACCGGCCTTACCGAGACAGAGCATGTGGTCAATGCACTGGAAAGCGGTGGCGTCGACTACCTGACCAAACCGATCAACATCGATGAACTGCGTGCTCGCATCAGGGTACACTTGTCCAACGCCCGTTCCGCCCAGAGCGCCCGGGTGGCGCTGGATGCAGCAGGTCGCCATCTGCTCGCCGTGCGCGGTGATGGCCAGGTGCACTGGACGACGCCACAGGCGAGCCGGCTGATCGAGAGCGCCACCGGGACCGCCGATGGCATCAACGAAGTGGCAAGCGCCACGGCCACCTGGCTTTCCCATCGCCGCGCCAGTGGCGGAACGACAAGCGAAGGAACCTTCCCCTTCGCCAGCGCCTCGGGCGTTTCCCTGCAGCTGTCATTTCTCGGCACGATCGGCGCAGACGAATATCTTTTCCGCATCACCTCGGCCAACCGGCAGAGCGAGGACGAGCTTCTGCGCCAGCGCTTTGGTCTCACACACCGCGAAAGCGAAGTGCTTCTGTGGATCGCCAAGGGCAAGGCGAACCGCGACATCGGAGAAATCCTCGGCCTCTCGTCGCGCACGGTGAACAAGCACCTTGAACAGATCTATTCCAAGCTCGGCGTCGAAAACCGCGCCTCCGCCGCCGTGCGCGCAGCCCAGGTCCTGCACGAAGGCTGACCTCTCCCCCCACCACCCGGCAGCTTCCCTGCCTTGGCACCACCGCCTTCGAAACTCCGCCCCAAAACACAAAAAACCCGGCGCGAAGCCGGGTTTTCCGTTTTCCGATCAAAGATCGAATTATTGCGGAACGTAGGTGAAGTTGCCGTCGGCGCCCTTCTTCCATTCGTACATGATGTAGCCCGGGATCTTCGGGTCACCCTTTTCGTCGAAGGACATGTCGCCGAGTGCGGTCGGGAACGGACCCTTTTCCTTCATTGCGGCAGCGACGGCTTCAGCGTCGTTCGAACCGGCAGCCTTGGCGGCGGCAGCGATCGTCTGCAGGGCAGCGTAGGAATAGAGCGTGTAAGCTTCCGGGTTGAAGCCGGCAGCCTTGAACTTTTCGACCAGTTCCTTGTTGGCCGGGTTCAGCGTCGGGTCAGGACCGAAGGTGTTGAGCGTGCCTTCGACAGCGTCGCCGGCGATCGAGGCCAGTTCGTTCGAAACGATACCGTCGCCCGATACGAGCGTTGCCTTGAGACCCTGGTCAGCAGCCTGACGGATGATCAGACCAGCTTCGGTGTGCAGACCGCCCCAGTAGATGATCGAGACGCCGGCTTCCTTCATCTTTGCGATGAGGGCCGAGAAGTCCTTGTCACCGGTGGTGACGCCTTCGTACATGACTTCCGTCAGGCCGGCAGCGTTCATCGCCTTCTTGGTTTCGTCAGCAAGGCCCTGGCCGTACGGGGTCTTGTCGTGAACGACAGCGATCTTGGCGTCCTTGAACTTCTCAGCGAGATAGGCGCCGGCAACGGCACCCTGCTGGTCGTCACGGCCGCAGGTGCGGAAGGTGTTCCACAGGCCGCGCTCGGTGAAGACCGGGTTCGTAGCAGCCGGGGTGATTTCGAGGATGCCGTTTTCGGCATAGACTTCGGACGCCGGGATCGAAACGCCGGAGTTGAAGTGACCAACCACGAACTTCACGCCGTCAGCAACAAACTTGTTGGCGACCGAGATGCCCTGCTTCGGGTCGGAAACGTCGTCGCCGAGAACGATCTTGATCTGCTCGCCGTTGATGCCGCCTGCAGCGTTGATGTCTGCAGCAGCCTGTTCAGCACCCTTCTGGAGCTGTGCGCCGAACGCAGCGTTCGGGCCCGTCAGCGGGCCGCCGACGCCGACGAGGATATCCGCCCAAGCGTTGCCGCTGAAGGCGACCATCGCCGACAGAGCGACTGCCGAGAGAAGAGACTTCTTCATATTGTAACTCCCAAGTTTTTATGCGGGTTTGGTTATAAAACCCTGCGCAACACCCGCTGACACTGCGCCGGAAAACTGTTCCACTCTTTATTAGGGGCCATCGCCTCTGCCGCCAATCTGGGACAGAAAACAACAGCTTGTCAATCTTTGTTCTTCCACGAAAAGTAGGAAGTTCTGTCGTAGAGCCAGTAGTAGTTATCGACCATCTGGGTCGTCCTGCGCGACTGGAATCCAGCCACCGCAAAAACCAGCAGAAGCACCACGTCGATGACGTAGTAGAAGGGACTGATGAACGGGCCAGCAAACAGCGAGAAGTGCAGGAAGCGCATCACCAAGCCAAGTCCAAGGACATAGATGAACACCCTTGCATAGCCTTCCCAGCCCTCTGCCACGGCCTTGCCTGTCCGCCAGGCGGTCCAGAAGCCGATCAGCAGAACGAGGAAGCGCAACACTGTGCGTACACCGCTATCCGTCTCGAAAAACAATCCTTGCATGTCAGTTCCTCCGCGCGCTCAGTGATGGCCGCCTTCGAGATAAGCCGCCCGGACCTGCGGGTCCGCCAACAGCTCTTTCCCGCTACCGCTCATCGTCACCTTGCCATTGACCATGACATAGGCACGGTCGGACAGCTTCAGTGCGGCAAATGCATTTTGCTCGACGAGGAAGACGGTCAGACCCTCTTCCTTGTTGAGCTTCTTGATCGCCTCGAAGATCCCCTTGACGATCAGAGGCGCAAGACCGAGCGAAGGTTCGTCGAGAAGCAGCAGCTTCGGACGCGACATCAGCGCGCGCCCGATGGACAGCATCTGCTGCTCGCCGCCCGAGAGCGTGCCGCCACGCTGGCTCTGGCGTTCTTTCAGGCGTGGGAACATCGTGAAGATCTTCTCCACGTCCTCGCTGAAATATTTCAGGTTGTCGAGGCCAGCTCCCATCTGGAGGTTTTCCATCACCGTCATGCGCGGAAAGATCCGACGACCTTCCGGCGACTGGGCGATGCGACGGCGGGCGATCATATGCGTCGGCAGCTTGGTGATATCCTCGCCGTCGAAGATGATCTGGCCGGCACGCGCCTGCGGGCTTCCGCAGATCGTCATCATCAGCGTCGACTTGCCGGCACCATTGGCACCGATCAGTGAGACGATCTCGCCCTGCTTGACTTCGACATCGACACCGCCGAGAGCGCGGATGTTGCCATAATAGGTTTCGACACCCTGGACCTTGAGAAGTGCTTCGGAGGACATCAGTTCTTCTCCCCCGTCACTTCTTCGGCGACAGCTTCCACTTCGGAAATTGCGTCTTCCAATTCTTCATCCTCGACACCCAGATAGGCGGCGATCACCTTCGGGTCGTTCTTCACATGATCCGGCGTACCGTCGGAAATCTTCTTGCCATATTCCAGAACGACGACATGGTCGGAAATCTCCATGACGACGGACATGTCGTGCTCGATCAGGAGCAGCGACGTGCCCTCGGCACTGATGCTGCGCAACAGGGCGTTGAGCGTCAGCGATTCCTTCGGGTTGAGGCCCGCTGCCGGTTCGTCGAGGCAAAGAAGCTCGGGCTCGGTGCACATGGCACGGCAGATTTCCAGACGGCGTTGGGCGCCGTATGGCAAGTCGCCGGCCGGGTCATCGGCACGATCGACCAGATCGGCCTTTTCCAGCCAGTAGCGCGCCTTTTCGATGGCTGCATCCGCGGCCCTCTTGTAGGCCGGCAGGCCGAGCAGACCGAGAACCGTGTAGCCAGAAGCCTTCATCAGCGCGTTGTGCTGGGCGACCAGCAGGTTTTCCAGAACCGTCAGGCCCGAAAACAGGCGGATGTTCTGGAAGGTACGCGCGACCTTGGCTTTCTTCGGAATCTCGAAATCCGGAAGGCGCTCGAGCAGATACTGGCTGCCGTCCTTCTGGTTGAGCGTGAGCATCCCCATCGTCGGCTTGTAGAAACCGGTGATGCAGTTGAACACGGTGGTCTTGCCCGCACCGTTTGGTCCGATCAGCGCGGTGATCTCACCGCGCTTGGCTTCGAAGGAGAAGTCATTGATGGCCATCAGGCCGCCAAAGCGCATCGACAGATGCTCGACTTTCAGGATGGTGTCTTTGTTCATCGTTTCAGTTCCGGAAGTCATCAGCCGTGACCTTCCTTGGTAAAGCTGCCCGAGACGGCCTTGCGCTCCTTGAGGAAGGCTGTCGGTTCTCTGCTGCCGACAAAGCCGCGTGGCTTGAACAGCATCACCACGACCATCGCCAGGCCGAACAGAAGCATGCGGTAGAGTTCCGGCGTGAAGTCGTCCCCGAAGACATGCTTGAGGAACTCCATTTCACGCAGCGCTTCCGTGCCGCCGATCATCACGATCGCAGCGATTGCGATACCGGTCAGCGAACCCATGCCGCCGAGAACGACGATGGCCAGGATAACAGCCGATTCTAGGAAAACGAAGCTTTCCGGCGAGACGAAGCCCTGGCGCGCGGCAAAGAACGAGCCGGCAAAGCCGCCGAACATTGCACCGATCGAAAACGCAGTCAGCTTGGTCGTCACCGTGTTGATACCGAGCGAGCGGCAGGCGATTTCGTCTTCACGAAGCGCTTCCCAGGCGCGGCCGATCGGCATGCGACGCAGCTTGATCGTCACGTAGGCAGTGATGCCGCACAGAAGCAGGATCACGTAGAACAGGTAGATCTTGTAGTAGGCGGACGACATCGACAGCCCGAAAGTCTTGGCAAATCCGCCGGCCGATGCATCGAACGGCATGCCGAACAGCGTTGCCTTCGGAATGCTGGAAATGCCGAACGTACCCTTGGTGACATCTGTCCAGTTGATCAGAACGAGGCGGATGATTTCACCGAATGCCAGCGTCACGATCGCCAGATAGTCGCCTCGAAGCCTCAAGACCGGGAAGCCCAGGATGATGCCCCAGAATGCCGCCAGAACGCCCGACAGTGGCAGCAGGACCCAGAAGGACAGGCCAAAATGTTGCGACAGCAGCGCGTAGGTATAGGCACCAACTGCATAGAAGGCGACATAGCCAAGGTCGAGAAGACCGGCGAGGCCGACGACGATGTTCAGGCCCCAGGCCAGCATGACGTAGATCAGGATCTGGATGCCGAAGTTGTCGACATATTTCAGCGAGCCCTGGACACCGGTCAATGCAACGATCACCGGCGGATACAGGATCAGCGCCAGCAATGCGATCTTGACGAAGTGCGTCTTGAAGAACGACGCCTGCGTGTCGAGATCAGCAACGGGTGCGGCAGCCTTGCTCGCCTTGCGGGCAGCATTCCACGGCTGCACGAACGCCACCATCGCGAACCGGCCGACGGCGGCGATGATGACGAAGATCGCCAGCAGGCCGAAGCGCGGATACCAGATCAGCTGGTTGGAAATGTTCTGGTCGGTCTTGATGCCGATGAACAGGCTGAACAGGCCGAGCGACAGAAGGCCGGCGAGCAGGCCCTCCTTCAACGCGCGCGCCATCGTGCCGGACGAAGCGGCACCAGTTTCATTTACAGAAGTTGTCATGGGATCAAACCTTCTCGACTTCCGGCCGGCCGAGGATGCCGGTGGGCTTGAAGATCAGCACGAATGCCAGGAGACCGAACGTGGCGACATCCTTGTAGGCGATGCTGAAGTAAGCCGACCAGAGCGACTCGATGAGGCCGATCAGCAGGCCGCCGAGAACAGCGCCCGGCAGGGAGCCGATACCGCCGAGAACAGCCGCCGTGAAAGCCTTCACGCCCGGAACGAAGCCATCGTTGAACGAGGCAACACCATAATACATCAGGTACATCGTGCCAGCGACCGCGGCCAGAGCTGCACCCATGACGAAGGTGATGGAAATCGTCTTGTCGACATCCACGCCGAGCAGCGCCGCCATCTTGCGGTCCTGTTCGGTGGCGCGCTGGGCGCGGCCAAGCGGCGTCTTGTTGACGATATACCAGAAGGCGAAGAGCAGCACGCTGGTGATCATCACGATGATCGCCTGCTTCAGCGAAACAGTGACCGCGCCGATATGCAGCACATCGGTGATCAACGGCGGGATCGGCTTGTTGCGCGGACCCTGTGCGACCTGGATGAAGTTCGAAAGGGCGATCGACATGCCGATCGCGGTGATCAGCGGCGCCAGGCGGAACGAACCGCGCAGCGGACGATAGGCAACCCGCTCGATCGTCCAGTTCCACAAGCTCGTCATCAGCATCGCGATGATCAGCATGATCAGCAGCGCGAGTGCGACGGGAATACCGGCGAAGAAGGTTGTCAGGATGAGGAAGACGATGAGAGCGGCGAAGCCGCCGAGCATGAAGATATCACCGTGGGCGAAGTTGATCATGCCGATGATACCGTAGACCATCGTATAGCCGATAGCCACAAGGCCATAGATGGATCCAAGAGTCAGCCCGTTGATGAGCTGCTGGATAAAGTACTCCATATATTATCCCCCGGACGCGCCTTGGTGGTGCGTCTCATTTTTGTTGATCCCTTGCGGGTTCTAGGTGTCGGGAGATTCCATATCGCTTTGTCCGAAAATGTGAAGCCAAAAAGGCGAAAAGGCGGCAAAATGTTACCGCCATCCGGCCGTTTGGCGCGGATAAAACCAGCGAACTGAAAAAAACGGCAGAAAAAGCCCATGAAATCAGCAGGCCGCCCGAGAGCGACCTGCTTTGCCTGTGCATTCACTAATGCAAGCCCATCTTTGTGGAAAAAGGTTCAGCTTCTCATTCGCGACCCATTTGCGTCAAAAAGCGGCAGGGCCTGCAGGTGCGCAGGGAGAACCTCCCCCAGGATTTCGATTCCCCAGCCTTCGACCTCGTCGGCAATGTCCTTCGGCACATAACCGATCGCAACCGAGACGCCGCTGGCATGCGCATAGCCGCCGGACGTGACCCAGCCCCGCACCTCGCCGTTGAACGAGATCGGCTCGTCCCCGATCACATCGGCGTCCTTGGCATCGACGATGAACGTGCGCATGCGCAGCGTACCGCCGGACAGCTTTTCTTCGATCGCCGCCGTCTTGCCGATGAAATTTGCCTCCTTTTTCAGGGCAATGAAACGGCCAAGTCCGGCCTCCATCGGCCCGTAGAGCGGGCGATACTCGCGCGACCAGCTGCCGAAGCTCTTCTCCAGCCGGAGCGCATTCAGCGCCCGCAGGCCGAACAGCGATATGCCGAATTCGGCACCGGCATCCATCAGCAGATCGAAGATATAGCGCTGATATTCCGGCCGCATCCAGATTTCATAGCCGAGGTCACCGGTATAGCTGACCCGTCCGACGATGGCCGGTGCCATGCCGAGATCCATTTCACGAATGTCCATGAAGGCAAAGGCTTCGTCCGAGATGTCCAGATGCGTCAGCTTGGCCAGCACGTCGCGTGCCTTCGGCCCCGCGATCGACAGGCCGAGCAGGCCGAGATTGAGCGGATTGAGCTCGACCGAGCCATCGTCTGGCAGATGTTGCTCGAACCAGCGCATGTGATAGTCCTCGGCAATCCCGGAACCGATCACCAGGAATTCCTCGTCATCGAGATTGGCAACGGTGAAATCGCCGATCAGCTTGCCGGCCTCGTTGAGCATCGGCGCCAGCGTCATGCGACCGACCTGCGGGATCCTGGAGGCCAGCATATGGTCGAGCCATTCGCGCGCGCCGTCCCCACTAACGGTGTACTTGGCAAAGCCCGAGGTCTCCATCAGGCCGACGCTGTCGCGCACCGCCCTCGCCTCGCGCCCAACCGCCTCGAAATCGGTCGAGCGGCGCCATGAAAACTTGTCCTCGACACCTTCCGGCGCAAACCACAGCGGCGTTTCCAGTCCGTAGGAGGCGCCGAACACGGCACCGGCCGCCTTCAGCTTGTCGTAGATCGGCGAGGTCAGCAGCGGGCGCGCGCCCGGCAGTTCCTCGTTCGGATAGCGGATCGAGAAACGGCGGGAATAGTTCTCGCGCACCTTGGCATTGGTATAGCCGAGTGTCGCATAGTCGCCGTAGCGGCAGACATCCATAGCGAAGACGTCAAAGCCCGGATCGCCCTCGATGATCCAGTTGGCCAGCGCCAGGCCAACACCGCCGCCTTGGCTGAAGCCCGCCATGACCGCGCAGGCCGACCAGAAATTCGTCATGCCCCGCACGGGACCGACGAGTGGATTGCCATCCGGCGAGAAGGTGAAGGGACCGTTGATGATCTTCTTGATCCCGGCACTGTTGAAGGCCGGGAAATGGCGGAAGCCGATCTCCAGTTCTGATGTGATGCGCTCAAGGTCTTCGGCCAGCAGTTCGTGGCCGAAATCCCACGGCGTCTCGATCGGCGACCATGGGCGGCAATCCTTTTCATAGGTGCCCATCAGCATGCCGTTGCGCTCCTGGCGGATATAGATCTCGCCGTCGAAGTCGACGCAGTGCATCAGTTCCTTGCCAGTCGTCTTGTTGAAGTCGATGACCTCGGGCATGTCCTCGGTGATCAGATACATGTGCTCCATTGCGAGCACCGGCAGCTCCAGCCCGACCATGCGGCCGACTTCGCGCGCCCAGAGACCGGCGGCATTGACGACATGCTCTGCCCGGATTTCGCCCTTGTCGGTGATCACCCGCCAGGTGCCGTCTTCCAGCTGCACCAGATCCTCGACCTTGGTGTGCAGATAGATCTCGGCACCATTCTTCTTCGCCGACTTGGCATAGGCATGCGTGGTGCCATAGGGGTCAAGATGGCCTTCATGCGGATCAAAGACGGCGCCGACAAACTGCTTGGGATCAAGCAGCGGCATCATTTCATGGGCTTCCTCGGCCGAAATCAATGTCGCCTCGCCACCCGCGTACTTGCCCTTGGCGAGCAGCGACTTCATCCAGTCGAACCGCTCCTTGGTGGCCGCCAACATCAGGCCCGACGTCATGTGCAGGCCGATGTCCTGGCCGGAATAGTGCTCGATCTCCTTGTAGAGCTCCACCGTATATTTCTGCAGCTTGGCGACGTTGGGATCGCCGTTGATGGTGTGAATGCCGCCGGCCGCATGCCAGGTCGAACCGGAGGTCAGCTCCGAGCGCTCCAGAAGCACGACATCGGTCCAGCCGAACTTGGTCAGGTGGTAGAGGACAGAACACCCGACGACACCCCCGCCGATAACGACGACCCGTGCATGGCTTTTCATCGAAAAATCTCCGGTTTCAGACGCGCGGGCGAATGGCCCGTCTTGCGCGCTGGATATGGCAACAGAGCCTCAGCCTAATAAGAAACCGGAACGGCAAAAAGTCCGTTCTGCGAAGCGATATGTCGCTTCGGTCACAATTTTTGGCCCATCCGCGCCACAACCATCCAACACCAAAAGGCCCCCGAATGACCGATCACGCAGTCGTTCGAGGCCTTCAATCCGGGACGATGAAACAAATGCTCAGAGGCTCGTGTCGAAACCCGACGTCAGGGCGAATTCGCGGCCCATTTCCACAACTTCGTCAAAGACAAAGCCGGCAAAAGATCGCATGACCACGATCTCGAACGTATCGTCTCCAGTTCTGGCAAGATTGGCCGCGACATGGCAGAACTGCACATTGGCCGACTGACCCACCTCGAAGACATCGGCATGCAAATCCAACGCCACGCATTTCGCCAGGATGGAGCGAACCCGCGGACCTGTGATCCGCAACACCACGCGGCCATCGCTCTGTTCGACAAACGACACCCGGGCTGAGCCAAGATCGCTCAGCTGCCGGGCAAGAGCATCGCCGCTCACCTGTTCGCTGACCAGCAGCCATTCGTTCGGCCCGGCAAACCGCACCGAGACATCTTCTAAATTGCTCAGCGCTTCGTCGATATCGGCTTGATGGCCCTCATGCACCAGCACGGACAAAACCGTCGGCGCCCTGACTATCGACAGATGGTGCGGATTGGGGTTCGCCTCGAAACCGGCGATATGATCCTCGAGCACGTGCCGGCTGGCATAGGACATGGGCATGGCGCTGCTCCTTACAGGTGAAGTTTCTTGTTGTCGGGATCGTAGAAGACCGGATTACACACCTCTGCCATCGTTTCGCTGCCACGCAAGGCATCCCAGACCACGACCTTCTCGCCGATGCGTTCACGGCCGGATTTGAGCAGCGCGAGGCCAATGTAGGAGTTCAGCGACGGCGAATAGCAGACCGAGGTCACATAGCCCTGGTCATGCGGCATCGATGGTCTCGCACCTTCCTTCAGCAGATGTGCACCCGCCTTGATTTCCTTGTCGCGCTCGAGCGGTTTCAGGCCCACCAATTGCGGACGATCGGCAGCCGTCAGGCCAAAGCGGCTCGACAGCCGCTTGCCGATGAAATCCGGCTTCTGGGTCGAGAACATCCGGCCCATCCCCAGGTCGTCCGGCGTTGTGGCGCCGTTGATCTCGCTATGGGTAATGTGGCCCTTTTCGATCCGCAGCACGTTGAGCGCCTCGACGCCGTAGGCGCAGATACCATGCGGTTTGCCGGCCGCCATGATCGCATCCGCGACCGCCTCACCGCAATTGGCGGGCACGGCCAGTTCGAAGGCGAGTTCACCGGAGAAGGAAATCCGGAACAGCCGCGCCTTGAGGCCGCCCTTGAGCAGCACTTCGCGCGCCGACAGGAAGGGGAAGGCCTCGTTGGAAATGTCGTGATCGACGATTTGCTCGAGGATGATGCGCGCCTTCGGGCCGGCAATCGCCATCTGTGCCCATTCGTCCGAGGTGGAGACGAACCGCACGTCGAGATCCGGCCACAGCGCCTGGGCGCAGAATTCCATATGCGTCATCACCTCGCCGGCATAGGCGGTGGTGGTCGTCACGAAGAAATGCTCGTCCGACAGCCGGCTCGTCGTGCCGTCGTCGTAGATCATGCCGTCCTCGCGCAGCATCAGGCCGTAACGTGCCTTGCCGACCGGCAGCTTGAGGAAGGCGTTGGAATAGAGCCGATTGAGAAATTCCGCCGCATCCTTGCCAAACACCTCGATCTTGCCGAGTGTCGAGACATCGCAAAGGCCGGCATTGGCGCGAATGTTCAGCACCTCGCGGTCGACCGCCTCGCGCCAGGTCTTTTCACCGTCACGCGGGAACCAGGATGAGCGATACCACAGGCCGGATTCGACGAAGACGGCGCCCTGCCGCTTCGCCCAGCCATGCAACGGCGAGGTACGCACCGGCCGCGAATGCTCGGCACGGCTCGTGCCGGCCATCGCGCCGAAGGAAACCGGCGTGTAGAACGGCCGGAAGTTCGTCGTACCGATCTCGGCCGGCGAAACGCCGCGCATCCCGGCCATGATGCCGATCGTGTTGACATTGCCGAGCTTGCCCTGGTCGGTCGCCATGCCGCCGGTCGTATAGCGCTTCGTATGTTCGACATGGCCCATCGCCTCGCGCTGGGCAAGGCTCAGGTCCTTCACATGCACGTCGTTCTGGAAGTCGACGAAGGCCTTGCCCTTGGCGCCCGGCACATACCACAGCGGCGCAAATTCCGCGTCGAATTCGCCCTCGACCTCCGGCACGTCGACCATGCCGACCAGCCGACCGAGATCGCCGATCGCGTCATGGGCCTTTTCCGCGCCGTCGCGCAGGCAGGCTTTGAGCGAAGAGACGCCCGCGGCAGCCCCTGCGAGACGAAGTCCACCGCCGACATCCGGTGCAAGAAATGCCTGATGCACGTCGGACCAGACCGGCTTTTCCCCACGCTGGCAGGCGATATGCACGATCGGGCTGAAGCCGCCGCTCATCGCCAGGGCATCGCAGGATATCTCTTCCTGATGACCGGAGCGCTCGACAATCAGGCCGGAAATGCGGTGGCGTCCCTTGGTATCAACCACGGCACCGCCGCGAATGACCCGGACACCGGCCGGCGCTTCGTCGGCAGATTGCGAGCGACCATCAACGATTGCCGCGATGCTGACGCCGGCGGCGACGAGATCCGCTGCGGTTCGATAGCCGGCACCGCCATTGGTGAAGATTGCCACCTCTCGGCCCGCCGCCACCCCGTAACGGTGAAGATAGGTGCGAACTGCACCGGAGGTCATCACCCCTGGTCTGTCATTGCCGCCAAACACCAACGGACGTTCCTCGGCACCGGATGCCAGGATCGCGCGCTTGGCCACGATACGCCAGACCCGCTCGACCGGCAGGTCTGACGACGGCAGCGCCACATGTTTCTGCACCTTTTCAACGGCACCGAAGACATTGTCGTCATACCAGCCGAACACGGTTGTGCGCGCCATCAGCGTCACATTTGACAGGCCCTTGAGCTCATCGACGACACTTTGCGCGAAGTCGGCAGCCGCCATGCCTCCGACCGAAACACGCTCGCTGAGCAGCGAACCGCCGAAGCGGAAGCTTTCGTCGGCCAGGATGACGCGCATGCCGGCTCGTGCCGCAGCCCTTGCTGCCATCAGCCCTGTCGGGCCTGCACCGATCACCAGCAGGTCGCAATGCGCCCAGGCTTTTTCGTAGCGATCGGGATCGACTTCGAACGGTGTCTTGCCGAGACCTGCCGCACGACGGATGATCGGTTCATAGACCTTTTCCCAGAACGGCTTCGGCCACATGAACGTCTTGTAGTAGAAGCCGGCACTGAGGAACGGCGAAAGCAGGCTGTTGACCGCGCCGACATCGTATTTCAGCGACGGCCAGCAATTCTGGCTCTTCGCTTCCATGCCCTGATAGAGTTCGGCAACAGTCGCCCGCGTATTCGGCTCGGCGCGACCGCCGGCGCCGATTGTCACCAAGGCGTTCGGTTCAGACGATCCGGCCGTCACAATGCCGCGCGGGCGGTGATACTTGAACGATCGGCCGACCAGCATTTGATCGTTGGCAATCAGGGCCGAGGCGAGGGTATCGCCCTCGAAACCCTTCAACGTCTGGCCATCGAAGGTGAAGGACAGGCTGCGGCCACGATTGACCAGGCCGCCGGAAGACAGACGCGAACCGGTCATCGGGCAGCTCCCCTGGCATGGACGCTGGCATCCGTCACGCTATAGACCTCGTGGCTTGCAGCATTGTCACGCTCGACAACCAGCCAGCGACGACATCCGGCTGCGTGATGCCAGTGTTCGATAATCCGGCCTTTCGGATTGTCACGGACGAACACATAGGCATACCAACTATCGTCGGAGGCAGCGGCCACCGGCCGCACCGGGCTGGCATCGCCCCGGATCGAGAACTCTTCTTTCGGACGGATGCCGCAATGCGGGCAAGTGATGAGGCTGGCCATGATCGTATCTCAGTGCAAATTCGGTTGCGGGCCCTTGCCGCCTTCATCCACGGCGAAACCGCGCTTGAAGCGGTCGAGCCGGAGCAGACGGGCAACGGGATGGGCTTCGTTCTTGGCGATCAGGTGGGCGAAGCAGAAGCCCGAGGCCGGCGTCGCCTTGAAGCCGCCGTAACACCAGCCGCAGTTCAGGTAGAGATTGTCGATCGGCGTCTTGTCGATGATCGGAGAACCGTCCATCGACATGTCCATGACGCCGCCCCAGGCACGCAGGACCCTCACGCGCGAAAGCCCCGGAATAAGCGAAACGCCTTCCTCGATCGTATGCTCGACCGTCGCCAGGTTGCCGCGCTGGGCATAGGAGGAATAATAATCGATGTCGGCACCGAAGACCAAGCCGCCCTTGTCCGACTGCGAGATGTAGAAATGGCCGGCGCCATAGGTGATGACATTGTCGATCACCGGCTTGATGCCTTCCGAGACAAAGGCCTGCAGCACATGCGTTTCGATCGGCAGTTCCAGCCCGGCCATTTTGCCGGTCACCGATGTATGGCCGGCCGTCGCCAGCGCCAGCTTGTTGCAGCCGATGAAGCCGCGGCTCGTTTCGACGCCGACGACATTGCCCGCCTCGTCGCGACGGATGCCATTGACTTCGCAGTTCTGGATCAGGTCGACACCGCGACTGTCGGCAGCACGTCCATAACCCCAGGCAACAGCGTCATGACGGGCCGTGCCGCCGCGCCTTTGCAGGAGGCCGCCCAGGATTGGAAAGCGGCCGTGGTCAAAATTGAGATAGGGCATCATCTTGCGCACCTGCTCGCGATCAAGCAGTTCGGCGGCCACCCCGTGCATCATCATCGCATTGCCGCGCCGCGCATAGGCGTCGCGCTGGCCATCGCTGTGGAACAGATTGACGATACCGCGCTGGGAAATCATGGCATTGTAGTTGAGGTCCTGCTCCAGTCCCTCCCACAGCTTCATCGAGAATTCATAGAAAGGCTCGTTGCCTTCAAGCAGGTAGTTCGAGCGGATGATCGTGGTGTTGCGCCCGACATTGCCCGAGCCGAGATAGCTCTTTTCCAGGACCGCGACATTGGTGATGCCAAATTCCTTGGCGAGGTAATAAGCCGTCGCCAGCCCGTGACCGCCGCCGCCGACGATGATCACGTCATAATGCGGTTTGGGATCGGGCTCACGCCACATCGGCGCCCAGTTGCGATTGCCCGACAGTGCCTGTCGAAAGATTGAAAGGGCCGAATAACGCATCAACCATCCTCTGAAAATATCGCCGCACATTCGCATAGGCGTCACAAAGAGCAAGCGCAATCAGGACGAAAATTGTTTTGTTTGAGACGTGCGGCGCTTTGTTCCACTGCGGTGCAGCATAGACACGCGCAACGATGCCGCAATGTCCGGGCAATCTCCTGCGCATATGGTGAAAGATCACTTTACACAGGCCGTGCGAACGTGAAATCACGGATGGATCATGGAGGATGCGGACGAGTGGCCGACGACGCAGCGATCGCGCGAATTTTCGAGCAGGCAGCCCTTGGCGCCGGCCGGATCATTCTCGATATTTATCGGGCCGGCCCCGACATCCGCCTCAAGAGTGACAGCACACCGGTAACCCAGGCTGATGAAGCGGCCGAGAGCCTGATCCTGGCCGACCTGATCGCCCATCTGCCACATCTACCGGTCGTCGCTGAAGAAGCCGTGGCTGCGGGCGATGTGCCCGCAACCGAAGGCCAGCGCTTCCTGCTGGTCGATCCGCTTGACGGCACCCGCGAATTCATTGCCGGCCATGACGACTTTACCGTCAACATCGCCCTCATCGAAAACGGCATACCGACCATCGGCATGGTCTATGCACCGGCCCTGGGCATTGCCTATCTCGGGTTCGGGAACAAGGCGGAAAAGCTCCTGATCGATGAGCAGTTCCAGGTGACGGCCCGGACCACGATCCGCGGACGCCCCACGCATCCCAAGGCCTGCGCGCTGGTCAGCCGCTCGCACAACAGCGAGGCGACCGAGGCCTATATCCGCGACAACGGCATTCCCGAGCGCCGTACCGTCGGCTCGTCGCTGAAATTCTGTCTCCTGGCCGAGGGCGAGGCCGATCTCTACCCACGCTTCGGCCGGACGATGGAATGGGACACGGCAGCGGGCGACGCCGTGCTAAGGGCAGCCGGCGGCATCACGATGACGACCGATCACCAGCCGCTCACCTATGGCAAGCGCAACCGAATCCACGAGACAGATTTCGCCAATCCCGACTTCATTGCCTGGGCAAGCCCGCCGCAGCGGGGATGATTTTTCCAAATAACCCCATGATTTCAACAAAATCAGGGTGATTTCATCCCCCTCGGCAAAATCGCGCGCACACTTCTCCTTTTCACCGCCGCTCCGTCATCACCCCGGATGCAGGCACAATAAAACGGAGACGCCGATGTCCGACACCACCAGCAATCTCGACCTGCCCTTCATCCTTCCTGCCCAGGCGCAGAAACACGTTACGCATAACGAAGCCCTGCAACGGCTGGACGCACTGGTGCAACTGGTCATCCAAAGCGAGGCATCGGAACCTCCGCCGGCCCCGTCAGAGGGTGATGTCCATTGGTTGCTCGCCCCGGCCGGTGGCGTCTGGAGCGGCCGCGAGGGTCACCTGGCGCTCTATCAGGACGCCGCATGGCTGTTCATCGCCCCTCGCCTCGGCTGGCGCGGCTATATCGCCAGCGAACAGCGCCCGGCAGTCTTCGATGGCGCGGAATGGATCGCCCTTCCGCTGCCGTCGACGGCAAATTTCGACCGCCTCGGCATCGCCGCCACCCCGGACGGCTCCAATCGACTGGCGATCTCCTCACCCGCGAGCCTATTCAATCACGCCGGCGCCAGCCACCGGCTGACCGTCAACAAGCAATCTGAAGACGATACTGCAAGCCTGCTCTTCCAGTCCAACTGGCAGGGCCGCGCCGAAATGGGTCTGGCGGGCGAAGATCGCTTCTCGATCAAGGTGAACAGCGATGTGACCGGCTGGCGCCAGGCAATTGGAATTTCCCCGGAAGGTTATGTGCGCCTCGATCAGCGACCGCTGGCGCGCGCGGCCCTGGCGGCTGCAACACTGACGCCAGCGAGCGGCACGGCGACCGGTTTCGACCTGCTGCATCTGTCGGGAGGCGGCGTCACGCTCGGCCTGCCCCTCGCATCCGGCTTCGGCAAGCCGCTACTGGTTCCGGCTACGGGGTTCTACCTGCTGGCGCTGACGGTCACGGCCAACAGCAGCGGCAGCCACTCGGTCGCACTGCGGCGCAATGGAGGTGAGGATCTCGCCCACCACACCGGTGGTGCCGGAACCTCGACGGTTGTCACGCTCGCATGGCTGGACAGCGGTGATGCGATCACCCTTCTTCACAACAGCACGACAGAATACGTATTCGGCTACGGCAGGACCGAGCTCAATCTGATGCTGCTATAAGGACAAGGGATGCGCACGCATAAAAAAGACGCCGCGTGCCTGCGGCGTCTTGAGTAAAAATCGTACGACGTGGGGCGCCTTCAGAGCAACCGGAACCGACAGGCACGTGCAACGGCCTGCATGCGGTTGACTGCCTCAAGCTTGCGCATGGCACTCTTCAGGTAGCTCACCACGGTGTGGGTTGAGATGTCGAGAATGATGGCAATCTCGTCGCTGCTCTTGCCCGCGGCCGACCAACGCAGGCATTCGATCTCTCGGGCCGACAGTTTTTCCCGCGGGCCATAGCGCGGCACGAGTTCGTCTGCGCCGAGGTCCAGCATCTCCATTGCCGCAAACTGCATCTTCGCCAGCTCGGCGCGATCGGGCGGCACCAGCCGTCCGGAAAACACCAGAACATATTGCGCCAGATGCCGGTCATGCAGGTTGAAGGCAAGGCTGCCAGCCAGTCCATGCTGGTCAAAAAGCGCAAGCAGCTTTGACCTTTGCTCGTTGGGAGCCTGGCCGACGAACAGGTTCTCGGCAGAGAAGACGGGCATGATGGTCTGCTTGAGGCGCGCCACCAGCAGACTTCCGGCAAACACCTCGGCCGCCTCATAAGCCTCACGCACCGCCTGCGGCCAGTTCGTCACCACAAGATTGGCGGCAAATTCCGGCCGGTCTCCCTTGGGAAAACTCGCCAGCAGGCAGTGACGGAAGCCATGCTCGCGCGCCAGTTCCAGCAACTTGCCGGCCCACTGTCCGGATACGAATGCATCCAAGGGGAATACATCTTCGTCAGTCTCGTGACGACGAGTCAAATCAGTCGGCCTGAACATAAAGCTCCTTTCGACAGGGCATGCACCCGGTCGGGAATTGAAAGCATGTGAACTAGAATGCATCCCATGCAGGGACTTGTATCCACTGGGCCTGTTGCCGATCTTGCGGCGACTGAAAAACGACCATCAACCGGGCAGTTTTGCCGCCCGGCTTTGTCAATTCCAGAGGAACCAGAGATTTCTCGGCGGTAATGCCATGAATGGTTGCGCCCGAGTAGAGGGGCAATTGCATAACTCCTATGCAATTGCCGCAACTTTACGCAAAGTGAGGGAGAATCAGCGAATCCGGCCCGTTGCGGTCGGCAAAAATTATTATCAAATGCTTACAACGTGCTTAGGCAAATTTTAAAGCCTCGGCTCTAGGATGCGGGTGTGTGGTCTTGAGTATGTATAGAGAGTCCAATGACCGAAATGATCCGCCCCCGAGTGAAATATGTCATCGGTCCCGATGGCAGCCCGCTGACGATTGCCGATCTGCCCCCGGCCAATACACGCCGTTGGGTGATCCGTCGTAAGGCCGAGGTTGTCGCCGCTGTTCGCGGTGGCCTGTTGAGCCTGGAAGAAGCCTGCGAACGTTACACTCTGACAGTCGAGGAATTCCTCTCCTGGCAGTCCTCCATTTCCGACCATGGCCTCCCGGGCCTGCGGACAACCAGAATTCAGCAATATCGCCATTAAGCTATTGGGTGCCGCACCTCAGCGGCGCAAAATCGTTTCAAGACAGACCCCATTGGAAAACCGGCACGGCTCACCCTGCCGGTTTTACCCTTTTTGCGGCATGGCTTCTGACATTGTCTCGCCGGCCGGCAAACGATGGAGGATGGCAGCAAGCACGACCGACCCGGCATAGAACCACAGTCCTGGCTGGGAAAAAGCCTGCACAAGCCCCGCCGTCTTGGCGGCAAAGATCACTAGCGCCACCAGAAGTACATCCATCATCGACCAGCGCGACAGGACAGGAACGAGCGTTGCGATCCATCCGCCCTGCCGACGCTCGGCCGCATTCAGGTGTTCGGCTGCGAGCCCCAGCAGCTTGACCGTCGGAAATACCACGGAGACAAGACCGACGATGACCGACAGCAGGCCATCTCCGCCGTGCCACAGCGAACCGATGATCGACAGCAGCGACGGCTCTTCGGAAAGAACATAGAAACTTTCAAACCGCATCAGCGGCAGGCAGACCCCAAGCGCCAGAAATGCCGGCGCAAGGATCAGCAGCAAGGCCTTCAGCCAGATCAAAAACAAAACCTCCGCCAGGTGTGAACGCTGCGTGTGCCAGACCGGGAATTGTCCCTTGGCACAAGCCGATGGTATTGAGGAACCTTGAACGGGGCAATGGAGGCATTGATGAACATAACGTTTGAGCAGACCGGTTCGGGCGGACGCTATCTCGGCAAGGCGGACGGCGTCGCCGACCCCGCGATCATGACATTTTCGCGCGCCTCACCGACCTTGATCATCGTCGATCACACGGAGGTCCCCGATGCGATGCGCGGCACCGGTGCCGGTCAGGCTCTTGCACTTTATGCTGTGGAGGAGGCGCGCAAGGGCGGCTGGAAAATCATTCCGCTCTGCCCCTTTTTCCATGCCCAGATGGATCGCCATCCCGAATGGCGTGATGTGCTCAACGGATAAGCCGCCGGCCCTGCCCCGATCGCCTCATGCGCTTGGGGGCTTCAGGCTCAAGTCAATGAGCAAAGGTGGCGGACGCAGTGGAAACTGCGACCGCCTATTTGAACAAAGCAGACACGATGTTCAGGCTCTAACCCGCATCTGGCTGTCCCGCTCTTCAAGAGCCGAAGCCTTAGCATATTCCGCCTCGGCTTCTTCCAACGCCAAATCCGCCGCTTCCTGCTGGACCTTCAGTTCCCGGATAGAGACCTGAAGATTGTCCGCGCGCTGGCGAGCCGCTTTGGCAAAGGTGGGATAGGCAAAATGGTTAGGGTCGGTAATGCCGGACTTTTTCTCCTCGATGCCGATCTGAGCCTCAAGCTCTTTCGCCATCCTTTCGAACTCCGCCATCATAGACTGCAACTGCTGCAATTGCCGACGCTTTTCGGTAACCTGAAAACCTTTCAGGCGTACCAGGCTCTCACGCGACTTCATACGCAATACTCCCGTGATGCGAGACCCCCCGCCACACTTGCTTACTCAACACACCCGCATGCAAACGATTCGTCCAAAAAAAGTCCGCGACGTTAACAAAAAGCTACCGCTGGTAACCTTTCGTTTACGGGCATCGTTAATGATAAGCCCGATCACTTAAGGGTCAGTAAATGCCAGGGCCTCAAAACGGCTGATGACAATGATGAGTCAAATGAATCGGTTACGGGAATTTCCTGTTGCTCTGATTCAAGTGTGGCGATGACCGAAACACATGAAAAATCAGGAGACTGCTTTCTTTGCTTAATAAATTCGTTACACCTTGCCAGAGGGAATCAGAATTTGTTAACCATTTGGTGGCAGCCTTCAAATCAGGCAACGACTGGATCCGTATCGCGTAGGGGGCCAACTCGACCTTTCGGCGGCGGTAAAGGGGATAAATATGCGGGTTCTACTCATTGAAGACGACAGCGCTACGGCTCAGAGCATCGAATTGATGCTGAAGTCCGAGAGCTTCAACGTCTATACCACTGACCTGGGCGAAGAAGGCGTCGACCTGGGCAAACTCTACGACTACGACATCATTCTGCTCGACCTCAATCTCCCCGACATGTCCGGCTACGAAGTGCTTCGCACTCTGCGCCTGTCGAAGGTTAAGACACCTATCCTGATCCTGTCCGGTATGGCAGGCATCGAAGACAAGGTGCGCGGTCTCGGCTTTGGCGCTGACGATTACATGACGAAGCCGTTCCACAAGGACGAACTCGTTGCCCGTATTCATGCCATTGTCCGCCGCTCGAAGGGCCATGCCCAGTCGATCATCATCACCGGTGAACTGATCGTCAACCTCGACGCCAAGACCGTTGAAGTTGGTGGCCAGCGCGTTCACCTGACCGGCAAAGAATACCAGATGCTCGAACTGCTCTCGCTGCGCAAGGGCACGACTCTGACCAAGGAAATGTTCCTGAACCACCTTTATGGCGGCATGGACGAGCCGGAACTGAAGATCATCGACGTCTTCATCTGCAAGCTGCGCAAGAAGCTCGCCAATGCGGCCGGCGGTGCCAACTATATCGAAACGGTCTGGGGCCGCGGCTACGTGCTGCGCGAGCCGGACGGTGCCGAATACTCAGAAACGGCCTGATTTCGATCAAGGTCCAGACACAAGGCCCGCGTTCAACGACGCGGGCCTTTTTTTGTGTCCTGAAACAGGTCGATGTTGGGGCGTACGAGAACAGGCGCTGGCGAATTCATCCATGCAAAAAGGGCGGTGCCAGCGGCCCGCCCTTCTCCTTCAAATCACAGGGATCCGCGCCTTCAGGCCGCGATCGCCTTGCCGCCGAAGGTTTCCGTCAGGATCTTGCGGTCGAACGGCTTCAGCAGGAACTCATTGGCGCCTGCGCGCTTGCCGGCCATCATCGTCTTCAGGTCTGCCTCGACGACGCAGTAGTAGATCTTGACGCCCTTGCCATCCGGCAAGGCGCGCAGATTGGTGATCAGGTCGAGGGCATCGTCCATGCCTGCGTCAACGATGATGATATGCGGCAGTTCGCGCTCGCAACGAACCAGCGCCTCGCGACCAGAGCCGGCCTCGGATATCTCGAAACCGAGTTCAGACAGGATCTTCTTGCCGACCTTGCGTACAATGTCGGAGCCATCTGCGATCAACAAACGCTGCATGGTAAACTCCTCTGTCTCCGCCAGGAGACAACGATTAATCCCGATAAGCCTATCCGAGTTCAACTAAGGAAATGTTACCGCTTGGAATACAACTTCGTCTCGAAACGAGACGGTGTCAGATCACTTCGGCGGTAAAGGCAATCTCGCCTTCGCTGGGGATGAATTTCAGCTCCATGCCGCATTCGTCCGCCAGCAGAATGGTGTAGTAAGGCTGGATCGTATGGGCATCGACTGCCTCTTCCAGCGCGCCGTTCAGAAGTTCGGCGAATTTCGGCGGAACGCGCAACATGCGGCCCTTGGCGACGATCTTGAACTTTGCGTCCGTTTCCGGGTTCTCCAGCGAGACGTCGAGCGAGCCGCCGCGCGGAATGGCGCCATAGGCGACCAGGAACAGGTTCATCAGAAGCTTGACGCGGTTCTTCGCGATGATCGCGCGCGGACCGCTCCAGGTCACTTCGGTCTTCTTTTCGGCCAGCGCAAAATCCTTGGCGGCTTTTTCGGCTTCGCCGGTATCGATCGAGGCGCCGACGGAACCGGAGGCGCCAAAGGCAAGCCGGGCAAACTTCAACCGGACCGAGGCATTCAGCGCGCTGGTGCGGATCAGGTCCATCGCATCGGCATCCGCACCGCCCTCGTCGAGCAGTTCCAGACCGTTGTTGATCGCACCGACCGGCGAAATGACATCATGGCAGACACGGCTGCACAGCAGCGCCGCGAGATCGGGGCCTGCGAGGGTAAGGTTGATATTTTTCGCCATCGGTCTCTCCAGAAGATTTAAACCGACGATACAGAGCGCGCTCGAGTCTGGCACGGGCTACGAACCGGTCGGATACCATATGGTCATAATGACACCATATTTGGTAAACCGATTATTAAGACGATCCTCGGTAAGTTCGATTACCCCCATCGGAGAGGCCGAATCCATCGGCTTCGCATCTAGGAGGCCCCATGCGTCTTTTGCCAACCCGTCATCTTTCGGCCGCGCGTCTCTTGATCGCCGCCGCCATGGCCATCGCGGGCTTTGTCACGACCATGCGTCCAGCCGAAGCCGCAGGCGAATACTCAATCCAGGAAGTGGTCGATGCCGGCCACGGCTTCTTCGGTGAAACCAGCGGCGCTCTTGCCAAGGTCATCGAGCAGGCATTTGAAACCCATGGCCTGCCCAATGGCTACATCCTCGGCCAGGAGGGCTCGGGTGCACTGATCGCCGGTCTGACCTACGGCGAAGGCATGCTCTACACCAAGAATGTCGGCCAGCATGAAGTCTTCTGGCAAGGCCCCTCGCTCGGCATCGACTATGGCGGCAACGGCACACGCACAATGATGCTCGTCTACGACCTGCCGGCAGTCGATACGCTCTACGCCCGCTACGGCGGCGTCAGCGGGTCGGCCTACGTTGTCGCCGGCGTCGGCATGACCGTTCTGAAAAGCCGCGACGTCGTTCTTGTCCCGATCCGCACAGGCATCGGCGCCCGTCTGGGCATCAATGTCGGGTATCTTAAGCTGACCCGTGCCCCGACCTGGAACCCTTTCTGACCTCGGGCATTTCCACACTCAGCTTCGCACAAGCTCTCTTTGATGTCGTTAGCCATAACGACGCAAACAGATCCTGATGCGAGCCACCGAGGCTTGTCGAGGGCTATGGGCCGTGGTTAAATATCTTCTAACATATGCCTGAACGCTGAAATGGCGCGACCGTGATTGAATATGCCCTGCTTTTCGGATTGGGATTTATGGCCGCAGCGCTCCTGGTGATGCTGCTTGCGCCCGCAATCCATCAACGCGTCGTTCTCTACACGGAGAACAGGCTGAAAGCGACCATGCCGCTCAGCCCGCAGGAGATCCGCGCGCAGAAAGACATGGTTCGCGCGCTTTACGCCGCCGAAAATGCCCGCACCATGCATGAACTCACCCGCGAGCGGGAAAAGTCGCTGGCGCTGACCTTGTCCAACGAGTCGCTGGCAAGCGAGGCCAGCCGTCTGGTGGCCGACAATCAGGAACACAAGGGCCAGATCAACGAGATGAGCACGGAGGCAGCCGACCTGCGCTCAAAGCTGCGCCGCTCGGAAGTGGACGCCTCGACAGTCAGGGAGACCCTGAAACGTGCCGAAATCGCTAGCGCCGCCAAGGACCTCGAGCTTGAGGATCTGACACGCCGTATCGGCCGCATTCTGTCCGAAGTCGATAGCATGCGCATCGAGGCCATCAGCCGCGATACCGAGATCGATGTGCTGAAGACCCGCGTACAATCGATGCGCGACGAGCGCGAAGAACTGCGTCGCGAAAACAAGTTGCTGGTGAAGCGGGCACGGGATGCGGAAATCCGTCTCACCCAGGAGGAGCACAAGGCGCTCCGGCTCGACGATCACCTGTCTCGCAAAATGGCCGACCGCGCCGACCTGGAAACGTCGCTGGAACGCCGCACCCGCGAGGCTGCCGAATTCAGGGCCAAGCTGAAGACCGCAAACGCGCAGCTTCGAACCGCATTTCGTGCCTTGAAGCAGGCCGACCTTCCAGTGCCCGACCTCAAGGATCTCGACATGGTCGAAGACGACACCGTGCCCGCGCTTGCCCCTCTTGACCCCGAGCGTCTCGCAGAAGACATCCGCGCCCGCCAGGCCGCCCTGACTGACCGGCTGCTGCGCGCCAAGGCGACAACCGAAGACAATGCCTTGCGCGATGAATTGGGCGACATTGCCGCAAAGATGATCGTTCTCACCGCGGCAAGCGAAGGAGCCGCGTCGCCGATTCCCGATCTGCTGGCTCAGGCGCAAAAGCCCGGCATGCAGAAAAGCCTGGTCGACCGGGTGATCGCCATGGATCCCAAGCTTGCCCGTACGCAGACAACCCAGGCAAGTCAGCCTTCTCCGGCAGAATGAACTTCAGAAATTCAGCCAAGCCTGCCCATCGCCCGGGCCAGATGGTAGAGTGCGATTCCGCTGGCAGTACCGACATTCAGGCTGTCGAGGCCAGCTGCCTGGGCAATGCGGGCTGACTGAAATCGCGCAAGGATCGACGCCGGCAAGCCGTCGCCTTCTGTTCCCATCACCAGCGCCACGCGTTGCCCCGACCTGATCTCGCCAATCTCGACTGCGCCCGACGGCGACAAGGCCCAGATCTCGAATCCGGCGTCAGCAAGCGTGCCAAGCATCGCCTCCGCCGCACCCTGCCGGCTATACGGTGTGGTCAGCACGGAGCCGACCGATACCCGCAGTGCCTTGCGGTAGAGCGGATCGCAGCATGTCTCGTCCAATAGAACGGCATCGGCGGTGAAACCGGCAGCGTTGCGAAACAGCGAGCCGATATTGTCGTGATTGGAGATGCCACAACCGACCAGCACCAGCGCACGGTCCGGCAGCATCGCCACGTGTGCCGCAAGCGCCGGCGGCTCATGTCGGCACCCGACCGCCAGAACGCCGCGATGCAGGTGGAAGCCGGCAATGGCGTCGAGGACGCTTCCTTCGGCGACATACACGGGAACGTCGGCGGAGAACTGGGCCAGCAAGCCGGAAACGCCCTCCACCCGGTTTTTCAGCAGCAGGATCTTTTCCGCCCGCACCCCGCGATCCGCGAGATGCGCCTTTGCCAGCATCGACAGCACGACCGTACCTTCGGCGATGAACCGGCCCTGACGGCCGGTCAGATCACGCTCCCTGATCGACGAAAATTCGGCAATCCTCGGATCGGCCGGATCGGTGATCTCGATCAGCTGCGGTCCAGGCATCAGGGCTCAGTTTCCGCCAAGCGTGATGTCGGCGATGATACGCCCGACAGACAGGTCGAGAACCAGGGCCTTGCGTTCAGCCGATGCGGTTTCACCATAAATCAGGATCTGGCTGCCGGACAGCGAGATCGACACGACCTTGAAACCGGCAGGCAGGTTCGCCGTCAGCGCCAATGGCTGATCGGACGGCACCAGGAACGGCGTCGTTTGCGCGGCAACCGGCTGCGTGCCGTCGCTGCGGGTGAGCTTGTAGGCGATTGCCACCAGCACCGCCATGAACATCACCGCCATGATCCCGCCGGAGATCAGCTGTAGCTTGATCATCTTGCGGCGCACGCCTTCCATGACCGGGTCCAACGGCTTTTCGTCCTGGTTTTCTTGATCGAGATGAGACATGGCAGCAGTCTTTTTCCTTGCGGCTCGCAGTCAGACAGGCACCTTCCCTGATGCGAACCATTCAGGGAAAATCAGCCAAGCGCTGTGGCTGTCGATTGTGGAAGGCGAAAACCTGTGCCAAATGGCACCAGACACCTGCCGCATCGCCGGGTGTTTTCACACGGGATGACAATATGAACGACCCCTTTAACGAAGCAGCCGCGCCAATGAAAGAGCTGATTGCCGGTGAAGACGCCGAAGGCAGGCTGGACGCGTGGCTGACTGCACAGCTGGAGGGTGAGTTTTCCCGCAACCGGATAAAGGCGCTGATCGAGCAGGGTGCGGTCAAGATCAACGGTCAGGCTGTTGCCGAGCCCAAGCGCAAGATCAAGGTCGGCGACAGGCTGACGATCGAGCTGCCCGAGCCGGAGGATCCGGAACCCAAGGGCGAGAACATCCCGCTCGACGTGCTGTATGAAGACGCCGACCTGATTGTCATTGCCAAGCCGCCCGGCCTCGTCGTGCATCCCGGTGCCGGCAACTGGACCGGCACGCTGGTCAACGCGCTGATCTATCACTGCGGCGACAGCCTGTCCGGCATCGGCGGCGTCAAGCGTCCCGGCATCGTCCATCGTCTCGACAAGGATACGTCCGGCGTCATGGTCGTCGCCAAGAACGACCTCGCCCACCGTCACCTCGCCGACCAGTTCGCCGACCATGGCCGCACCGGGCCTCTGGAGCGCGCCTACCGGGCGATCGTCTGGGGTCGTCCACGCACGCTGACAGGTACGATCGACGCGCCGCTCGGCCGCGCCGGCGACCGCACCAAGCGCACGGTGAAGAAGGAAGACACCGACGACGCCCGCGAGGCCATCACCCACTATACCGTGATCGAGCGCTATGGCGAAAAACCGGACGCGACCTGCCTCGCCTCATTGGTCGAATGCCGGCTCGAAACCGGCCGCACCCACCAGATCCGCGTGCATATGGCCCATATCGGCCATCCCCTGATCGGTGACCAGGATTACGGCATGGCCTTCAAGACCAAGGTCAACCTGCTTCCAGACGCCGCCAAGGCGATCGTCAATGGCTTCCATCGCCAGGCCCTGCATGCCTATCTTCTGGCGTTCGAACACCCGAGTACCGGCGAGACCATGCATTTCGAGGCGCCCATTCCGGAAGACCTGCAAACCGTGATCGACGCGCTGCAAGCCATGTAACCGCGACCCAGTCCAGCCGCAGAGCCGATCAGCTGTCGGCGGGAACCACGGAGCCTGCCGCAACCCATCGGGCCGCCAGGATGTGAACGCAGACCGCCGCCAGCACGATCGTGCCGCCGAGAAGCGTCGTATTGGCTGGCGTGTCGCCGATGAACAGCCAGACCCACAACGGCGCAAGCGGCGCATCCAGCGCTCCGATCAGCGCCGATTCCACCGGCGGCAGGTAACGCGACCCGATGGTGAGGAGCAGGAAACCGAGCGAGAAGGCAAGCACCCCGAAGACAAGTACGACCAGCAGGTCATGCGACGACACGGCAAGCGGGCTTGCCAGTGGCAACGCGATCGCCGCGCTCATCAGGCAGGAAACGACCGTGCACGGCAATGCCGGCTTGTCGGGATAGCGCCGGACGAGCACCGTCCACAAGGCCACCATGAACGTCATGGCGAATGCGAGCGCATCGCCGGCCAATGTCCCCTCTTCGCCACTGCCTATCATCACAAGCACGCCGATCAGCGCAACCACGCTGGCGACAAGTGCGGAACGGCTCGGACGCTCCCCCAGAACCATGAAGGCGAGACCAGCCGCCACGAAAGGGCAGGTCGCAAAGATGATCGCGACATGTGCCACCGATGTCGTGTAGAGCGCGCCGATGAACAGGACGGCGCAGGCAGCCGACGTCGCGCAGATCACCAGGCCCGGCCAGCCAAGCCGGGTGAAATCGGCGACAACCCGCCCCCTGGCCGTGACCAACAGGCAGGCCAGCAGAAAAACGCTGGCGATCGCGCCGCGCAGGAACAGAAGCGTGGGCCCGTCGATCGCGACAAGACGCGTCATCAGACCCGCCGTGCTCAACGCAACCGTCGCGATCGTCACAGCAGCCAGCCCCTGCACATAGGAAGACAATCTCACACACGACCTCCGGGATTCGATGAGTGTGTATCCTATAGCAGATCCCTACTGACATCAGCCTGGCAATAGCACACCACGTCCTTGCCGATGCTCGAAAAGATCGATCGCCCGTAACGCTGATCAGGGTGCCTGGTATGCTTCTGCCCAAATTTCCGGTGCAATATTTCGGCAACGAGGGAAATCAGGCTGGTTCGGAGTAAATATCGCAATGCGACGAAACACGAACGCCTCAGCGGCGTTGTCGGTGTGGAACGAGGCAGCCCTCTTGGCACCTCGGCTAGGGAGTCCGCATGAGTGACCGTGGTAGGAAGATCAACAGATCACGCGATTTGCGCAGTGCCAGACCGTTCTGGAGCGCCACACCCAACATATCCGTCGATGCAGCCGGCAAGGTGAGCGACAAGGACTATGATGCGATCATCATCGGAGCCGGCATCAGCGGCGCCTTGATGGCCGAGGCGCTGTCGCGACGCAAGCTGCGAATCCTGATTGTCGACCGACGCGAGCCCGTCCGCGGCAGCACAATGGCAAGCACCGCCATGATCCAGCACGAGATCGACACGCCATTGGCCGAACTGTCGCAGATGATTGGCGACAAGAAAGCCGCCCGTGCCTGGCAGCGCTCTGCCGCGTCGGTGGCCCGCCTGTCCGATCTGGTCGATGAATTGGGGCTGGACTGCAGCTTCGAGGCACGCAAGACCCTCTATGTATCAGGCGACACCTATGGCTCGCGTGCACTCCGGAAGGAAGCAGAAATGCGCAGCGCCATCGGTCTCGATGCAGACTACCTGAACGGCGGCGCTCTTGCGGAACGCTTCGGCATCGAGCGAACGGCCGCCATCGTTTCCAGTTGTTCGGCATCCGCCAATCCGGCGCAGTTGACCGCCGGCCTGCTGCAGGTCGCGGTCAGCCGAGGTGTCGAGATCGTGTCGCCGCTGACAATCGCCGACTACAGGGAAACGCGCGATGGTGTGGTCGTCGCCACCAGCGAGGGCCAGCTGCTGACCACGGCTGACCTGATTGCCTGCACGGGATACGAATACCTGACCCGACTGGAAAGCAAGTCGCACCAGGTCATCTCGACCTGGGCCATCGCCTCGCAACCCAATACGCCGCGCCCCGGATGGCTGAAGGACTTTCTCGTCTGGGAAGGGTCGGATCCCTACCTATACTTCCGCTCGACCCCGGATGGTCGCATCATTGCCGGCGGTGAGGATGAGATCGACCCCCTCGCCCACCAGGATCCGGCCAAGGCGAAGCAGAAATTCGCCCGTATCGCGGAAAAACTGCGCGACATGGTCGGCATCGACATCGGCAAGCCTGCTTACGGCTGGTCCGCCCCCTTCGGCACCACGACGACGGGCCTGCCGATCATCGATCGCCTGCCCGGCACCGAGCATGTTCACGCCGTCATGGGCTTCGGCGGCAACGGCATCACCTTCTCCACGATTGCGGCGGAGATGCTGGCCAACCGGATTGGCGGCAAAAAAGATCCGGACGAGGACCTGTTCCGCTATCCGGACTGACGTCCGGGTTCTTTGCAGAACCGTGAAAATTCGTCACGGCCTCGTGATGGAACAAACCGCTTGAAACGCGGTTTTGCCATACTTATTTGTTAGCTGGATTTCTGTGGGGAAGAGACAGATCCACGGAGATGGGGTTCGCCGTTATTGGGAGCCCAGCGCAAGAAGGGGGTGCTTTATGGCCCGCAATAGTCTGCCTAGCATTACTGCCGGCGAAGCCGGTCTCAATCGTTATTTGGATGAAATCCGCAAATTCCCGATGCTGGAGCCGCAGGAAGAGTACATGCTCGCGAAGCGTTACGCTGAGCATGGCGACCGCGACGCCGCACACCGCATGGTGACCAGCCATCTTCGCCTCGTGGCGAAAATTGCAATGGGTTATCGCGGCTATGGACTGCCAATTGGCGAAGTCGTGTCTGAAGGCAATGTCGGCCTGATGCAGGCCGTGAAGAAATTCGATCCGGAACGGGGCTTCCGTCTGGCCACCTATGCCATGTGGTGGATCAAGGCCTCGATCCAGGAATACATCCTGCGCTCGTGGTCGCTGGTCAAGATGGGCACGACTGCCAACCAGAAGCGCCTGTTCTTCAACCTGCGTCGCCTCAAGGGCAAGATCCAGGCGATCGAGGAAGGCGACCTGAAGCCGGACCAGGTGACGGAAATCGCCACCAAGCTGAAGGTCTCCGAGGAAGAGGTCATTTCGATGAACCGCCGCCTGTCGGGCGACGCATCGCTGAACGCACCCTTGCGGGCAAGCGAAGGCGAGAGCGGCCAGTGGCAGGATTGGCTCGTCGACGACCACGAAAGCCAGGAAGCCGTCCTGATAGAACAGGACGAGCTCGAAACCCGCCGCCGCATGCTGGCGCGGGCGATGAGCGTTCTCAACGAACGTGAACGCCGCATCTTCGAAGCCCGTCGCCTGGCTGAAGATCCGGTCACGCTCGAAGAGCTGTCGTCGGAATTCGACATCAGCCGCGAACGCGTCCGCCAGATCGAGGTCCGGGCCTTTGAAAAGGTGCAGGAAGCCGTTCAGAAGGATGCGCTGGAACGTGCCAAGGCCCTGCGCGTCGTCGAAGCCTGAGGCCG
This sequence comes from Rhizobium sp. SL42, assembly GCF_021729845.1. Classification (NCBI taxonomy): domain Bacteria; kingdom Pseudomonadati; phylum Pseudomonadota; class Alphaproteobacteria; order Hyphomicrobiales; family Rhizobiaceae; genus Rhizobium; species Rhizobium sp. SL42. Next base: position 3,570,965 of record NZ_CP063397.1, read on the forward strand.
AACAATCGGCAACAAAAAACCGGGTGTGTCGCAACACCCGGTTTTTTCATGCCTGAACATCAGGTTTCTTAGTTGCCGGCAGGGGCCGCAAGCGCCGCCCATTCCTTCATCACCTGGGTAAACACCGCAGCGCCATCCGTGCCCTTGTCGAGGGTTAGCAGCGCCCGTCGTCCATTGCGATAGATGACAGGAATGTCGATCCAGCCGCGGGTCGCGAGCAGATCGAGATTGCGCTTCACCACATCCTCGAAATCGTTCAGCGCCACCAGATAGGTGTCGTCGGTGACCTTGGCCGAAACCGCAACCAGCGGATCGCCGCGATCCTGCTCGGTCCGCTTCATCGCGATGCGCTGGAGGTTCTCGATCGCGCCGCCTTCGAAATCCGGCGGCACCGAGAAGACAACCTCGATGATATGGCTTGCCGGCAGCGAACTGTCGGCATTGCGCTTGATCGTCACCAGTGCCGACATGCCGCGTTCCGGCACATTGATCCGGCCCTGGATCTGAGGATTGGGTTTGCCGTCTTCGCCGGTTTCACGCACCGCAGACCATGTGATGGTTCCGGGCACGGCAACCGGTGTCGTCTGGCCGAGCTTCTCCTCGTAGAGGAAAGCCTTGTCGCCGGACAAGGCCGCAGCCGTGCTGCCGGCTGCCGGCGGGTTCTGCGTCGGCGCGGGCGCAGTCGATGGCGGAGCATCACCCGGCTCCACGGTCGAGGCAAGCGTCTGCGCGGACACCGAGCGTCCTTCAGCGGGAGCATCGGCGGCAACGGTTGCACCTGCGCCGGCATCCGTCTCCGTCCCGTCGGCCAGCAGCCTCTGGGTGAACTTCTGGCCGCTTACGGCTCCGTCTTCGGTCGTAGCGGCAGGCGCTGGCGTTGCCGCCGGCTGCTCGGTCGTTGCAGCAGGCGTCGTCGTCGCCGGATCGCTGGCGACGGGTGTTGTCGTCGCGGTGTCCGTGGTCGATGCGGAAGAGCCGGTCAGACTGGAGACCATCTCGCCCATCTCGCCGCGATAGGTCCAGGCAGCAAAGCCTCCGCCAACCACGAGAACGGCGCCGAGTACGCCAAAGATCAGGGGCGCGAAATTGCGTGGCTTCTTCGGCTCGAGCCGGTAGGCGCCATAGGCATCCGGTTCGCCCGAAGGCTCGACCGCTTCCCCTTCGGCATGCGTCGAGAATGTCGACAGCTGGTCGTCCCATTCGCCGCCTGCAGGCAAGACGGCAGCAGCCTCGACCGACGTCGGCGGGACCTTGCTCAGGTCACCTGCCGTGTCATTGAACCACTGGCTGAAATCTTCGCTCTCCACCTTAGCCGGATGGCCAGTGGAGGTCTCGGATGCATAGGCAGCCTCGCCAAGCAGGATGTCATGCGGATCGCCGGCCACCGCAGTGGTTTCGGTTCTTTCCGGATCATAGGCAGGAAAGCCGCTGGCCGGTGTGAACGAAATCGCCGACGGCTCTGCCGTGACTTCGGGAAGTTCATGCGGATCGAATGCCGGGCGTTCCGCACCGATCTCAGGAAGATCCCAGCTGGCTGTGGGGATGGCCGGTTGGGCCGATGCCGGATTGCGATCGGCAAGCCAGTCATCGACAGCATCGGCCACCGGCGCACGCGCAACCTCGGCATCATTGGCGTAAGTTGCCGTTGCAGGCGCCTGGTGGCTTTCCTCGTCCCAGATCAGCGAGGCCGACTCGTCGGCCGGGCGCCATTCGCGTGGCTCATCGGCCACAACTGCGGGCGCTTCAGGCGCTGCGACGTCAGCCGTCTCGTAACGATGCTCGGGCTCAGGAGCCTGCTCCTGTTCCGGCTCGGAGGCAAATGGCTCGTCGTCAACAGTCGGAGCATAGTATTCCGGCGTCTCGACGATTTCGGCATGCGGTTCGTCAGCGGCGGCATAGGCCGGCTCTTCCCAGACCTGGGGCGCGACATACGGCTCCCGCTCATCAGCCTCGACCGGCTCGGCAACCGGTTCGAACACTTGAGCTTCAGCGGGCTCCACAGGCCGCTCATCCGCCATATGCGCATCGGCCCAATCGTCGCCGCTGGCAGCAGGAGCTGTCGGCTCTGCCCACGATGCCTCATCCGCCACAGCCCGTGGCTCGTGATACGCTGTGGCAGCCTCGGTCTCGGCAGGGGCTTCCGCCTCAGCTTCTTCCTCGCGCCAAGCAGGCTGTTCGGCGACGGCGGCAGTTTCCGCAACCGGATCAGCCGCAGGCTCATCGGCCACGGCCTCATCCGCCGCAGGCAAGGCCTCGGCATGCTCTGCTTCCACCTCGAGAATCGCTGCGTCCAGCTTGGAGAGCTGGCGTTGCAGCATCTGTTCCGGGGGACGCGGCGACATGTTCTCGAGCTGCCGGACCACGGCTGCACGGGCCTTCTCATAGACCTTCGCGCGCATCTCCGGAGTATTGTTCGACAGGCCGTCCACGGCCCGTCGAATCACTGCGATAAAGTCAGCCATCAGCACTTTCTCTTGATCGCCGATCCGGGGTGGACCAGCAAAACACTAACAGAATCTTATTAATCCTCGAAAGGGTCTGTCACAAGTATGGTGTCGTCGCGTTCTGGGCTGGTCGACAGCAAAGCAACCGGCGCACCGATCAGCTCCTCCACCTGACGGACATACTTGATCGCCTGAGCCGGCAAATCCGCCCATTTGCGGGCGCCGACGGTCGATTCCTTCCAGCCTTCAAGGGTGATGTAGATCGGTTCGACCCGCGCCTGGGCCGCCTGGGCTGCCGGAAGATAGTCGATTTCCTGGCCGTCGAGCTTGTAGCCGACGCAGATCTTCAGCTCTTCGAGACCGTCGAGAACGTCCAGTTTCGTCAACGCGATGCCGGTGATTCCATTGGTGGCAACCGACTGGCGCACCAGTGCTGCGTCAAACCAGCCGCAGCGACGCTTGCGACCGGTGACGGTGCCGAACTCATGCCCCTTTTCGCCGAGGAACTGCCCGATCTCGTCGGTCAGTTCGGTCGGGAACGGGCCTTCGCCGACGCGGGTCGTGTAGGCCTTGGTGATGCCGAGGATGTAACCGAGCGAACCCGGGCCCATACCGGAACCAGCAGCAGCCTGGCCGGCAACCGTGTTCGATGAGGTAACAAACGGATAAGTGCCGTGGTCGATGTCGAGCAGCGAGCCCTGCGCGCCCTCGAACAGGATGCGCGAGCCCTTGCGGCGCTCCTTGTCGAGCAGAACCCAGACACTATCCATGAACGGCAGAACGCGATCGGCGATCGAGGTCAGCTCTTCCATGATCGTCTTGTGCTCGACTTCGACCGCGCCGAAACCGCGACGAAGGGCGTTGTGATGGGTCAGGATGCGCTCGACCTTGCCTTCCAGCGCATCGAGATCGGCGAGATCCATCACGCGGATGGCGCGACGACCGACCTTGTCTTCATAGGCCGGGCCGATGCCGCGGCGGGTGGTGCCGATCTTGGTGCCGCTGTTGGAGGCGGCGTCCTCGCGCATGCCATCCAGTTCGCGGTGCAGCGACAGAATCAGCGTGGCATTTTCGGCGATTCGCAGGTTGTCCGGGGTCACTTCGACGCCCTGGTCCTTCAGGCGGCCGATTTCGGCGATCAGCGCATGCGGGTCAACGACCACGCCATTGCCGATCACCGCCTTCTTGCCCGGACGCACGACGCCCGACGGCAGGAGCGACAGCTTGTAGGAGACGCCGTCGATGACGAGCGTATGGCCGGCATTGTGTCCGCCCTGGAAGCGCACGACGATATCGGCGCGCTCCGAGAGCCAGTCAACGATCTTGCCCTTGCCCTCGTCACCCCATTGCGAACCAATCACCACGACATTCGTCATTTCGTAATCCTGTCTATCGCGCAACGCTGCGCTTTACCCAAACCCGCGCATCTATACTGTGTTGTTTTTCGGAAATCGACCCGTATTGACGGTTGATTTGGCTTTTTGCGTGACAAAGAGGCAGCCCTCCCCTATTTCCGACACCATTCGCGCTTGAACAGCTGAGCAGGCTGCTTCGCAAGGGCGCGGTTCATGCCGGGAATTGTGATGCCTCTGTCCATTCGCTGTTATGCCTATCTGGTCATCACCACCCTGCTATGGGGTGGCAATACGGTCGCCGGCAAGCTGGCACTCGGCCATGTCAGCCCGATGGTCCTGAGCTTCGGCCGATGGGCTATCGCCGCAGGCCTGATCATCGCAATCTCTGTTCCACAGATCCGCAAGGACTGGCCGGTACTCAAGGCCAACTGGATACTGCTCGCAGCCTATGGTGCAGTGGGCTACGCTGCATTCAACGGCTTTCTCTATACGGCGCTGAAATACACCAGCGCCGTCAACGGCGCGATCGAGCAGGGTGCGATCCCGGTATTGATCTTTGTCATCAATTTCCTGATCTTCCGAATCCCGGTATCCAAGGTTCAGATCCTCGGCTTTCTCATCAGCTTTGTCGGCGCAGCCTTGACGGCTTCGCACGGCAACCTGATGACCCTGCTGACATTGTCACTGAACTACGGCGACCTGATCATGCTGTTTGCCGGCCTGAGCTACGCCGTCTACACGATCGCCCTGCGCTGGAAGCCGGCCGTGCATTGGAAGAGCCTGATGGCAGGACCAGCCCTTGCTGCCGCCCTCACCTGCCTGCCGCTCCTCTATTGGGAAGCCGGAAACGGCGAAATGATCCTGCCCGACACGCGCGGCTGGCTGATCGTGCTTTACTGCGCCGTCTTCCCATCCTTGATCTCCCAGATCCTCTACATCAAAGGCGTCGAAGGCATCGGCGCGAACCGCGCAGGACTGTTCATCAATCTCGTCCCGGTGTTCGGCACGCTCCTGTCGATCAGCCTGCTCGGGGAAACGCTCGAAGCCTTCCACATCATCGCCCTGGCACTTGTGCTCGGCGGCATTGCAATTGCCGAGTGGGGCAAGCCGGCCAAGGTGAACTGAGGAACGGTCTGCTCCGGACAGGATATCTCTCGGCCACATTGATTGATCGACCCTGAACGCGGGTGGCATCAAAGCGAGTGGATGGCGAGGCGAAACAAGAAAAGTGATCAGACGAGCCGGCCATTACGGCCGGCTCGTCTCTTTTTGGGTTACGGCGTGGTCGGAGCCGCTGCACCACCGCTAGGCGCCGGGGCTGGCGCGGCAGGGGCCGGAGCCGGTTCAGCAGGTGCAGCCGGAGCTGCATCAGTGGCGGCCGGAGGCGTCGGGGCCTCGGTGCTGGCGGCCGGCGGCGCCGGTGTAGCGGGCGGCGTTGCTGCCGGTGCCGAACTTTCCGTTGCCGGCATTGTCGTGCTTTCCCGTTCGGTGGTCGATCCGCCGAACAGCATGAAAGCCCCGGCCGCAATGACGGCCACAAGCAGTGCAGCAATGGCAACTGCCGTTCCGCTCATGCCGGCATTCTGTGTGACATGCGGCGCTGTCTGCGTGACATGTGGCGGGGTGACGTTTGGACGTTGGTCCTGCATGGATATTCCTCCTTGGAAAGCGAGGCCCGTCCCGCCAGTGGCGCGACAAGCCTCGGCTAGAGATATAAACGTGGTCGGGAACTTTGTGTTCCGTTCTGTCTTATTGCACCACGCCGACGACCACATAGGTCTCGGGGTCAACGATCACGCGCTGGTTGTTGACAACGGCATAGGCGTAGGTCGGATCTTCCGGAACCGGCGTCAGCACAACCTGCTGCGGCAGCGGCTGGCCCACGGCGACCCTCTGCTCGATGACGACGGGCTCAACGGGAACCGGCTGCTGGCGGACATAGGTCACGACGGTCGGCGGCGGCGGATCGATTGCCGTGCCGGCGATCGCGCCGACCACGCCACCGACGGCGGCACCGACCGGGCCACCAACGATCGCACCGGTTACGGCGCCACCGGCAGCGCCGGTCATAGTACCTTCCTGCGCGAGAGCAGGCGACACAATAGAGCCAAGTACGATAGCACCAAGAGTAAGCATCTTCGTCTTCATGGCTTCATCCTTTCCGTTTGATTACCATGGACGCTAGAACATCTTGTGATCAAATTTGTTCCGGAAGCGGACACGTGGATTTTAATAGGAATGCAAATCAGCAACACTTTCGCGTTGCCGCATTTTGTTCCGGACGAATATGGAAATTGACTTCAGAATTGATGTTTATGCATCGATGGGCCGCGCCTTATTTCAGGGCGCCGGCACCACCGGCACGACCCGGTTGCGTCGAACTTCGTGCAGGATGTGGCCAAACAGCGCCACCAGCACGATCGGTCCGCCGATCAGCGTTGCCGGAGACGGGACCTCGTTGAGCACGAGCCAGACCCACAAGGGGGTCAGCGGCACTTCGAGCGCCGTCAGGAGGCTGGCATCCGCCGCCGGCAGCCGCCGGGTAGAGGCGGTATACAAAATCAGGCCCATCGCGTTTTGCACGATGGCAAAGATCACGATCAACTGGAGGTCTGGCGCCGAGACAGCCAGCGGCGCGGCAAACCAGAACGTGACGAAGGAGCAAAGCCAGGCCGATCCAGCCATCGCGGGCAGCATCGGCACCTCGCGATGCTTGCGCATGACGGTGGCCATCGCGGCGACCGAAAGCGTCATCACGGCCGCCAGCAGCTTGCCGAAAAGTTCGCTCCCACTGCCAGTGCCGCTGCCGTTGCCGCCATGCCCATCGGTCAGCATCACCAGAACGCCGGCCATGGCCACGCCGCTGGCAATCAGCGTCGAACGACTGGGCCGTTCCCCGATGAACACGAAGGCAAACGCGGCGGTGACGAAGGGCACCGTCGCATAGATCACCATCGCATCCGCAATCGACGTGTAATACATCGAGCCTATGCCGGAAATCATGCTGGTTGCCGAAAAGATCGTGGCCAGCAGGCTGGGCCAGCCCATGCGGCGCAGGATGCCCGGCACCCGGCCCCGTTCCAGATAGACAAAAAACAGGAACACGCACGTGCCTGAAAACAGGCCACGCCAGAACAGCATGGTCATCAGGTCGGTGCCGATATGGCGAATGAACAGGCCGGATGAAGACCAGGCTAGCGCAGAGATCGCCCCGAACACAACGCCGAGGCGGTAGTGACGCTGGTCATCGAGTGTCATGGCAAAAGCGCAGACAAGCGCATGGACAACATTGGCACCTCAGCCATCCCAGCCGACGATACCCTTGATCTCCAGGAAATCATGGATAGCCCAGTCCGCGTATTCCCGCCCGTTGCCTGACTGCTTGTAGCCGCCGAATGGCGCTGACGTATCCCACTCGGGATAGTTCAGGTACACCGAACCGGCGCGCATCCGGGCAGCAACCTGTCGGGCATGCTCGATATTGCCCGACTGGATATAGGCAGCAAGGCCATAGACCGTGTCATTGGCAATCGTGATCGCCTGCTCTTCCGTTTCATAGGGCAGGATCGACAGGACAGGGCCAAAAATCTCCTCGCGCGCAATCGTCATGTCGGGCGAGACATGGCCAAAGATCGTCGGGCGAACATAGTAGCCACGATTGAGGTTTTCCGGACGGCCGGGACCCCCGGTGACCAGCAGCGCGCCCTCCTCGATGCCCACTTCGATCAGTCGCTGGATCTTGTTGAACTGGATTTCGCTGACCACCGGCCCCAGCACCGTATCCTCGGCATGCGGATCGCCGACAATGAATGCCTCGGCCGCATCGCGGGCAAACAACAGCGCCTCGTCATGCCGGTCTGCCGGCACCAGCATCCGGGTCGGCGCATCGCAGGACTGGCCGGAATTGCCGAAGCAGCCTTCGACACCCTTGCGCACCGCCGTCTCGAGGTCGGCATCGGGAAGGATGATATTGGCCGACTTGCCGCCCAGTTCCTGCGCCACGCGCTTGACCGTTTCGGCTGCGGTTTTCGCCACGATGATTCCGGCCCGCGTCGAGCCGGTAAACGAAACCATGTCGACATCCGGGTGCCCAGCCATGACCTGGCCGACATCCGGGCCGTTGCCGTTGACCATATTGAACACGCCCTTCGGCGTTCCGGCAGCCTCCATGACTTCGGCAAAGATGATGCCCGAAATCGGCGCGATTTCCGATGGCTTCAAGACCACGGTGCAGCCGGCAGCAATTGCCGGTGCCACCTTGCAGACGATCTGGTTGAGCGGCCAGTTCCACGGCGTGATCAGCGCGCAGACGCCGATCGGCTCCTTGACCACCATCGTCGAGCCGCGCTTTTCGGAAAATTCGAAACGTTCGAAGGCAGCGATCGTCGCCTCCAGATGCGCCCGCCCCGCCCAGGCCTGGCTCTCGCGCGCAAAGGCAATCGGCGCGCCCATCTCGCGACTGACAGCTGCCGCAATATCCTCGTATCGTTCGTTGTAAATCTCCAGAATGCGCTTGAGCAGCGCCAGCCGCTCGGAACGCTCCGTCATCGCAAAGCTCTGAAAGGCCGATTTCGCCGCCGCCACAGCCCGATCGACATCGGCCTTGCTGCCGACGGAAATCTGCGTGAATGGCTCCTCGGTCGAGGGATCGATCACGTCCAGCAAGGCCGGAACCACCGGGCCAACCCATGCGCCGTCGATATAGAACTTCAAGTGATTGGACATAGGTGCTCCGGAGGGGACATGGCAGGCTGGCCTGCACTATTGTCCAAGCCACAACGCTCCGCAAGCGGTCCGCGTCCGCCGCAACGGCAATCCCCAATGCGAATACGAATGCTATCGCTCCAGCCTGTCGAGCATACGCGACCACGCGATCCTGGCGGCCACTCCGACGCGACGAAACCGGTGCAGCGGGATCGGACGGATCGGCGAAATCGGCAGCGGCAAAAGGCTCGGATCACCATCGGCGATATAGTCGGCAAGCGGTGCGCCAAGCGCGGTCATCAACCCGACGCCGCGCCCCTGACAGCCGGCAACCATCAGCAGCCCCGGCTCCGGTTCATGCAGGTGCGGCAGAAAATCGCTGGTCATCGCGACACGGCCGAACCAACGACGCTCGATCGGATGGCCCGCAAGGACTGGATAGAGGCGTATCAAAGCACGCTCCTGATGCTGCCAGTCCTCCGCACCTGCCGGCGCCCGCATGGGACCACGCCCGCCTAGCACAAGCCGGTTGTCCGGGCTCTTGCGGAAATAGACGAGGATGCGGCGGCTGTCGGACACTGCCTGCCCATGCGGCAGGATGATATCGGCAAGGCTGGCAGGCAAGGGTGCCGTCGCAATCTGGAACGAATGCAGCCAGACAAGGCTTTGGGCCAGGCCGCCGACCAGCGTGTCGGAATAGGCATTGGTCGCAACCAGCACCTTTGCTGCCCGCACCTCGCCTCCGCCCTCCGTCGCGACACGCCAGCCGCCGCCATCTCGAAGCAGGCCGGTCACCCGCGTATTGAGGGCAATGCGAACGCCTTGAGCGACGGCAAGTCGCGCCAGCGCAAAGACGTAGGCAAGCGGATCGATCGTGCCGGCCCTTCGGTCGAGCCAGCCACCCCTGTAACCTTTGGCACCGGTCAGCAAGGCGATTTCCGCGTGATTGAGCAGAGTTACGTCGGCGCCATGGGCCCGCCATTGCCTGTGGCGCTGGGCCGCCGCCGCCATCGCCGTCTCGCTATGGGCCGCCTGTATCCAGCCCGTGCGCGTATGAGGCACATCGAGTTTCTCGTTCGAGATCAGGCTGAAGACCGCATCGGCCGTTCCCGCAGAAAATTCGGTCAACCGGGCGCCCCGTTCGGGCCCAAGCATCGCGACCAGTGCTTCTGGATCAAACTTCATACCCGGGATCACCTGCCCGCCGTTGAGCCCCGAGGCCCCCTCGCCCAGGCTGGCCGCTTCGATCACCTGAACCGACAGTCCGCGCCGCGCCGCCTGAAGCGCCGCAGAAAGCCCCTGGACACCGGCGCCGACAACGACAAGATCGACGGCTTGCGTCGTGACCGACCCGAAATCTCCGGCAATTGCTTCGGGCTTCTGCCAGACGGACAGGTTGGCCGGCGGCTCTATCATGAAATGTTTCCTGAAAATCGACAGCTGAAAACAGGCGTAAATTGGACTTGAAAATGACGAAAATCAACGATGATCGAATAGCACCTGCGCTGTTGTTCCATCGCCGGAACAGCAAGAAGCGCACGGCGCAGACTGCGAGTAAGGGAAAGACTAGGCCTCATCCGGCAAACGCCAGTCGATAGGCTGCCGGTCGTGCGTAGCCAGATAGGCATTCGCCTGTGAGAAATGTCGCGATCCGAAAAAGCCGTTATGGGCCGAGAGGGGCGACGGATGCGGCGCCTTCAGCACCAGATGACGATTGCGGTCGACGAAGGCTGCCTTCTTCTGCGCATAGGCGCCCCAGAGCATGAAGACGACATGTTCACAGTCGTCGTTGACGGCGCGAATGACCGCATCGGTAAACTGCTCCCAGCCCTTGCCCTGATGCGATGCGGCGCGCGCCTCCTCGACCGTCAGCACGCTGTTGAGCAGCAGAACGCCTTGTCTTGCCCAGCTTTCGAGAAAGCCGTGCCGCGCCGGCGGAATGTCGAGATCGGTCTTCAGTTCCTTGTAGATGTTGACCAGAGACGGCGGAATGCGCACACCCGGCCGCACGCTGAAGCACAAGCCATGCGCCTGGCCTTGACCGTGATAGGGGTCTTGTCCGAGGATTACCACGCGAACCTGATCAAGAGGCGTCAGGTCAAGCGCGCGAAAATATTCCGGACCCTTCGGGAAGATCTTCTTCCCCTGCGCCCGCTCCTTGAGCAGGAAGGCTTTCAACGCCTGCATGTGGGGACTTGAGAACTGCGGCGACAGCACCCGTTTCCAGCTCTCGTCCAATGTGACGTCCGATTCAGCCATGCAAAATCCTGCCCGTGCCATTTCGATCCCCCTTGATTGGAGGACGCCGGCTCTGTCTGTCAAGCATGGGCCGGATTCGTCAACGACGAGATCGAGGGGCAGCGCGCGGGCCGCCCCTCCGGGCTTGACGGGGGGAGGTTAGATCGAGCCAGCTGCCATTTCCGAGGCGATGTGTTCCGCCTGCCGGATGGCCAGGGATACGATGGTCAATGTCGGGTTTTCAGCCGCACCGGTGGTGAACTGGCTGCCGTCCGAGATGAACAGGTTCTTGATATCGTGGCTGCGGCCGAACTTGTTGACGACGCCATCCTGCGCTTTCTCGCTCATCCGGTTCGTACCCAGATTGTGGGTGGAGGGGTAAGGCGGCGTCGGGAAGGTACGCGTCGCGCCGACCGCCTCATAGATCGCCATGCCCTGTTTGAAGGCGTGGTTGCGCATCGCTTCGTCGTTCGGATGGTCGGTGAACCAGACATCCGGGATCGGCATCCCGTATTTGTCCTTCAACTCGCCATGCAGTTTCACCGCGTTCTGCTCCTGCGGCATGTCCTCGCCGACGATCCACAGACCGGCCATATTGGCATACTGGTCCATCGCCGAGGCAAAGGAACGTCCCCAGCCGCCCGGATCGAGGAAGGCGGCCATGAACGGTATGCCGAGCGCCAGCGTCTCCAGTTCATAGCCGCCGACAAAGCCGCGCGACGGATCATGCTTGGCCTCGTCGCGGACGATGCCGGCCATGGTCGTGCCGCGGTAGAAATGCACCGGCTTCTCGAACACGCCGTAGACCGAGCCGGTCGTGTGGCGCATGTAGTTCTTGCCGACCTGGCCGGACGAATTGGCAAGACCATCGGGAAACATCGACGACGCCGAATTGAGCAGCAGCCGCGGACTCTCGATGGAATTGCCGGCGAGACAGACGATCCGCGCCTTCTGGCTGTGCAGCTTGCCATCCTTGTCGGCGTAGACCACGGCAGTCACCTTGCCGGTGGCGTCATGTTCGATCTTGACGACATGCGCGTTCGGCCTCACTTCGAGCTTGCCGGTCGTCTCGCCCTTGGGGATTTCCGTGTAGAGCGTCGACCACTTGGCGCCCCACTTGCACCCCTGGAAACAGAAGCCGGTCTGCTGACAGCTCATCCGGTCGTCGCGATCGGCCGAATTGATCGCCATGTTGCCGGTGTGACATTCCTTGTAGCCCAGCTTGTCGGCGCCGGCTTTCAGGATCTTGAAATTGTTGTTGCCCGGAAGCCCCTCGATGCCGTTGGTGCGGGTCACGCCCATCTTGTCCTCGGCCTTGGCGTAATACGGCTCCAGTTCGGCAAGCGTGATGGGCCAGTCGAGCAGATTGGCGCCTTCGACCTTGCCGTAGTTGGTCAGGGTCTTGAACTCGTGCTCCTGGAACCGCAACGATGCCCCGGCCCAATGCGTTGTCGTTCCGCCGACGGCCTTGACGATCCAGGCCGGCAGGTTGGGAAAATCCTTCGACACCTGCCAGCCGCCGCCGGTTGTGCGGTTGTCGAGCCAGGCAAGCTGGGAAAAGCTGTCCCATTCGTCGTTGATGAAGTCTTCGTGTTCGATGCGTCCGCCCGCTTCGAGAATGACGACGTCGATGCCCTTCTGGGCAAGTTCGTTGCCGAGCGTTCCGCCGCCCGCACCCGAACCGATGATGACGACCACAGTGTCGTCGTTGAGATCGTAAGGCGCTGCCATGATTTCCTCCCAGGAATGTCAATTCTGCATGTCGAGACTGCGCCGCCACTCCCTTCCCATGCGTGATGGGCCTCCTCGGGTGGCGATGCTGCTTGCAATGCTATCTGCCGCCGCATCCGCGGCCCTTAGAGCCACTCGATGTCGTTGAAACCACGCTCGATATAGCCGCCCTTCGAATAGGACTCGCCCTCGTAGCCGAAGATCGGCCACAGCTCCTTCTGGTTATAGAGGCTGACCACAAGATCGCCGCGGATCGCCTGGAAGAAGGGTGTCGTTTCGATATCGCGCAGGATGGCAACGCGGTCGTCTTCCCAACCCAGCCCGCGATAGCCGCCGGCGCCCGCCCGCTTGTCGAGATCGGCAATGCCGTCTTCGATCAGCGTCTTGTGGGCGTCTTCCTTGGCCGCGCGCTGGTCCTGCCCCTTCACCGCAATCGCGTAGAATCGGTCGGCAAGCTGGTCATGCGGATAGATGTCGCGGGCGAGCTGGATCAGCGTCGCCATGCTGTCCGGCTTCAGCGCCGTGGTCTCCAGCCCCCAGGCATTCTGCGGGCTGATGACCGCCGTCCCGCTGATCACCAGCGCCGCGCCGATGCTGCCGCGCTTCAAAAGCTCGCGGCGGGACAGGCCTTTCGTCTTTTCGTACACTGTTACCACGTCAGTCTCCTCCCAAAGTCCTGTGGTTGTCGGCAGGCCGGTTGCTCCGGCCTGCATTGGGCGGCGCGGATAGCCGCGCGACCCCTTGTCGAAATGGTGCCCGGCTCGGTCCTCCAACCCAGCCGGACAAGGCCGTCATTTGTACCGGCCGTGCCGCTGCAAGACCTCGATCTTGTAGCCGTCGGGATCGGTCGCGAAGAAGAAGCGCGCGAGAAGGGCTCCGTCCCGATTGAAATCGACGATTTTTCCGGGGTTCAGTCCGAGGGCGGTAAACCGCTGATGCTCGCTATCGAGATCGCTGACCGAAACGGCAAGGTGGCCGTAACCATCGCCCAGATTGTAGGGTTCCGTCCGCCCCTTGTTGACCGTCAGCTCCAGCTCGAATTCGCTCTCGTCACTGCTGAGATAGATCAGCGTGAAGGTGTCGAAATCCAGCCTTTCGGCAATCGAAAGCCCGAAAGCCTTTCCGTAGAAATCGACGGACCGCGCTTCATCGAGCACGCGCACCATCGAATGGATCATCTTGGCCAAGTCAAACTCCTGCGTCTGCACCAAATCATGCAATGATCAGAGTGTGCTACCGGGAAGCCCGCTACGGGTAGCAGCCCATTACCGCATGGCCGATTTTGCTGGTCCGGGAGCCGAATTCAGCGCCGATCGGACAAGCACTTATGAGAAAGATCGAAATTGACCGCTGTGCATGCCGGTCGCATACTGGGCGTCAAAACAAGAAACGATGGAGGAAATAGGCATGTGTGAGGTTTTTGCCGGACAGGATCCTGCCCGCTACCGCGCCGTCAACCGATCGGTGCGCATCGGCGGTCATTCGACCAGCATCCAGATCGAAGCGGCCTTCTGGGATCTCATTGATGAAATCGCCGCCGGCCAGTCGCTGTCGACATCGCGCTTCCTGTCGACGCTTTACGACGAGGCGCTGGAAATCAACGGCCAGGTCAGCAATTTCGCGTCGCTGCTGCGCACGAGCTGTCTGATCTACCTGATGGGCAAGGCGCAGCATCCGGAAAGCCCGCCGCAATTTCACATCATCGCGGCCGAATAAGAAAAAGCGCGGCCCGGAGAACCGGACCGCGCCTTGATTTCGGCAAACCGTCTTGGGTCGGCGCCGAATATTATTCGGCAGCCTGCAGTTCCGGCTGCAGCACCGGCCGCACGGCCGGCTCCTTAAGCACCTTGCCGCCAAGGGCTGCATGGAAGAGGCTCTCATCCAGCTCGCCTTCCCAGCGGGCGACGACAACAGTCGCCACCGCATTGCCGATGAAGTTGGTCAGCGCCCGGCATTCCGACATGAAGCGGTCAATGCCGAGGATCAGCGCCATACCGGCGACTGGAACCGAAGGCACGACCGAGAGCGTGGCGGCCAGCGTGATGAAGCCGGCGCCCGTGATACCGGCCGCACCCTTCGAGCTCAGCATGGCGACGGCCAGCAGCAGGATCTGGTCGCCGAGCGGCAGGTGAATGTCCGTCGCCTGGGCGATGAACAATGCTGCCAGCGTCATGTAGATATTGGTGCCGTCAAGGTTGAAGGAATAGCCGGTCGGGATGACCAGGCCGACGACCGAGCGCTTGCAGCCGGCCTTTTCCATCTTGTTCATCAGGCCTGGAAGGGCGGCTTCCGAAGACGAGGTGCCGAGCACCAGCAGCAGCTCTTCCTTGATGTAGCGGATCAGCGCCAGGATCGAGAAGCCGTTATACTTGGCAACCGCACCCAGAACCACGACCACGAACAGGAACGAGGTCAGGTAGAAGGTGCCGATCAGCATGGCGAGATTGGTGACCGAGGCGATGCCGTATTTGCCGATGGTGAACGACATGGCGCCGAAGGCGCCGATCGGGGCAGCCTTCATCAGGATCGCAACAAGCTTGAAGATCGGGGCAATGACCGCATGCAGGAAATCGGTGACCGGCTTGCCGCGTTCGCCGACCAGCGCCAGCGAGATGCCGAACAGGATCGAGAAGAACAGCACCTGCAGGATATCGCCATCAGCGAAAGCACCGACGATCGTCGTCGGGATGATGTTCATCAGGAAGCCGATGATCGTGGAGTCATGCGCCTTCTCTGTGTAGGTCGCGACGGCAGCGGCATCGAGCGTCGCCGGATCGATATGCATGCCGGCGCCCGGCTGCACGACATTGGCCACCACCAGGCCGACGACCAGCGCCAGCGTCGAGAAGGTCAGGAAGTAGAGCATTGCCTTGCCGGCCACGCGGCCGACCTTCTTCATGTCGGACATGCCGGCAATGCCGGTCGCGACCGTCAGGAAAATGACCGGCGCGATGATCATCTTGACCAGCTTGATGAAGGCATCGCCGAGCGGCTTCAACTGCGTGCCGATTTCGGGATAGAAATGGCCGAGCAGGATGCCGGCAACGATGGCGGCCAGAACCTGGACATAAAGATGCTTGTAGAAGGGCTGCTTGCCCTGGGGCGCATGGCCCACAGTTTCGATATGCATGATTTCCTCCGTTGTCGCCCCTGTCGGAACTCGTTCCGGCCTCCCGGGCACTGCGCTAGTGAGTGAAACACGGAGCGGACCCCGTTGCCGTTTCATCAGCAAGGCGCGTGCCAATTGCGACGGCGAAACTCAAGCCACTGATATAATTTGATAAAATTATCTCTTCAGATTGAATTAACTGAAGGTGTGCGGATTTTCGCACACCATACTTGGCAAACAGTGCGGCTTGGCGCACAATTCGTCATGACCTCAAACATGCAATCTTCACTGGATCTGCCACCATCGTCTGTCAGACGCCGGGCATTCTGGCTGGTCTTCCTGTTGCTGTCGGTGCTCACACTTGCCGGCGCCCTCTTTTTCGCCGGCGAAGCGGGCATGCGCAGCGCTGTTTCGACGCTGTCCGACGATGTGACCGAAGATGCTGAACTGAAGCGCGCACTCTTGCAGGCAACGCTCGAACGTCCCCGTGCGCTGCCGCTGGTGCTTGCCGCCGATAGGCAGGTCAGCGGCGCGCTGGCCAACCCGACGGCCGAAGCGGTCGCAGGCCTGAACAGGAAACTCGAGGCGCTGGTCCTCGGCACGAAGACTGCGGTCATCTATGTCGTCGGTCGTGATGGCATCGCGATTGCGGCCAGCAATTGGCAGGAGCCCGACAGCTTCGTTGGCAATGACTACAATTTCCGCGAATATTTCACGCGTGGCATGTCCCTGGGGCGCGCCGAACAATATGCACTGGGCAATGTCAGCAAGCGGCCCGGCCTCTATCTGTCGCAACGGGTCAGCGATGAAAACGACGTCGCCGTAGGCATCGTGGTCGTCAAGGTCGAATTCGATGCACTTGAGCGTGACTGGGGCAAGACCGGCAGATCCACCTTCGTCACCGACAACCACGGCATCGTGCTGATCACCAGCCGGCCGGAATGGCGCTTCCTCAGCACCGATGACATTCCACCGCAGGAACGGGTTGCCGTGCGCGCAAGCCTGCAATTCGGCGAGGCCTCCCTAGAGCCGCTGCCGGTCTGGCAATTGATGGATCTCGATGGTCACCACATGGTGTCAACCGAACCGGGCGACGGCATGCCGCAACAGCCGCATATGTCCGTGACGCTGGATGTGCCCGGCACGCCGTGGAAGATGCATGTCTTCGCGCCGGCGGCAGATGTCATGACTGCGGGTATCTGGCAGGCCCGGCTTGCCGCACTCGTGGTCGTTCTCCCGCTGATCGCGCTGGCAGCAATTCTCTTCTATCGTCGCGGCAGGGCACTGCGCCGCCAGGCAGCCGAGCGAGCCGCCCGAGACGATCTGGAACGCAAGGTCACCGCCCGCACCAGCGAACTGACCACGGCAAGGGATAGGCTGCAGACCGAAATCAGCGAACACCGCTCGACGGAGACGCGCCTGCAGACCGTCCAGCATGAACTCGTGCAGGCCAACAGGCTTGCCATTCTCGGCCAAGTGGCGGCCGGCGTCGCCCACGAGATCAATCAGCCTGTTGCCACGATCCGCGCCTATGCCGACAACGCGCGCACCTATCTCACCCGGGGCGAAACCGCGCCGGCATCGGAAAACCTGAACGCCATCGGCGCCTTGACCGACCGGATCGGTGCCATCACCAACGAATTGCGCGGCTTCGCGCGGAAAGGACGCGCCGCCGCCGAGCCCGTGAGCCTGAAAACCGCCGTGGACGGTGCGCTGCTGCTCTTGCGCAGCCGCTTTGCCGGCAACCTCGATATGCTGAAGGTGCAGTCAATCCCCGAGGGCATCACTGTGTCGGCCAACCGCATCCGCCTGGAACAGGTACTGATCAACCTGCTGCAGAATGCCCTCGAAGCCGTGGACGGCCGCGCCAACGGCCGCATCTCCGTCAGTCTCGCCCCCGCAAACTCTGACGAGGTGGCAATTGCCATCGCCGACAACGGGCCGGGCATCCCGCCGGCAGTCCTCGAAAACCTGTTCACCCCGTTCAACACCTCAAAGGATAGTGGCCTCGGCCTGGGTCTTGTCATCTGCAAGGACATCGTCAGCGACTATGCAGGTCGCATCGATGTCGAAAGCACGACTGCCGGAACCGCCTTCACCGTCACCCTGAAGCGTGCCGGCCGATGAAAAAAGACACCAACATTATCCTTGTCGACGACGATGCCGCCCTGCGGCATGCCACCCGCCAGACGTTGGAGCTTGCCGGTTTCGCCGTGCGCGACGTTCCATCCGCTACCCAGGCGCTCGCCCTGCTTTCGCCCGACCTCGACGCCGTCGTCGTCACGGACATCCGCATGGCCGGCATGGACGGGCTGGAACTGTTCTCCCGTATCAAGGCCCTTGATCCCGAACTTCCGGTCCTTTTGATCACCGGCCATGGCGACATCGACATGGCGGTCCGGGCGATGCAGGACGGCGCCTATGATTTCATCGCCAAGCCGTTTGCCGCCGACCGCCTGGTGCAGAGCGTCAGCCGAGCCGCTGACATGCGCCGGCTGGTGATCGAGAACCGCCGCCTGCGTCAGGCGGCCGAGGCAAGCCAGGACGACCTGCCGTTGATCGGCCAGACGCCGGCAATGGAACATCTGCGCCAGACGCTACGCCAGATCGCCGACACCGATATCGATGTGCTGGTCGCCGGGGAGACCGGCAGCGGCAAGGAAGTCGTCGCCACGTTGCTGCATCGCTGGAGCCGGCGCAACCGCGGCAATTTCGTCGCACTGAACTGCGGCGCGCTACCGGAAACAGTGATCGAGAGCGAGCTATTTGGCCATGAAGCGGGTGCCTTTACCGGCGCCCAGAAGAAACGCATCGGCCGCATCGAACATGCCAGTGGCGGCACGTTGTTTCTTGATGAAATCGAAAGCATGCCGCCGGCGACCCAGGTCAAGATGCTGCGCGTCCTGGAAATGCGCGAAGTCACGCCCCTTGGCATAAACGACGTGCGGCCGGTCGACCTGCGTGTCGTCGCCGCCGCCAAGGTCAACCTCGGCAATCCGGCCGAGCGCGGTGATTTCCGCGAGGACCTCTATTATCGGCTCAATGTAGTGACTGTCTCGATCCCGCCGCTGCGTGAACGCCGCGCCGACATCCCCTTGTTGTTTTCGCATTTCACCGCCCGCGCCTCCGAACGTTTCAAGCGTGAGGTGCCGGTGCTGACCAGCGATATTGCCCGCCACCTCGACAGCCATGCTTGGCCCGGAAATGTCCGCGAACTCGCCCACTATGCCGAACGCGTGGTGCTCGGCATCACGCCGCCGCCGCAGACAGCTCTGGAACCTTCGGGCGCAACAGATGATCTCAGCCTGCCGGAACGCATGGAGCGCCATGAAGGCAACCTGATCCGCCAGGCGTTGCGCGACAATGACGGCGATGTGCGAAGGACGCTGGACGCCCTCGGTATTCCGCGCAAGACCTTCTACGACAAGCTGCAGCGCCACGGCATCAACCGCAACGACTATACCGACCAGGATTGAGACAGGCGCGATCCCACAGCGTCGCGGTCTTCATGCAATGGCGTCGATCGCGGCGATGACATCGTCTTCGATCTCGATGCCCTCGGCGCCGGCCGTGCGGGCAAGCCCCTGGCCACGGCGGCCCGGAATCCGCACGCCCTCCTGCCCGCCGATCTCGTCGGCCAACAGCGCCAGTCGGTCGAAGACGCCGGCCCCGCCAGTCGCTGTGGGATCGATCGCGATGATCGTCTGACCGAGCGCCACCGGCGGCCCCTTGTCGTCAAACAGCGACGAGGCCTCGAAGGCGTAGTTCGCCCCCGTGATCCCGGCCGACAGGATCTCGACCATCATGGCCAGCGCCGCCCCCTTGGCGCCGCCGAGCGGCGCCATCATGCCGGTCATCGCCACTTCGGCATCGGTTGTCGGATTGCCGTCGAGGTCAAACGCCCAGTCGTCGGGGATAGCCTCGCCCTTTTGCCGCGCCGCCATGATCTTGCCGCGGGCCACCTTGGAGATGGCAAGATCAACGGTGATCGGATCGCCGCCAGCGATCGGCACCGAAAAGGCGATCGGATTGGTGCCATAAAGCGCTTTCCTGCCGCCCCACGGCGCGATCGATGCCGGCGCATTGGCAAACATCATCGCGGCCAACCCCTGTTCGGCAAACCGCTCCACGGTCAGCCCCATCACGCCGGCATGATGGGACCGATAGATCGAGGCGATGGAGATGCCTTGCGCCTTGGCGATTTCCGGCAGATCGGCCACCGCCAGATCCAACGCCGGATAGGCAAAGCCGTTCATGGCATCGATCGCAAGCACGGAAGGGCGCGGGCGAACGGCGCGCGGGGCGACGCGCCCATCGACCTTGCCGGCCTTGGCCTGTGCAGAATAGGCCGGCACGCGGCGCAAACCATGACCACCCTGGCCGGCGGCTTCCGCACTGACAAGCGCCCGGGCAACCGATGCCGCGTTGGCGAGATCGACGCCGGAGCGCACGAGGGCGCCGACCACGAGGGACTGCGCTGCAACAAAGGAAAGCTTCATCCGAAATCCGTTACCGTGTTAGCCGCGCATCGCGGTTGCAAGCGCCGCAGCGCCCTTCATCAGCAGCCCGACATCGGAACTGGTGGCAAGGAACCGGATGCCTGCAGCCTTCGCCAGCGCGATCATCGCCGGGTCGCCGGTCATGATGCCGACCGGTATGCCGGCTGCGACGATCTTGCGGATCAGGGCATCAACGGCCGCCATGACTTCCGGGGCGGTCGACTGACCGGGGAAACCCATGTCGGCAGCCAGATCCGCAGGACCGATCAGGATTGCATCCACCCCTTCCGTGGCGATGATTGCGTCAGCATTGTCGATCCCCATTCGGCTTTCGATCTGAGCAATCAGGCAAATCTCGCCATTGGCGGTCTCGGCATAGTCGGAAATCCGGCCGAAATCCGATGCCCTGCCGAGACTTGCCCCCATGCCCCGCATACCCTGAGGCGGATAGCGGCATGCCTTGGCCAGCAGTTCCGCCTGCTCACCCGTCTCGACCATCGGGATCATCAGGGTCTGGGCGCCGACATCGAGCGCCTGCTTGATCAACCAGGGCTCACCGACGACAAGCCTGACCACCGCATGGGCCGGGTGCCGCGCCATCGCCGCAAGCTGGCTTGCGATCAGTGGAATATCGTTCGGCCCGTGCTCGCCATCGATCAACAGCCAGTCGAACCCGGCCCCGGCACAGACTTCGGCGACATGCGGACTGGCAAGGGCCACCCAGAGGCCAACCAACAGGGTATCGTTCGCGGCAAGAGCGCGTTTGAAAGTATTGACAGGTGCGGGCATGATTTTCAGAATCTCGTGAACAGATGGCCGCGACGATAGCGAAACCATCGGCCCTGTCCAAGACAAAACCCGGCCGCCCGCGCACCGCAATTGAATTCGCCGCAAGCCTCGTGGTAGGACGGCTCCTCTTGCCAGCGACGAAAGACCGCCATGCTTCCCTGGATACAACTCGACAGCGCCAGCATACCCGGCGGCGGCGAACTGCGCCTGAAACAGCGCGGCAGCGAGTTTTCCATCATGCTCGGCGCTAACGAACTGATGAACAGCCGCCTCAGCGGCTCGGAGGAAGCCTTGGCGACCCTGTCCTGGGATCGCATACGCAACACCAGGAATGCTCATGTCCTGATCGGCGGCCTCGGCATGGGCTTCACCCTGCGCGCGGCACTGGACGTCCTGCCGGACGATGCGAAGGTCACGGTTGCAGAACTGGTTCCGGGCGTCGTCGAATGGGCGCGCGGTCCGATGGCCGAAATCCACAAGGGCAGTCTCGACGATCCGCGCGTCAGCATCCATGTCGGCGATGTCGGCGCCCTTATCGCCAGGTCGCGCGACACATACGACGCCATCCTGCTCGACGTCGACAACGGCCCGGACGGCCTGACCCGCGCAGAAAACGACAGCCTCTACGATTTCACCGGCCTGCGCGCGACGAAAGCGGCCTTGCGCAAGAATGGGGTTCTCGCCGTCTGGTCCTCCGGTCCCGATCCGCGCTTTACCAAACGCCTGCGTGATATTGGCCTCTCCGCAGAAGAAGTCCCGACCCGTGCCAGCCGCAAGGGCGGCGGGGCAAAACATATGATCTGGCTTGCCGTCAACAGTATCGGCGCACCCGTCAGGCGCTGAGGCGGAGCATTACCCCCAGAGCGCCGCCGGCGGCACATGCATCGTCGAGCCATCGTAAACGATCGCCGCATCGCGATCCTTCGCCAGCAGCAACGGCCCGTCGAGATCGACGAACGCCGCCCCCTGGCCCACCAGGAACGCAGGCGCCATGGCCAGAGACGTGCCGACCATGCAGCCGATCATGATCTCGAATCCGGCGCCCAAGGCTGCATCGCGCATCAAAAGCGCCTCCGTCAGGCCACCGGTCTTGTCGAGCTTGATATTGACCGCATCATATTTACCCTTGAGCGCATCCAGCGAATGCCGGTCATGGCAGCTTTCGTCGGCGCAGACCGGCAGCACGCGCTCAAGCCCGAGCAGGGCATCGTCGGAACCGGCCGGAAACGGCTGCTCGACCAGCGTCACGCCAAGCTTCAGGAAGACCGGCGCCAGCGCCTTGTACTGATCGAGCGTCCAACCCTCGTTGGCATCGACGATGATCGCGGACTGAGGCGCACCGGACCGGACGGCTTCAATCCGTTCGATATCGCCCTCGCCACCCAGCTTGACCTTCAAAAGCGGTCTGCCCGCTTCCCGCTCGGCCGCTTCCCGCATGCTTTCCGGTGTTCCGAGCGACAGGGTGAATGTCGTCTGCAACGGCTTGGGTTCGCCAAGACCCGCAATCTGCCAGACGGGACTGCCCGCCCGTTTGGCCTCGAGATCCCAGAAAGCGCAGTCGAGCGCATTGCGGGCCGCACCGGGTTCCAGCCTGGATTGCAATCCGATACGATCGAGCCCTCCGGCAATCTCTTCCGAAAGGGCCGCAATCGCCTCGACCACGCCCTCGACCGTCTCGCCGTAACGCGCATAGGGTACGCATTCTCCGCGCCCGACATGCAAGCCATCGGTGAGCGTTACCGTCACTACACGGGCTTCGGTTCGCGACCCCCGCGAGATGGTGAAGGCACCGGCAATCGGAAAGATCTCGGGGCTGACGGTGAGCGTGACGGACATGGTGCGATGGTCTCCTCGGCGCCTTCGCCCTTGCTGCAAGGCTTTGTGCGAATCAGCGCTCTTGCATGAAGGGGCATTCCTTTCTATATCCCTCAACAATCGGACCGGTATCGGCAAATGGGCTTACCCCCTTTGGAATATGCCCTGATCCCGCAGAGTGGCGGTGAGAAACGGTCTTTCGAACACACAGAGACGAAGCCCGTGAACACGCTGGATTTTGACAAGAGACCGGAAGATACGCGCGTTGTCGTCGCCATGTCGGGCGGCGTCGACTCCTCCGTCGTGGCCGGCATCCTCAAACGCGAAGGCTATGATGTGCTCGGCATCACGCTGCAGCTCTACGATCATGGCGCAGCCGTCCACCGTGCAGGCTCCTGTTGCGCCGGTCAGGACATCGATGATGCCCGTCGCGTTTGCGAAACGCTCGGCATTCCGCATTACGTGCTCGACTACGAACAGCGCTTCCGCGACACGGTGATCAACCCGTTCATGGAAAGCTATGTCGCCGGCGAAACGCCGATCCCCTGCGTTGCCTGCAACCAGACCGTCAAGTTCGCCGATCTGCTGGCGACCGCCAAGGAGCTCGGCGCCGACGCGCTGGCCACCGGCCACTATATCCGATCCAAGTCGGTGCCTCTAGCCAACGATCCGAACCACCGCGCGCTGTACCGCCCGATCGACAACGAACGCGACCAGAGCTACTTCCTGTTTGCCACCACGCAGGAACAGATCGACTACCTGCGCTTTCCGCTCGGCCATCTGTCCAAGGCGGAAACACGGGCGCTCGCCGAAGAAATGGGCCTCGTCGTCGCCAAGAAGGCAGACAGCCAGGACATCTGTTTTGTGCCGCAGGGCAAATATGCCGATATCATCAACAAGCTGAAGCCGAATGCGGCTCTGGCCGGCGACATCGTGCATCTGGATGGCCGAATTCTCGGACAGCACGACGGCATCCTGCACTACACCATCGGCCAGCGAAAGGGCCTAGGCGTGGCCACCGGCG
The DNA here is from genome assembly GCF_021729845.1 of Rhizobium sp. SL42. Taxonomy (NCBI): domain Bacteria; kingdom Pseudomonadati; phylum Pseudomonadota; class Alphaproteobacteria; order Hyphomicrobiales; family Rhizobiaceae; genus Rhizobium; species Rhizobium sp. SL42. The sequence goes on from NZ_CP063397.1 coordinate 3,594,673, forward strand.
ATCCGCTCTATGTCGTCTATCTCGACGCCCGTTCACGTCGCGTGATCGTCGGCCCGAAGGAAGCTCTCGAAACACACCGCGTCTATCTGCGCGACATCAACTGGCTCGGCGATTTCACCCTTGAGGAAGAAGCAGCCGATGGTTTTGCCTGCTTCGCCAAGGTCCGTTCCACGCGTCCGCCGACACCGGCAGTCCTGCATGCAGACGCAACCGGCGTTTACGTCGATCTCGAGATCGGTGAAGCCGGCGTCGCTCCCGGCCAGGCCTGCGTGCTCTATTCCGCCCCCGGCCCCGATGCCCGCGTCTACGGTGGCGGCTTCATCGAGCGCTCGGCCCGCTCCGAGAACGCGGAAGCTGCGCTGAAGGCACTTTTGGCAAGCCCGGTCGCCGCTTAAGGGCGGGAAAGAAAAAGGCAGTGAAAGCAGAGTTCTTTTTGCTTTCACTGCGCTTGACTTTGGTCGGAGCAACGCCTTATAAGCCGCCCAACGCTTCGGACGGCGGGCCGCAAAAGCCAATGATCCGAATGTGTGGCGGGATAGCTCAGGTGGTTAGAGCGTGGGATTCATAACCCCAAGGTCGGCGGTTCAAGTCCGCCTCCCGCTACCAAATCCACACAATCTCTACAGTTTTTAGTCCTGTCATCGGCACCACACGGCATTAAGCTGTCATCGACATGGTCGGGCACGAATTGTCCAACTGCGCGGTGAAGCCTAGGTTTGCTCACGATGGGTCTACGCGCCCACAGGGCAGACGCCTGTAGCCGCCGCATGCGAACTCACAATGTTCGGTGCCCCGCACCCCATTTCCGACGATGCGAGATCCGGTGTGTTAAGAAAACCTTTCGTTAAATTTTAAGTAATAAACTGGGCGGGACGAAGCGAGGTTTTGTTATGCGTACCGCTGTTGTTTCCGCCATTGGCGTCATGCTGATGCTGTCGGCCTGTGCCAAGCCCCCAAGCCAGACCCGCAATGCCTGCGCGATCTTCGAGCAGCGCGACGGGCTGTTCAACAATTGGCGCAGCGCAGCCCAGAAGGCCGAACGCGAATACGGCGTTCCGGTGCCGATCCTGATGGCGACGATCTACACGGAATCGAGTTTCCGGGCGAACGCGCGGCCGCCGCGCAAGAAGCTGCTCGGCTTCATTCCCTGGAAGCGCCAGTCGAGTGCCTATGGCTATTCACAGGCGCTTGACGGCACGTGGGAACGCTACCAGCGCGAAACCGGCCGCTGGGGCGCCCGCCGCACGGACTTCGGCGATGCCATGCAATTCATCGGCTGGTATCACCGCGAGAGCGCCTCGAAGACCGGCATCCCGCTGAACGACCCGTACAAGCTTTATCTGGCCTATCATTCCGGCCAGGCGGGCTATCTGCGCGGCGCCTACAAGAACCGCCCGGAAGCGCTGAATGGCGCCAAGCGCTTCACCAGCATCACATATACTTACGCCTCCCAGCTGAAGCAGTGCCCGGGCTGAGCAACCATCCTCCTGCACAAGTAGGCGTGAGGAGGATGAGGGGCAAACCCGGATAAAGCCCGGCAATCCGACAACAGCGCAAAACAAAAGAGGCAGGGCGCCGGCGCCCTGCCTCTTTTCGTTTCCGTCAAGCGCTGAACGCCTATTCGTATTGCGCCACAGCCTGGATGGCCGAGATCTGCCAGTCGGTGCCGGGACGTCGAACAAAGGTCCAGATCTCCGTCGATTCCGAAGGGTTCTGGTCGTCACCATTGATCAGCTTGCCGGACTGGCGATCGACGACATAGTCGATGCTCTCATAGCGCATGGCGACGGTCGCATAATCGATATCGCCTTCGCGCCAGGCTTCGGACACGTCACCCTGCACGAGATGCACGTCGCGAACCTCATTCTTGACGCCCTTGGTGGCATTCTCGCTGAGTTCCTCGGCGAGATAGGACATGGCTTCCGGCGTGGTGATCCGGCGGAGCGCGCTGTAGTCTTCTCGCGCATAACCCGCCTGCATCTGCTGCAGCAGCGTCTCGAAATATTCGAGATCCTTCTGCGCAATGCCGATCTCGTCGGTCTGACCCGGCTTGGCGGCCGAAGCCTGCGCGGCAGAACCGCCACCGATGCGCGGGATCTGGAACGAAGAACCCTGATTTTCACGCCCGTCATTGCGTGCCATGCCGCCGAAGCCGGATGTGTTGCCGCCATTCGGGCCACCCGAATAGGACGGCTGGCGATTGGCGAACATGCGCATGGCAAAGCGGATCAGGAAGAAGATCAGCACGCCCTGTAAAAGCAGGCCGAGGAAGCCGAAGCCGCCGCCGAAGCCAGAGCCCATCAGCATGCCGAACAGGCCGCCCATGAGCAGGCCGCCCATAAGGCCGCCGGCAAGACCGCCGAACAGACCGGGACGCTGGCCATTGCGGCTCTGCGCTGCCGTCTGGGTCGCACCCGGCTGCGTCGCATTGGTGCGAGGTGTCATCGTGCGCTCGATCGGAGCAGCCGTCGTCGGCGCCGTACGCGTGGCTGAGGGCGCGCTGAATGTGCGCGTTCCACGGCTACCGAAGCCACCGCTTGCCCGTCTCGCCTCGGCAAAATCCACGGCCATCAGCGTGACCATCATGCCAAGTGCGAGAGATGCAAAAATCTTACCGTAACGCCGCATCGCGTTTCCTACCCCTTTGTTATGTTTGTGAAGGCATTTACGCCCTTGGGCTTACATATGGAGACGGCCCAGCCCCTTTTGAAGGCCGGGCGGTCATATTTCCAATCAAAACAAAGTCAGCAGTTCAGGCACCCAGCCAGATCTTGATGATACCGCCGACAATCGTGATCGTCACGACGCCGGCCGCCCAGAGCCCGACGAACCACAGCAGGCGTGAGACAAGACCAGCCTTCGGCATCAATGGTAACCCTCGTCCGGATTGAGTTTTCCTCGGAAAACCCAATAGGCGTAAGCGGTGTAGCAGAGGATCATCGGCACCAGAACCAAGGCCCCGACCAGCAGGAAGGCCAGGCTTTCATCCGGCGCCGCCGCCTCCCAGATCGTCAGGGATGTCGGCACGATATAGGGATAGAAGCTGATCCCGATGCCGACATAGCCAAGTACGAAAAGTCCGAGCGATGCGAGAAATGGCAGTATGTCCCGCCCCTGCTTCAGCCCGGAAATGATCAGGTAGAGGCAGCCCAGCACCAGCAGCGGCACGACCACGGAAAAGATCATCGTCGGGAATCCGAACCAGCGATCGAGATAGAGCGGCTCGAGAAACGGCGTCCACAGACTGAAGATGCCCATGGCGCCAACCGTCGCGAAGGCGAGCTTGAAGGCGAACACCCTGCTCCGCTCTGCAAGATGGCCCTCGGTCTTCATCACCAGCCACGTCGCCCCGAGCAGGCCATAGCCGATGACCAGTGCTGCACCCGTCGCCAGCGAAAACGGCGTCAGCCAATCCCACCAGCCACCCGAATAGGCACGGTCGGTTACCGGAATGCCCTGCACCAGGGCACCGAGCGCCACCCCTTGGGAAAAGGCCGCGACCAGCGAGCCGCCGGCAAAGGCCCAGTTCCACAGATATTCGGCCCGGTTGGTGCGCCAGCGATATTCGAAGGCAACGCCACGGAAGATCAGGCCGAGCAGCATGATGATCAGCGGCGCGTAGAGCGCCGGTAGGATCGTCGCATAAGCGAGGGGAAAGACCGCAAGCAACCCGCCGCCGCCCAGCACCAGCCAGGTCTCGTTGCCATCCCAGACGGGCGCCACCGAATTCATCATCAGGTCCTTGTCGTGCTTTTCCGGAAAGAACGGAAACAGGATGCCGACGCCGAGATCGAAGCCGTCGAGAATGACATAGGCGAGCACGGCAAAGGCGATGATGCCGGCCCAGATGAAGGGAAGATCAATGGCCATGCTGGCCTCCATGGTGCCCGGTCTGGGCGGCTGGCGTGATGCCGGATGTGCGGATCGGTCCGTCATCGAGATCGGGCATCGGGTCGCGCGGCAGGCTCGCCATCAGTCGCAGGATGTAGAAAGTGCCTGCCCCGAAGACGATGAAGTAGACGATGATGAACGCGATCAGCGAAGCCGCGACCGCAGGGGCGGCTATCGGCGAAATAGAATCTGCGGTCAGCAGATGACCGTAGACCGTATAGGGCTGACGACCGACTTCGGTGGTGATCCAGCCGGCCAGTACCGCCACGAAGCCGGATGGCCCCATGATCAGAGCCACCCGATGCAGCCAGCGGTTCTCGTGAAGCGTCCCCCGCCAGCGACAGTAGAGGCTGAACAGGCCGACACCGAGCATGGCAAAACCGATGGCGACCATCACGCGAAACGACCAGAAAACGATCGAGACCGGCGGCTCCTTGTCGTCGGGGACGGTATCGAGGCCGGCCAGCGGCGCATTCAGCTCATGCTTCAGGATCAGGCTCGACAGCTTGGGGATTTCAACGGCGTAGTCGATCCGCTTTTCGGCCGTGTTCGGGATGCCGAACAGGATCAGCGGCGCACCCTCCGGATGGCTGTCGAAATGGCCTTCCATCGCCATCACCTTGACCGGCTGGTATTCCAGCGTGTTCAGGCCATGGGCGTCTCCGGCGAAGATCTGGATCGGCGCCACGATCGCGGCCATCCACATCGCCATCGAGAACATCGTCCCGGCACGGCGTGGCGCCGTATGCCTCAGCAGATGCCAGGCGCCGACCGCACCGACGACGAAGGCCGTGGTCAGATAGGCGGCGATCACCATATGCACCAGGCGATAGGGGAAGGAAGGATTGAAGACGATCTTCCACCAGTCGACCGGCACGAACTGGCCGACATCGTTAATCGCAAAGCCGGCGGGCGTCTGCATCCAGGAATTCACCGAGAGGATCCAGGTGGCCGAGATCAGCGTGCCGAAGGCAACCATCAGTGTAGCGAAGAAATGTAGACCCGGCCCGACCCGGTTACGTCCGAACAGCATGACACCAAGGAAGCCTGCCTCGAGGAAGAAGGCGGTCAGCACCTCGTAACCCATCAACGGCCCGATGACCGGCCCTGCCTTGTCGGAAAACACGCTCCAGTTTGTCCCGAACTGATAGGACATCACGATGCCCGAGACGACGCCCATGCCGAAGGCGACCGCAAAGATCGTCTTCCAGAAGTCGAAGAGTTCCAGATAGACCTTGTCCTTCTTCCACAGGTAGAGGCCTTCGAGGACAGCGAGATAGCTGGCGAGGCCGATGGAGAAGGCCGGGAAGATGATATGAAAAGAGACCGTGAACGCGAATTGCGCACGCGCCAGGATCTGGGCATCGAAGTTTTCGAACATGGCCTGCTGCGTCCTTCGTTGCTGCGCGAGGGAAATGGTCCTCGCGAGATGATAGACGTCAAATATAGCCTTGCATCGCATGTTCAATGCGACAACCCGCCATGCGTCAGTTCAACGCATATGATTTTCCTTATGTTATCGAAAATTGCCTGGCGACCGAAGCAGGAACGCAAACGGCGCGGGTTTGATCCCGCGCCGTTGATCTACCCGGTGAAACGAGCCGATCAATCGATGTTGAAGGTCAGCGGTTTGGCCTGCTTGATCGCCGGATTGGCGGTCAGCTGGGCGAGCACGGCCTGATCGATCGCACCATCGACATAGAGAAGCGCAATGGCGTCAGCGCCTTCCCTGTCGCGACCAAGCTGGAAGTTCGCGATATTGACCTTGGCATTGCCGAGCGTCGTGCCGATGAAGCCGATCATGCCGGGAACGTCGGTATTGGAGATGTAGATCATGTTGGTCCCGACATCGGCATCCATATTGATGCCCTTGATCTGGATGAAGCGCGGCTTGCCATCCGAGAACACTGTGCCGGCAACCGAGCGCGTCTGCTTTTCGGTCGTCACCGTCAGCTTGATGTAGCCATCATAGACGCCGGTCTTGTCGCGCTTGACCTCGGAGAGCACGATGCCCTTTTCCTTGATCATGATCGGAGCCGAAACCATGTTCACATCGGCAACCTGGCTGCGGATCAGACCGGCCAGCAGCGCAGACGTAAGCGCCTTGGTGTTCATGGTGGCGGTGACGCCGTCATAAAGGATCTCGATTTCCTTGATCGGGCTTTCCGTTACCTGGCCGGCAAACGAACCGAGCACGTCCGCCAGACGGATGAACGGCTTGAGCAGCGGCGCTTCTTCGGCCGTGATCGACGGCATGTTGATGGCGTTCGAGACTGCACCCTTGACCAGATAGTCCGACATCTGCTCGGCGACCTGCAAGGCAACGTTTTCCTGCGCTTCCGTGGTCGATGCACCAAGATGCGGCGTGCAGACGACGTTCGGCAGGCCGAACAGCGGGCTTTCCTTGGCAGGCTCGACCTCGAACACGTCGAAACCGGCGCCGGCAACGTGGCCGGACTTGATGGCTTCGGCAAGTGCTGCTTCATCGACGAGGCCGCCACGGGCGCAGTTGATGATGCGCACGCCCGGCTTGGTCTTGGCGAGATTTTCCTTGCCCAGAATCCCGCGGGTCTTGTCGGTCATCGGAACATGCAGCGTGATGAAGTCGGACTGGGCCAGCAATTCGTCGAGCTCGACCTTCGTGACACCCATTTCGCGGGCGCGCTCGTTCGACAGGAAGGGATCATAGGCCAGGACATGCATGCCAAGGCCGATCGCCTTCTTGCAGACGATGCCGCCGATATTGCCGGCACCGATCACGCCGAGGATCTTGCCGGTGATCTCGACACCCATGAACTTCGACTTTTCCCACTTGCCGGCCTGGGTCGAGGCGTCGGCCTGTGGCAACTGGCGCGCGACGGCAAACATCAGGGCGATGGCGTGCTCGGCGGTGGTGATCGAGTTGCCGAAGGGTGTGTTCATCACGATGATGCCGCGACGCGAGGCAGCCGGGATATCGACATTGTCGACGCCGATGCCGGCGCGACCGATGACCTTCAGATTGGTCGCAGCCGCGATCAGCTTTTCCGTCGCCTTGGTGGCGGATCGGATGGCAAGGCCGTCATAGTTGCCGATGATTTCTGCGAGCTTGTCCTTGTCCTTGCCGAGCTGCGGCTGGAAATCAACTTCGACGCCGCGATCGCGGAAGATCTGGACGGCGGTTTCCGACAGTTCGTCGGATACGAGAACGCGAGGTGCCATTACGAGGCCTCCTTCAGAGAGTTCGTTTCAATGAAAATGGTGGGATGCAAGGGCTCCGCCGACGCGGCGGAGCCGGAATTCGCTGTCAGGCCGCGGCCTTGGAAAGCGTCGCCTTCTGGGTCTGGTAGGCCCAGGTCAGCCACGGCATCAGGGCTTCCATGTCGGCGGTCTCGATCGTCGCTCCGGCCCAGATGCGCAGGCCCGCCGGCGCATCGCGATAGGCGCCGATGTCGAAGGCGATGCCCTGCTTGTCGAGCAGCGTCACCATGCCCTTGGCGAAAGCCGCCTGGGCGTCGGCGTCAAGCGCCAGCACGTCGGGGTCGGCAATCGTCAGGCAGACCGAGGTGTTCGAACGGGTTTCGTCGACCTTGGCGAGATTGGCGATCCAGTCGTTCTTTGCGACGAGGTCGAAGATCACCTTGGCATTGGCATCGGCACGCGCGATCAGAGCATTGAGGCCGCCGAGCGACTTCGCCCACTTCAGCGCATCGATATAGTCCTCGACGCAGAGCATAGACGGCGTGTTGATGGTTTCGCCGGTGAAGATGCCCTCGATGAGCTTGCCACCCGAGGTCATGCGGAAGATCTTCGGCAGCGGCCAGGCGGGCACATAGGTCGTCAGACGCTCGACGGCACGCGGGCTCAGGATGATCACACCGTGACCGCCCTCGCCGCCCAGAACCTTCTGCCAGGAAAAGGTGGTGACATCGAGCTTGGTGAAATCCATATCCTGCGCGAAAGCCGCCGAAGTGGCGTCGCAGATCGTCAGGCCCTTGCGGTCGGCCGGGATGAAGTCGGCATTGGGGACGCGAACGCCCGAGGTCGTGCCGTTCCAGGTGAAAACCACGTCACGGTCGAAATCGATGCTCGACAGATCAGGCAGTTCGCCATAGCCGGCTTCAATCTTGCGGACGTCCTTGAGCTTCAGCTGCTTGACGACGTCGGTAACCCAGCCGGCGCCGAAGCTTTCCCAGGCGACCATGTCGACGCCACGCTCGCCAAGCAGCGACCACATGGCCATTTCAACGGCGCCCGTATCGGAGGCCGGTACGATGCCGATGCGATAGTCCGCCGGCACGTTGAGAATTTCACGGGTGAGGTCGATGGCCAGCTTCAGCTTGTCCTTGCCAACCTTGGCGCGGTGAGAACGACCGAGCGGGGCATCGGACAGCGCATCGAGCGACCAACCGGGACGCTTCGAGCAGGGGCCAGAAGAAAAATGCGAATTTGCCGGACGCAATGCCGGCGCGGCGATATCAACCATGTCAAACTACCCTTCCAGGTATATGGCCTCTCGTTGGGGAGAGGTGTCCCGCCGTCGGAACTATCCTCAAGCGGAGACGTCGTCAAGACGGTGAATGTCGCAATCGGCTAATTTTTTGCCGCGACCGGATCGTGCTCCTTCGGTGAGTTGCGCCCTTTGGCCCCGCTACTCGAATTCATCCATGGATTTCGGCGTGGGCAGAAGACTGAGAAAACGCGCAAGGACGAGCAGTGTCATCAGAAGACCGACAAATGCCTGAGCCGAGAACGCAATGACCGCAAGATCATGCTGAGGCTGGTAGCGATCCGCGCCGAAGGAGAGCATGAGCAACATGCTTTCACGAAACATCTCGACGAATGTCGGACTGGGATTGAGCAATTGCAGTCGCCCGTCGCGATACAGGTAGACATATATGACGCCGAACCAGCAGATTACCTCAAAATAATTATGAAGGAGCAGCAAAACAATTCTTCGGTATCCGCGGATCAAATAGTCTCGACCGGAGAGTTTCGCGCGATATTCGTCAAACAGGAGTACATTCACCTGATAGATGAAAATCTCAAAAATTCGAAACGACCCATAGATGGAGACGAATTCGAGAACGAAATTCGAGTCCAGTGCCATGCGCGCCGAGGATACATAAAGCGCCACCAGCGATGCCAGCGCATTTAAAAATACGTATATCTCGACGAAGATGAAACTGCGTCTCAGCCGCGGCACAAGGCGCACAATCTCAAAAAGCGATATCCGAGCCAGAACGAGGAAGATTCGCGACCAGAAGCTGACGATCCAGCTCCGCGGCAATGGGGGACCATTTAAAGACATCGACAGGCTCCGCGGCAGAGTCGAATAAGGCCCGGATTGACGAACAATCCGGGCCTCGGGAAACGTATCGGTATCGTGTTTTACTTGTAGACGATTTCCTGCGGCGGAGGCTCGAAGGCCACCGGCTGGGCGCAGCCGCCGAACATGTAGCGGGCACCGGCATGCAGTTCGTGGCTGTAGAAGCCCTTGTCGGAGCCAGGACCGCCGTTCTGTTCGTAGCCGAACATCGCACCACCGAGGGTGTGACGGAAGCGGTAGCCGACATCGGCCTTGACGTTGCAGGTCACATCGATCGATGCACCGGCCATCAGCTGATAGGCGAAGCGCCAGCTGCCGCGACCACCATGTTCCACGGTCGTGTCGCAGCCGCTGCCATCGTCGGCGCAGGACGTGTTGTTGAGATTGTCCCAGCGGACGTAGGAGCCACCGATACCGGCACCGACATACGGCGTGAAATAGGCATAGTTGCCGAGGTCGATATAGGCATTGGCCATCAGCGTGTAGGCGCGCAGGGCAGACAGGTCTTCAGAGGTACAGGCGGTGACGCAAGCGCCAAAGCCGGCGCCGCTGCCGGTTGTCGATCCGCGGAAATCCGACTTGTTCATGTAGTCGAATGTCAGATCGGTGCGCAGGTAGCTGTTGACCTGGTAGCCGATACCGGCGCCGATCGTGAAGCTGTCCTTGAGATCGACATCGTCGAAATCCGAAACCAGGGCATTGGAACCCTGATAGAATTCCGCGCCGCGCAGGCGGTTGAAGCTGTAGCCGAGATCACCGCGCAGGTACCAGCCGGAGGCTTCGGCAACGGCGACTTCCGGTGCATCCATAATGGGCTGCGGTTCAGGCTGAAAAACATCTGCGGAATAGGCTGCCGAGCTTGCCAGCAATGTAGCCGCAGCAACAGCGAAAAAGGTCATCTTCATGGCGGGATACTCCAAAAATCCAGCTTTGTGCATCAGGCCAGCACACGCCGATAACCTGATCTCGGATGGATAATGGATTGGAAAAGTTAAGTTCGGCTTAACTACGGTTGTTAACCTTGACCCTTTGCAATCTGTTTACCACGAAGTTTCGATATCTTCTTTGCAATCTCGGATTTGCTTGCCGCACAGAGAACAAAAAGAAAGCGGGCGAGAAAAACCTCGCCCGCCTCGCACCTGACAGCTTGTCGTGTTTGCGACGGCTTCACCCGGCGCGACGATACTCGTGCAATACCGCAGCATCGTGATGCGACGCATGGCCGAGTGTGAACTGGCCCAGGCGCTGATCCATTTCCGTGGCCTCGCTGGCGAGCTTGTGAATGGCGGCCGTCGTTTCCTCGACCATGGCCGCGTTCTGCTGGGTCATGACATCGAGCTGGTTCACCGAACCGTTGATATCGCCGAGCGTCTGCGCTTCCTCGCGGGTCGATTCCATGATTTCGCTGATCCGGCCGTTGATTGCCAGAACATGCGACCCGATGCCGTCGAGTGCCGCCCCTGCCCGCTCGACCAGCTTGACGCCCTGGTCGACTTCCGTCGTCGACTTGGCCAGCAGGCTGGCGATCTGCTTGGCGGCATTCGACGAGCGCTGCGCCAGTTCGCGCACTTCCTGCGCGACGACAGCAAAGCCCTTGCCGCTTTCGCCTGCTCGCGCCGCCTCAACGCCTGCGTTGAGCGCCAGAAGGTTGGTCTGGAAGGCAATCTCGTCGATCACCGAGATGATCTTGTTGATCTCCTGCGACGAGCCCTGGATCGCCTCCATCGCCGCAATCGTGTCGCGCATGATCGTACCCGACGTCTCTGTATCGTCCTTTGCCGCACGGGCAATCTTGTTGGCGTCTTCGGCTCGTGAAATCTGCACCTTCACCGCACCGGTGATCTCCTTGATCGCGTTGGCGGCCTGGGAAATCGCCACGGCCTGGCGTTCGGTACGCTCGGCCAGTTGATCGGCGCCGGAGCGCATTTCCTGCGACCCTTCGCGCACGGCAACCGAATTGCCGCCAATGCCGCTGAGCGTATTGCTCAGCGTCAGGATTGCCTTGTTGAAATTGCTTCTGAGGCTTTCAAGCTCGGCCGGGAAACGCTGTTCGATCTGGAAGGCGAGATCGCCGCCGGCGAGCCGGTCGAGGCTTTCGTCCAGCGTCTGCACGACGGCCTGCAGCGATTGCGCCTCGCTGTCGCGCTCCGCCATGCGCTGGCGACGCTCCTGATCAACACGTTCACGCTCCTCACGACGCTCTGCGGACTGCCGCTGCTGTTCTATCAGGCCCTGGCGGAACCGCTCCAGCGCACGCGCCATGCTGCCGATTTCATCGCCACGATCCTGGTTTGCAACCGGCTCGTCGATCTTGCCGTCGGCAACAGCACCGGTGAATGCGGCAAGCCGCTTGAGCGGCGCAAACAGCCGATTGGTCAGGACACCGGTGGCTGCGGCCAGAAGCACCAGCGCGACCAGCCCCGTAATGGTCAGGATGGTTGCGATTTCCAGCGAACCGGCGTCGATTTCAGCCAGGGTCATGCTTTCCGTCACAATGAAATCCTGGCCCGCGAACGACACCTTGCGGCCATAGGCCTGGGCTGCGCCATCCGTGCGTTCGACCGTCTGGATGGTGACACCGTCGGCCGCGGCCTTGAAGTCAGCCTTGATGTCGGTCAACTGGCCGGACGACGACAGGCCGATACCTGTGCCATCCGAAGACAGGATGGAAGCCTGCTGGCTACTGCCCGCGGCAATACCCTTGGTCAGCAGGTTGACCAGCGCGTCGGCCTTGACGGCAAACAGGATCGAACCCTTGTAGGCGCCGAGTTTGACGATCGGAACGGCGAAATAGATATCTGGCGAAGCCGCATCGGCGCCAATGCTCAGACCGGAGAAGCTCACGGCTGCCACATCGTCCACGGCCTTGGCAGCCGCTTCGACGCTGCGCGCATAGGCCTTTCCGAGCCCCGCTTCGGCCAAAGCGCCCTTGGTGGCATTTTCGGCAAAGGCCGGACCCTTCTGGTAGCTGTAGACGATATTGCCGTTCTGATCGGCGATCAGCATGTCGTCAAAGCTGGTCTGCGCCAGATAGCCGCCGACCTGTGCCTGCGTCGTTTCATGGGTAGAATAATAAAAACCGCTCGGCCCTTCCGGTTTCAGCAGCTTTTCGCGCTCGGTGGGCGGATTGGGATTTTCCGTCACGAAGACGCGCTGCAACTCTGCCTTGGCATCCCCTGAATTCTTGGTGATCGTGTTCCAGCCGCTCTTCAGGCCGGTCAGCGACTGCTGCAGCGTTTCGATCTTGGCAATCGAGGCCGCCTGGTTCTGCAACTCGCTCAACTGCTGCACCAGCATGTCGCCGCGGAAGATCAAAGTACTCGCCATCGCCCTCTCCGTCTGCGCCTGGAAGACACTGTTCGATGTGCGATAGGCGAAGACATTCAATAAGGCGACGGTGACAAATGTCAGGACGAGAAAGATGGCGATGACTTTAAACGACAGCGAATTGAAACGAGCAGCCATGGTTGATCCCACTGGACATGCCGCAGAACGCGAGGCGACTGCTGCATCTCTCTAGAGAAAAAAACGATCGCATCGCCGGCGGCGACGGACCTCTCCTCTGTTGGCAGGCAGCATTCACTTCGAGTTTTTAATCAGGCGTTAAAACGTCAATGCAGAAACGGGTTTTTTGACGATAAAGCCGCTAGGCCGCTTGAAATATGCTGTTGCGCACCTCGGCGAACAACTCGACCGAACGAAGCCGGGCCGAAATGTCGTGGATCGGCATCGATATGATCAGTTCGTCGGGTCTGACCTCGGACAGGAAATCATCAAGCTTGGCGCGCGCGGTCTTGGGCGATCCAACGATGGCATAGCGCAAGGTATGCTCCACCGTGATCTGCTCCATATCGGTCCAGTAGCCCTCCATCGCCATCGGTCGCGGGAAGGGTCGCCGGATGTTGCGCCGCAGGTTGACGAACTGCTGCTGTGCCGAGGTGAACAGATGCTGCGCCGTTTCATCGTCTTCAGCGATCGCGCCCATCACGCCGGCAATCACATAGGGCTTTTGCAGCGACGCCGAAGGCTGGAAGCGCTCGCGATAGATGTGAACAGCGTCGATAAGCTGGTCGGGCGCAAAATGCGAGGCGAAGGCATACGGCAATCCGAGGGCCGCCGCGAGATGCGCGCTGTAAAGGCTGGAGCCGAGGATCCACAAGGGCACATGGCTGCGCGTGCCGGGCACCGCCAGCAAGTCATGCTCTTCTGCCGGCTCTCCCAGCAAGCGCTGCAACTCGATGATATCATGCGGGAAGCTCTCGGTGCCGGCCTCGAGGTTGCGACGCAAGGCCCTTGCAGTGCGCATGTCCGTTCCCGGCGCGCGACCAAGCCCGAGATCGACGCGGCCAGGAAACAATGCCTCCAGCGTGCCGAACTGTTCGGCAATCACCAACGGCGAGTGGTTCGGCAGCATGATACCGCCGGAACCGATGCGGATCGTCCTTGTCGCGGCGCCGACATGGGCGATCACGATCGAGGTCGCCGCGCTGGCAATGCCCGGCATGCCATGATGCTCGGCAAGCCAGAACCGCAGATATCCATTGGCCTCGGCCGCCTGGGCCATCAGGCGCGATGCGTCAAGCGCCTCGGAAACCGAGTGGCCTTCCGCGATCGGCGAGAGGTCGAGAATGGAAAAAGGGATCATGCCGCATATCCTGCATTGAAGCTGTCCAACCAATGTAGGCACGATCGCTTCACGCCCCAAGGCTGGATCGTAATAAAACACAACAAACAACGATGTTTTTGTTTTGTTCACATTTCACTGGCACAGATGCGGCCATTCGAACTAGGGTTTCTCATGACCAGCACGATTCGCATCATCGGCATTGACCCGGGCCTCCGCCGCTGTGGCTGGGGTGTCATCGAGACGCTTGGAAATTCATTGCGCTTCGTCGCCTCCGGCACGGTTACCTCCGATGGCGACATGGATCTTGCCTCCCGTCTGTGCCAGTTGCATGACGGCCTGGCCGAAGTCGTGCATGCCTATCAGCCGCACGAGGCGGCCGTCGAGCAGACCTTTGTCAACAAGGATGCGGTGGCGACCCTGAAGCTCGGGCAGGCGCGCGGCATCGCCATGCTCGTCCCCGCCCGCGCCGGCCTGCCGGTTGCCGAATACGCCCCCAACGCCGTCAAGAAAGCGGTCATCGGGGTCGGTCACGGCGACAAGAAACAGATCCACATGATGCTGAAAATCCTGATGCCCAAGGCCGAATTCAAGGGCAATGACGCAGCCGATGCGTTGGCCATTGCCATCTGCCATGCCCACAATCGCGGCGGCGACCGCATGCGCAAGGTCCTGGCCAGCGCCTGATTTGTTCTTGACTTGTTCCGAAAGTAAGAATATTTCTTACTTACTGCACGAGGGCATTCAGATGCGCGTTACATCCAAGGGTCAGGTGACCATTCCTCGCGACCTTCGCGAACTCCTCGGCATCGCGCCGAATAGCGAAGTCGTTTTCGCGATCGAAAACGGAAAGCTTACCCTTGCGCCCAAGGACGGCACCCAGAAACGTGAGGATCGCGATCGTCTGGATCGCTTCATGCAAGCGCTCGACCGCCTCGAGGGAACCGGCGATCCGGCAATCGACGCGGAAACGTTGATGACGATGACACGGGATCGCTGATCCATGGCGGTCTTGGTGGACACGAATGTTCTCGTCGATCTGGCGGTTCGCGATCCGGTCTGGCTGCGCTGGTCGCGGGCGGCACTCGCCCGCTTCGCGACGAATGAAACGCTCCTGATCAATCCGGTCATCTATGCCGAGTTTTCCGTTCGATATTCCGATGTCGACGAGGTTGAATCCCTTCTGCCTGAATCGACGTTCCGACGGGAGGGCATCCCTTGGCTCGCGGCCTTTGCCGCAGGTGTCGCATTCCGCCGCTACCACGTGGCCGGAGGTGTTCGCCAGCAGGTGTTGCCGGATTTCCTTATCGGCGCCCATGCCGCGATCCGTGGCTATTCCATCCTGACGCGCGACCCGAAAGGCTATCGCACCTATTTCCCGAGCGTCCCGCTCATTACACCCGAAACCCACCCCCTCTAACGCTGGCGCAATGGACCTCTCATGATCGGTAAACTCAAAGGCACCATCGATGAAATCGGCGACGACCATGTTCTCGTCGACGTGCATGGCGTCTGCTACGTCGCCCATTGCTCGTCGCGCACCCTTGGCCGGCTCGGATCGCCCGGCGAGGCCGTGGTCCTGTTCATCGAAACCTATGTCCGCGAAGACCAGTTGAAGCTCTTCGGCTTCATGAGCGCGCTGGAACGCGAATGGTTCAACCTGCTGCAGAGCGTCCAGGGTGTCGGCGCCAAGGTCGCGCTGGCAGTGCTGTCGACGCTGACGCCCGGGGAACTCGCCAATGCGATTGCGCTGCAGGACAAGACCTCGGTATCGCGCGCGCCGGGCGTCGGCCCGAAGGTCGCCGTCCGCATCGTCACCGAGCTGAAGAACAAGGCTCCGGCCTTTGCAGGCGAGGCCTCTGCCAATATCGGCCTGAAGCAGGAGATTGGCGAGGGCGTGGCATCGGCCCCGGTTGCCGACGCCGTCTCGGCACTGACCAATCTCGGCTATTCGCGCGACCAGGCGGCCAATGCCGTGGCCGCCGCCTTGAAGAACGGTGGCGAGGGCGCCGACAGCGCCAAGCTGATCCGGCTCGGGCTGAAGGAATTGTCGCGTTAGCCGATTGCACACATTGTCACGCCTTACTATTCTATCTTTGTAAGGCGAAAGGGAGCGGGAAATGGGTTCCAACATTACGATCACCTCCAAGGGACAATTGACGATCCCCAAGGACCTCCGCGAGCAACTGAACGTTAGACCGGGTGACAAGTGCTACGCATGGGTGCGCAACGGAGAACTGGTCATCATCCCGCGCAACAAGTCGGTTCGCGACCTCGCAGGTATACTTGGCGAGCCCCCGGCTGGGCCGTTGTCGCCAGAAGAAGACATTGATGACGTGATCATGGATGCCGCTGTGGAGCGGTTTGAAAGAGCCAATACGCGAAGCAGACACGGATGAGCGAGCGCCTTGGCATCGACACCAATGTTCTGCTGCGGCTCGCCATCCAGGACGACACCGAACAGATGGGCGCCGTCGCAGGCCTGCTGGATCGCCTCGCGGCTGACGATACATTGTTCGTCAATCTCTCGGTGATCCTGGAAGCAAACTGGGTTTTGAGACGCAAATATCGCTATCCGAAGGAACGGGTCCTCGATTTCGTTCAAGCCATACTGGAACGACGTGAATTTGAGGTTGCATCCTATGAGGCTGTTGGCAATGCCGTACATTTCTGCCGGATGTTCAACGTGGATTTCGCCGATGCCCTGCTGAGCGAATTGAACCGGCTCGACGGTTGCAGCAGAACAATGACCTTCGACAAAAAGGCCGCCAGCCGCGTGCCCGGAATGGAACTTCTCGCATGAGCATATCGAACCCCATCCTGGCCCCGGAAAAACGCGGCGAAGACATCGACACGGCACTGCGGCCGCAGTCGCTCGACGAATTCACCGGCCAGGCAGAAGCGCGGGCCAACCTGAAGATCTTTATCGAAGCGGCGAAAAACCGCGGCGAAGCGCTCGACCATGTGCTCTTCGTCGGACCGCCCGGCCTCGGCAAGACCACGCTGGCGCAGATCATGGCCAAGGAGCTCGGCGTCAACTTCCGCTCGACCTCCGGCCCGGTGATCGCCAAGGCCGGTGACCTGGCGGCCCTCTTGACCAATCTTGAGGAACGCGACGTCCTGTTCATCGACGAAATCCATCGCCTGAGCCCCGCCGTCGAGGAAATCCTTTATCCTGCCATGGAGGACTTCCAGCTCGACCTGATCATCGGCGAAGGTCCGGCGGCGCGATCGGTCAAAATCGACCTGTCGAAGTTCACGCTCGTCGCAGCGACCACCCGCCTTGGCCTGCTGACCACGCCACTGCGCGACCGTTTCGGCATTCCGGTACGCCTCGCCTTCTACACCGTCGAGGAACTGGAACTGATCGTGCGCCGCGGTGCCCGCCTGATGGGGCTAGGCATGACCGACGACGGTGCGCGCGAAATCGCCCGCCGTGCCCGCGGCACCCCACGCATCGCCGGCCGCCTGCTGCGCCGGGTGCGCGACTTTGCCGAAGTTGCCCGCGCCGAAGCCGTAACCCGGGAAATCGCCGATGAGGCGCTGACCCGCCTTCTGGTCGATAACATGGGCTTAGACCAGCTCGACAAGCGCTACCTCAACATGATCGCGGTGAATTTTGGCGGTGGTCCCGTCGGCATCGAGACGATCGCGGCCGGCCTTTCCGAACCCCGCGACGCCATCGAGGACATCATCGAGCCCTATATGATCCAGCAGGGCTTCATCCAGCGCACGCCGCGCGGTCGCGTCCTGACCGCCAATGCCTGGAAACATCTCGGCATGCAGCCTCCGAAGGATCTTGAAGCCGCGCAATTCCGCCTGACCCTCGAAGACGAATAGACGCACGCGGCACCGCACGGAGGGCCTGATGGACAACCGCATCCGCATCAAGAAGAAGGACGGTCGCCTGTTCCAGATGCGCATTGCCGGCCTCGCATTTCGCGATGGTTTCGTCCTGGTGCACCGCGCTACGCACGAAGCCTTCTGGACCTTTCCCGGTGGCCGCGCCGAGATCGGCGAGACCTCGCAACAGACGCTCATCCGCGAGATGAAGGAGGAACTCGGCGTGGTGGCGGCGGTTGGCCCCCTGCTCTGGACCGTCGAGAACTTCTTCCACTATGAAGGACGCCAATGCCACGAATTTGGCATGTATTACCGCATGCAACTGCCCGGCAGCTTCCCTTTCCACGCAACAGATATCATCCATCGGGTTCGTGACGGCGCAAGCGATCTGGAATTTAAATGGGCCGAGGCGACGAAAGCCGGGCTGACCCTGCTGGATATCCCGCCGTATTTCATTGCCGAACATATTGAAACACTACCGGAGACCCCGCAGCATATCGTCTGGCATGATGGAGATCTTGACACAAAATGACCGATCCGGCCCGCGTCTTTCGCAAGCTTGCCCTCAACAATGCCATGGCCAACTGGCGGCTCCACGCCGCCGTCGCCGGACTGCAGGCGGGTGAATTCGAGAGCCCGCGCATCAGTTTCTTTCCGTCGCTGAAGGCAACCCTGAACCACATCCTGATTGTCGACTGGTTCTATGTCGATGCACTCGAAGGCGGCACGCTTGGTCCGAAAGCCTGGGAAGACGAGGAGCCGTTCGACAATGCCTCGGCTCTCTACGGCGCACAACGCGATGTTGACCGGCGACTGATCGATCTCTGCGCAACGCTGGGTCCAGTCGAACTCGCCCGCATCGTCGCTGTTCACCGTGGAAACCGCATCCAGCACGACCGCATGGACGACGTGCTGAGTCACCTTTTCCAGCACCAGACCCATCACCGTGGGCAGGTGCATGCAATGCTCGCTGGCACCAGCGTCAAGCCGCCGCAACTCGATGAATTCATCGTCGGTGACGATGCAGACAATCGACTGGATGCACTCAAGGCGCTCGGCCTCAGTGAAGACGACGTGATGCTCTAGGCGCCGCGCGATTTCGCCACGAGGCCGCGCCCAACATTACCAAACCGTAACCAAGCATATGAATTTATTCATTTTTCATTCACCCCACAGGGAATAGACCTCGTTGGCATCAACAACGAGGAAGCAAGTTATGAAGAAAGCAATTCTCATCACGATCGCCACGGTTATGTTGGCAGCACCGATGGCCCAGGCCCAGTCCTACCGCCACGACGATCGCGCCCCAGGGCAGCACAGGGTCACCAAGGAGATCCATAAGAAAGAGATCCACAAGAAGGTCGTGATCAAGAAGCGCTGGAAAAAGGGCGAGCGCATGAATGACTGGCAGAGACGCGCGGCCATCCGCGACTACAAGCGTTACGGCCTGCGCCAGCCAGGTCGCGACCAGCGCTGGGTCAGGGTTGACAACGACTACGTCTTGATCAGCGTTGCCTCCGGCCTGATTGCCGGCATCATCGCCGCGCAGTAAGTATCCATCCTAGCGCATCCCTCCCGTACATTGGCGCAGGGATGCGCCGTCAAATCCAGCGGGCCGCAAGCCGCCGGACCGTCTCTTCCATCCGCACCTTGCCGCCCGGCCTCCATCCCAGCGACCGCATTCGCTCGGTCTCCATGCAAGCGACCATGGTTTGGTCGACCGCCAATGGCAGGGCGTGGTCGACTCCTGTCACCGCTTGCACCCAGCGCAGGATTTCGTGGCGATCTGTAACCACATCGGACACGTTGAATATCCGACCCCGCATCGCTACGGCATCCACCTCCAGCAGCAGCCGCACCGCATCCGCAACGTCACTGCCGTGAACCTCAGACCCGGCGCGGCTCTCGATCGTACGGCCGGCCAGATAGTCGGCAAACAGGCCGTCCCACTTGTTTGGTCTCAGATGGCCATAGACGCCGGTGACGCGCAGGCTGACGCCGCAGAATTCCGCCGTGGACAGTGCGTGTAGCGCCTGCTCTGCCTTCAACTTGACCTGCCCGTAAAGTGTGGTCGGACGGACGTCGGCATCCTCCGAGAGTACGCTGCCATCCGGCAAACCATCGTAGACGGCGCGGCTTGACAGAAAGATGCAGCGTCGCACGCCTTCCTGCCTGGCGCTTTCGAACAGGCTGACTGTGCCATCCAGATTGCGTCGGACAAAGCCATCCGCATCGGCACCTTCGCCTCCGCGATACAGGCCGGGAAGGTGATCGAAGGCTGCGTGAACGAAGTGATCGAAGCCTTCGAACAGACCGGGCTGGCCGGCGCCGGGCTCAAGCGACAGCGGCATGAAATCGACATCAGCCGCAAACAGGTCACATGCCGGTGCCGTTCTCCCACCGATCGTCACCGCATAGCCAGCAGACAAAAGACCTTCGACCAGATAGCGGCCGACAAGCCCGGTGCCGCCAGAGACCAGAACTTTCATCGGCCATCGCTGGGGTTGGCAAGGCTATCGATATCCGGGATCGGATCGCCTTGGTAAAACGCATGCCAGAGATCGATCAGCGGCTTCAGTTGTGCCGCCTTGGGATGATCGGTTTCCCATGGCTTTTCATATTGGTAGTGCAGCACGCCGATCTGCCGCCAATCCCATAGTGCCGGCATGTTGAACCAGACATATTGCAGCATGTTCATTGTCACCGGCAGGCCGTGCCAGTCCGGAAAAAAGCTCTGCAGGAAAGACTGGTCCGTGCGCGGCCAGAAGGCGTCGAGCCTGTCGAGCCGCGCCAGCATCCTGGCAAAGGTCTCCCGCGACGGTTTTGCGACGAATACGCCGGAATTGAGCCGATGGAAATCGGACAGGCTCTCGTAGACATTCGGCGCTGCGGAAAACTCCGGATAGTCAAACAGCTTGTCGATATTCCGCAGCACGAGCGCATCCGCGTCGATGAAGACACAGGTCTCGTATTCGGTCAGTTCCCAGAGCCGCAGCTTGCAGAAATTGTCGAGCGGCGAATGAAATGTCGGCTTGCGCCCCTTGGTGAACGGGGCGGCCTGATGCACGGCACCACGCCCGTGCCTCGCATTGAAGGCATCCGACAGCGGCAGCGGATCGACCTCGACCAGCCAGCAGCCCATGTCGGCCAATGGCGCCAAAACCTCTTGCTCTACCTGTTCTGTATGCAGCACGATTATTTCGGCTGATGTTTTCGTCCGTCGGATAGAACGCGCCAGCGCCAGTGCGCCCATGGCATAGTCGCCATTGGTCACCAGCGTCACAAAAGCCTGCCGCGTCAGAGCGGGCACCAGAGCTTCGACCACCGTATGTCCTGTTGTCTAAGAAACCGACCTGAGCATCTTGCCTTCGGGGTCGCGGTTGAGCGTCCGGGCAATGTCGCGGGTCCAGGCGGAAACAGCCGGAACCCTTGACCGATCGACACGATAAGCGAACTTTTTCGCCACGTCGACAATCTCCGAAAGCAGCCCGTTTTCCAGGGTTGTCGGCGAAAGCCCAAGACTGCGGAACTTCTCGTTGCGAACGATCAGGTCGTTCTCCGGCGCCTCCTTGCGCGGGTTCGGCAACCAGGCGATCTGCGTGCCGGTCATGGTCGAGATCATCTCTGCGAGGTCGCGGACCCGGTGTGTCTCCGTCATCTGGTTGAAGATCTCGACCCTTGCCCCGCGTGACGGCGGATTGTTGAGCGCGATCTCGATGCAACGGACCGAATCCTGGATATGGATGAAGGCGCGCGTCTGCCCGCCGGTGCCATGCACCGTCAGCGGATAGCCGATTGCCGCCTGGATCAGGAAGCGGTTGAGCACGGTGCCGTAGTCGCCGTCATAGTCGAAACGGTTGACCAGCTGCGGATGCAGACGCGTTTGCGCCGTATGCGTCCCCCAGACGATCCCCTGATGCAGGTCGGTCACCCGCAAGCCGTCATTCTTCGCATAGAACTGGAAGAGCAATTGATCGAGACACTTGGTCATGTGGTAGATTGAACCGGGATTGGCCGGATAGAGAATTTCCTGGCTGGCGATATCGCCACCGGCCGTCTCGATGCCCACTGGCAGATAGCCCTCAGGGATGGCCGCACCTACCGTCGAATAGCCGTAGACACCCATTGTGCCGAGATGCACCAGATGTGCATCAAGCCCGATTTCCACCAACGCATTCAATAGGTTGTGGGTCGCCGACACATTGTTGTTCACCGTGTAGTTCTTGTGCCGGTCGCTCTTCATCGAATAGGGCGCAGCGCGCTGTTCGGCAAAATGGATGATTGCATCCGGGCGCTGTTCAGCAAGCCAAGTCTTCAGCAGATCATAGTCGCGCGCGAGATCGATCAGATGGAAATGAATGCGACGGCCGGTCTCGGCATGCCAGATACGTGTCCGCTCCTGGATGCTGTCCATCGGCGTCAGCGACTGAACGCCAAGCTCGGTATCGATCCAGCGGCGCGACAGGTTGTCGAGGATATGGACATCGTGGCCCGCATCGGACAAATGAAGCGCAGTAGGCCAACCGACAAACCCGTCACCGCCCATGATCGCGATTTTCATGATGGATCTCCTTCAAGGTTCAGCCCGGCCCCTTGATAGGGCTCCATTGTGACAGCACTACAATGACCGGCAGACAACCACGTTCCATCAACCGCCCAAGTTTTCGATTCCAGGAGCAACCCCATGACGACGCAGGCAATTTCGATCAGTGGCGAATTGGTGGACAACGGCCATCGGTTGACCCAGCGCGTCTACTATGAAGACACCGATTTCTCCGGCTTGGTCTACCACGCCCGTTATCTGCATTTCCTCGAGCGCGGGCGGACCGACTACCTGCGATGCCTCGGTGTCGAGCAGAGCGCGCTGATCGGCATGGACGAGGAAGGTCTGGTCTTTGTCGTCCACCGTATGGAGATCGACTTCAAGGCGCCGGCCCGCATGGATGATGTGCTGTTGATCGCAACGAAAACGATCAAGGCAGGCGGCGCTAAGATGGTCCTGGAACAGGAAATCCGCCGCGGCGAGCAATTGCTGATTGCCGCCAAGGTTGTTATCGCCGTCGTCAACCGCAACGGCCGCCCGCGTCGTTTGCCGGAAGACCTGGCCCGCCAGTTCCTTGGCGAAGACGTCCGGGAGACCCCGAAGTAACGCCTTCTTAACCATAATGATGTCTTACTCTGGCACGGAATATTTGTGCATCGCACGCCTTCCTTTGACCAAATTTCGCGCTCAGAAGGCAATCTGGGAGCTTGAAGCGGGGTAAGGCGTTCAGCGATGGCGACCGCAAACTTCCACTAGCACGGCTTTTTCACCGCCCGGTCCACCACCGGGCGTTTGGATTTCGGGGATTTGAAGGCGATGGAACAAGTTGGAATGGCAGCAGCGACCCATGACGTGAGCATCTGGGCTCTGTTCATGCAGGCGGGCCTGATCGTCAAGCTGGTCATGCTCGGCCTGATTGCGGCATCGGTCTGGACCTGGGCGATCGTCATCGACAAATATCTCAGCTATGCCCGCGCCCGGCGTCAGTTCGACCAGTTCGAACAGGTCTTCTGGTCGGGTCAGTCCCTTGAAGAACTTTACCGGACGCTTGCCGAGCGTAACAACACCGGCCTTGCCGCCATGTTCGTTGCCGCCATGCGCGAATGGAAGAAGAGCTTCGAACGCGGCGCCCGTTCGCCGATCGGCCTGCAGATGCGTATCGACCGCGCCATGGATGTAACCATGGCCCGCGAGAGCGAAACGCTCGAAGGCCGCCTTTCATCACTCGCCACCATCGGTTCCGCCGCGCCGTTTATCGGCCTCTTCGGAACCGTCATCGGCATCATGACCTCGTTCCAGGCGATCGCCGGCTCGAAGAACACCAGCCTTGCCGTCGTTGCTCCCGGTATCGCCGAAGCGCTTCTCGCAACGGCCATCGGCCTTGTCGCCGCTATTCCCGCGGTCATCGCCTACAACAAGTTTTCCGGGGAAGCCGGCAAGCTGACCGCCCGCATGGAAGGTTTTGCCGACGAGTTTTCCGCCATCCTGTCGCGCCAGATCGACGAAAAGCTGCAGCCTCGCCAGGCCGCACAGTAAGATATCGACGAACGGAGACGCATCATGGGTATGTCAGTCGGATCAGGAGGCGGCGGTGGTGGCCGACGCGGACGCCGCGGCAGCAAGCGGGCACTGGTCAGCGAGATCAACGTCACCCCGATGGTCGACGTCATGCTCGTTCTGTTGATCATCTTCATGGTCGCCGCCCCGATGATGACCGTCGGCGTGCCGATCGACCTGCCCCAGACCCAGGCACAGGCGATGAACACCGACACCCAGCCGATTACCGTTTCGGTGAATGGCAAGGGCGAAATCTATCTGCAGGAATCGGTGATCCCGATCGAGGAAGTCGTGCCGAAGCTCGAGGCCATTGCCAAGACCGGATACAAGGAGCGTATCTTTGTGCGTGCAGACACGACGGCAGCCTACGGCACCGTCATGCAGGTCATGGCGCGGATCTCGACGGCCGGCTTCACCAATATCGGTCTTGTGACCTTGCAGGAACAGCAGAACTGATCGGACGTCATGAAGGGCAGCCTCTTCACATCCACGTTTCTGCACGGACTGGCGCTCGCCGCGGCGCTGGTGACCCTTGGCTCGCCCGAAAAACTCGAGGTGATGAACATGGAGTCGCTGCCGGTCGACATCGTGCCCATCGAGGAATTCACCCAGATCCAGCAGGGCGACAAGAAGGCGCCTCTCGCCGAGAAGTCGGCACCCGTGCCGACCAAGAAGCCGCCGATCGCGGAACCCGCGGAAAATCTCGGCGACAACCAGGTTGACCTGAAATCGCCGCCGACCCCGTCGCAGCGCCCTGTCGAGCAGGAAGTCGCCGCCGCCCCGGAAAAGGTCGAGACCCCCGCTCCCGTTGAGGACACCAAGCCCAACGAGGTCAAGGAAGTCGTGCCGGAAGAAACCACCCCGCCGCCACAGCCGGAAGAAAAGCCGGCCGAGGAAGCCCCACCGGAAGAGGCGAAGGCCGAAGAGATCCCCCTGCCCGAGCAGGCACCGGTCCCGGCTGCTCGCCCAAAGGTAGAGACGGCCAAGCCGGTGGAGAAGAAGCCGCCGCCGAAGGCTGAGGCAAAGAAAGACACCAAGGCTCAGGAGACGGCGAAGTCGAAGCCGCAGATGGAAAGCGACTTCAACGCCGACGAAGTGGCAGCCCTTCTCAACAAGACGGATGCGGCTGGCGGTGGCCGATTGAGCTCGACCGAAAAGGCGGCGCTCGGCGGCAAGACCAATACCGGCGGCTCTAAGCTCAGCCAGAGCGAGATGGACGCCCTGCGCGGCGCGATCCAGAACAACTGGCTGATCACGCCCGGCATGGCCGATGCCCAGGATGTCCGTATCCAGGTGAAATTCCAGCTGGACCAGGACGGCAACCTGGTCGGCAATCCGGAAGCAACGGCGACCGGCGGTTCCGAAACAGCCCAACGCGTTCTGATGAGCGGCGCCGTGCGCGCCGTGCGCAAGTCCGCCCCCTTCACCAATCTGCCCAGGGACAAATTTGACGCCTGGTCCGAAGTCATCGTCAATTTCGACCCCAGCGAACTGATGTAAGAGCTGAAAGGCTTGGATAGAATGAAAAAACTCCACCTCCTCCGTCTTCTGATGGTTGTCGCCAGCATGGCAGGCGCCATCGCCGCCCCCGCGAACGCCGCCGTCGAAATCAACATCAACCGAGGCAATGTCTCGCCGCTGCCGATCGCGATTACCGATTTCGTTTCCACCGACGGCATTGGAGCCAAGATCGCAGCAGTGGTCGAAGCCGACCTTAAGCGTTCCGGTCTCTTTGCCCCGGTCGGCCGCGCCGCCTTCATCGAGAAGATCTCCAACCCCGACCAGCCGCCGCGCTTCGAGGACTGGAAGGTCATCAATGCCGAGGCTCTCGTCGTCGGTCGCATCAGCAAGGAGGCCGATGGCCGCCTGCGCGCCGAATTCCGCCTGTGGGATACCTTTGCCGGCCAGCAGATGACCGGCCAGCAGTTCTTCACCCAGCCGGAAAACTGGCGCCGCGTTGCCCATATCATCGCCGACGCGATCTACGAGCGCATCACCGGTGAAAAGGGCTATTTCGACACCCGTGTCGTCTTTGTCTCCGAAAGCGGCCCCAAGACCGACCGCAAGCGCCAGCTGGCGATCATGGACCAGGATGGCGAGAACGTCCGCATGCTGACCGGCTCCAAGGACATCGTCCTCACCCCGCGCTTCTCGCCGAGCCGTCAGGAAGTCACCTACATGTCGTTCGAAGGCGACCAGCCGCGCGTCTATCTGCTCCAGTTGGAGACAGGCCAGCGCGAAGTGGTCGGCAACTTCCCCGGCATGACGTTTTCGCCTCGCTTCTCGCCGGATGGCCAGCGCGTCATCATGAGCCTGCAGCAGGATGGCAACGCCAATATTTACACCATGGACCTGCGCTCGCGCACGACCACGCGCCTGACTTCTACGGCGGCCATCGACACTTCGCCTTCCTATTCGCCCGACGGCGCCCGCATTGCCTTTGAAAGCGACCGTGGCGGCCGCCAGCAACTTTACGTGATGAATGCCGATGGCTCGGGCCAGCAGCGCATCTCGTTCGGCGATGGCTCCTACTCCACGCCGGTCTGGTCGCCGCGCGGCGATCTGATCGCCTTCACCAAGCAGTCGGGTGGCAAGTTCTCGATCGGCGTGATGAAGACCGACGGTTCGGGCGAACGCATCCTGACCACCGGCTTTCACAACGAAGGCCCGACCTGGGCTCCGAACGGTCGCGTCCTGATGTTCTTCCGGCAGAACTCCGGCGCCGGCGGCCCGGCCCTCTATTCGATCGACCTGTCGGGTTATAACGAACAACAGGTCAAGACCCCGGCCTTCGGCTCCGACCCGGCCTGGTCACCGCTCCTCGAATAGGGCGCATTTGCGCCTCCTTCCTGCCGTAAAGCGCCGCGATCCGGTGCTTTACGGGCCACATTAAACGGTTTGTTAACCACGATTATTGGAAGCCGGTTAACCTAGATTGGTTATCGTCCAGCAACCCTAACAGAGAATTCAAGGAGACCGGCGATGAGCCGCATTCATTCCCCGGCGAAGAGCCGCCTGCAGCAACTCGCAACCAACCCCGCCATCGTCGCTCTGGCGATGACGCTCGCCCTGGCCGGCTGCGCCAACAAGAAGAACCTGCCCAACAGCGCCGGTGATCTTGGCCTCGGCGCAAACGGCGCGGGTGCTTCGACGCCGGGCTCGACCCAGGACTTCACCGTCAACGTCGGCGACCGCATCTTCTTCGACACCGACTCGACCTCGATCCGTGCCGATGCCCAGCAGACGCTCGACCGCCAGGCTCAGTGGTTGGCCAAGTATCCGCAATACGCCATCACGATCGAAGGCCATGCCGACGAACGCGGCACCCGCGAATACAACCTGGCACTCGGCGCCCGCCGTGCCGCCTCGACCCGCGACTACCTCGCATCGCGCGGCATCCCGGCTCAGCGCATGAAGACCATCTCCTACGGCAAGGAACGCCCGGTCGCCGTGTGCGATGACATTTCCTGCTGGTCGCAGAATCGTCGCGCCGTCACCGTGCTCGGCGGCGCCGGCATGTAATCGAGCCTGAGTGCTGCCCCGAGTGCTCCAACGACATTGTGAAGGCGGCCTCGGCCGCCTTTACTTTTCTCCTTACTTTGGCCGAACTTGGTTGCTTTTTGCAGGCAATTGGAAAAATCTCCTGTGCGCGCCTGTTCGGCGCAACCCATCGCGAAAACAGGATAAGGAACATGAACAAACTTGTGATGGCCGCATTGCTTGCGACGGCCACGCTGACCGGGATCCATGGAAGCGCAAGCGCCTTCCAGCTGCCGGGCTTTCCTCTCGGCCAGCCCAAGGTGGCGAGGACAGAAGAACCCAAGGCCCGCGTTCATCTTGCGCAGTCCAGCGATCCGTCCGTGCGCGTCCAGCAGCTTGAGGAAGAGATCCGCTCGCTCAATGGCCGTATCGAGGAGATGAGCTTCCAGCTTCTGCAGATGCAGGAAACCATCCGCAAGGCCCAGGAAGACAACGAATTCCGCTTCCAGGATCTCGAAAACGGCGGAACCAAGAAGAGCGGCTCGCTTGAGCGCCCTGTCGATGGCGGCAATGGAAGCGATTCCGTTGCCGAAATCATCACCCAGTCCCCGGATGTCGGCGCCACCGCCGACACCTCCGGCCTCGGCCAGCCGGAACAGCAGCTCGGCTCGATGGACCTCGACGCCAATGGCGTACCGGTCGATGCAACCGTAAACCAGAATGCGGTCGACAACTCGGCATCCCTTCCGGGCGTCGATACCGCAACGGCGCCAGCCAGCCAGCAGCCTGCTGCCACAAACCAGACGGCGTCGTCAGGTTCGGAGAACGACATCTATCAGGTTGCCTATGCCCATGTTCTGTCCGGCGACTATGGCATGGCCGAAAACGAGTTCCGCGACTTCATCTCCAGCTACCCGAGCAGCAAGAAGATTGCCGACGCCAATTTCTGGCTGGGTGAAGCGCTCTACTCGCAGGGCAATTTCAACGAAGCCGCCAAGACATTCCTGAATGCCCACCAGTCCTACAGCAGCTCGCCGAAGGCGCCTGAAATGCTGCTCAAGCTCGGCATGTCCCTCGCCGCCCTCGACAACACCGAGACGGCCTGCGCAACCTTGCGTGAAGTGCCGAAGCGCTATCCCAAGGCATCCCGCGCCGTCGTCTCCAAGGTCGCCAGCGAGCAGAAGCGCCTGAGCTGCTGATGTCTGTCCGGCCCGGACGACGACCGTGCTGACCGCCAGTTCTCCTGACGATGCCGCCCGGCGCTTCCTCGAATCTCTTTCAAAGCCATCTCACCTGCTGATTGCCGTTTCCGGCGGCAGCGATTCGACTGGCCTGCTGATCGCCCTGAAGCGCGCGATCGCAATCCATGGCTTCCCCCACAGGCTGACGGCGGCGACCGTCGATCATGCGTTGCGCCCAACATCGGCCGCCGAAGCAATCTGGGTGTCCGAACTCTGCGCGAACCTCGGAATCGCCCACCACACCCGCCGCTGGAACGCCGACAAGCCCAGGACGGGCATTCCCGCAGCCGCTCGCGAGGCGCGCTACAGACTGCTCTCCGACATCGCCCGGCAATGCGACGCCGATGCAATCGTCACCGGCCACACGCGCGACGACCAGCTCGAAACGGTGGCCATGCGGGCAGCCCGGGCGAATGATGAAAATCTCGGCCTTGCCGGCATGGCTCCTGCGGCGCTTTTTGATCGCCGTATATGGATCCTACGTCCTTTCCTCGACACCAAACGCGAGACGATCCGCGACAGTCTTCGCCAGATCGGACAATCCTGGATCGATGATCCGAGCAATGCCGACCGGACTTATGAGCGGGTGCGCATGCGCCAGGACAATGTCGACGACGACGTCAACCAAGAGACCGGCCAGCGCCGCCAGGCCTTGTCGCGAGCGACTGCGGACTGGCTGGACCATCATGCAACATTGATCAGTGGCTGCGTCATCAGACTTGATCCACACGCTTTGCTTTCCAAGCCGGAGATCCTGCGCCATGGCCTGGCAACCCTTGCCGCCGTGCTCGGTGGAAAGCCGCACCGTCCGGGTGCACAGGCGACAGACAAATTGATGGGGCTTGTCACAGGAAAAGACAGTGGATCGCTGACACTGTCCGGCTGCCTTGTCGTCCGGCGCAAGGATGCCGTTTACATGTTGCGCGAGAAGCGCGGTCTTTTGCCGCTGCCTCTCCCCTCCGATGCGACGATCATCTGGGATGGGCGTTTCGAGATCAGCAATTGCACCGCGCGCATTTTTCGTGTCGAGCCGGCTGCCGTATCACTCGTTCCACCTGATCTGCCCGGCCTGGTAAAAGCCGCCATGAGCGGAATCGCGCTGGAAATCCGCGAGATTGACGGGCAACTGGTCCCACAGGGCGGCGATGTCGAATGGCGTCCCTACCTGCCGCTCTTCGATCTCTTCCTGCCGGGTTTCGATGTAGCGCTTGCCGACAGCATCGCCGCGATCCTCGGCCGTGGCCCAACCTTGTCCTGCCCTATTTAAGAGTTATTGACGGAAAACGATGCACAGGCGCCACTTTGCCTTGGCAACGGCCCGGCGCAATCCTATGTTAGCGGGTAAGATCGCGGGGTTCCTTCCCGCAAGACATGTTCGGGGAGTTCAATGAACCCAAATTTTCGGAATTTCGCGCTGTGGGCGATCATCGCCCTCTTGCTGATCGCACTGTTCAGCATGTTCCAGACGTCGCCGTCTCAATCCAGCTCGCGCGAGATACCCTATTCGCAGTTCCTCAGCGAAGTGGACTCTGGCCGCGTGCGTGACGTGACTGTCACCGGCAATCGCGTTCTCGGCACCTATGCCGAAAACGGCACAGCCTTCCAGACCTATGCGCCTGTCATCGACGACAACCTGCTCGAGAAGCTGCAATCGAAGAATGTCATGATCGTAGCCCGCCCGGAAACGGATGGTTCGTCGGGCTTCCTCAGCTATATCGGCACGCTTCTCCCCATGCTGCTGATCCTCGGCGTCTGGCTGTTTTTCATGCGCCAGATGCAGGGTGGCGGTCGCGGCGGCGCCATGGGCTTCGGCAAGTCCAAGGCCAAGCTCCTGACCGAAGCGCATGGCCGCGTGACGTTTGACGATGTTGCAGGCGTGGACGAAGCCAAGCAGGACCTCGAGGAAATCGTCGAATTCCTGCGCGACCCGCAGAAGTTCCAGCGTCTCGGCGGCAAGATCCCGCGCGGCGTTTTGCTCGTCGGCCCTCCGGGCACGGGTAAGACCCTGCTCGCCCGCTCGGTCGCCGGTGAAGCCAACGTGCCCTTCTTCACGATCTCGGGTTCGGACTTTGTCGAAATGTTCGTCGGCGTCGGTGCATCCCGTGTCCGCGACATGTTCGAGCAGGCCAAGAAGAATGCGCCTTGCATCATCTTCATCGATGAAATCGACGCCGTCGGTCGCCATCGTGGCGCCGGTCTTGGCGGCGGCAACGACGAGCGCGAGCAGACGCTGAACCAGTTGCTGGTCGAGATGGACGGCTTCGAAGCAAACGAGGGTGTTATCCTGATTGCAGCCACCAACCGTCCTGACGTCCTGGACCCTGCCCTTCTGCGTCCGGGCCGTTTCGACCGTCAGGTGGTCGTGCCCAATCCGGATATCGTCGGTCGTGAGCGCATCCTCAAGGTTCACGCCCGCAACGTTCCGCTGGCGCCGAATGTCGACCTCAAGGTTTTGGCCCGCGGCACGCCCGGCTTCTCCGGTGCGGATCTGATGAACCTCGTCAACGAAGCCGCGCTGATGGCTGCACGCCGCAACAAGCGTGTCGTCACGATGGCCGAGTTCGAAGACGCCAAGGACAAGATCATGATGGGCGCCGAACGTCGCTCGTCCGCCATGACCGAAGCCGAGAAGAAGTTGACGGCCTATCACGAAGCCGGCCACGCGATCACGGCTCTTCATGTCGCGGTTGCCGATCCCCTGCACAAGGCGACGATCATTCCGCGTGGCCGCGCGCTCGGCATGGTCATGCAGCTCCCCGAAGGCGACCGCTATTCGATGAGCTACAAGTGGATGGTGTCCCGCCTCTGCATCATGATGGGCGGCCGCGTTGCCGAAGAGCTGACCTTCGGCAAGGAGAACATTACCTCCGGCGCGTCCTCCGACATCGAGCAGGCCACCAAGCTTGCCCGTGCCATGGTCACCCAGTGGGGCTTCTCCGACGTGCTCGGCCAGGTCGCCTATGGTGAGAACCAGCAGGAGGTCTTCCTCGGCCACTCGGTTTCGCAATCGAAGAACGTCTCGGAATCGACCGCCCAGAAGATCGATACCGAAGTGCGCCGCCTGATTGACGAGGCCTATGCCCAGGCCCGCAGCATCCTGACGGAAAAGCACGACGAGTTCGTCGCGATCGCCGAAGGCCTGCTCGAATACGAGACCCTGTCCGGCGACGAGATCAAGTCGCTGATCAAGGGGCACAAGCCGACTCGCGACAGCGGCGAGGATGGCCCGGCTCGCGGCTCCGCCGTTCCCTCGACCGGCAAGAAGGACCTGCCCAAGGGCGGTGAGCCTGAAAGTGGGCTGGAACCACAGCCACACTGAGCTCAACCCGTTGAGATCGCTGCAAAGGCCACCTCCCAAGGTGGCCTTTCTGCCGTCTGGTAACGGGATGTAATCAATTTTCGCGCTAATTTATGTGTTCTTCGACACGAACTATGGCATGAGCAGGCCACTCGCAGTCATGACGATCTTCCCATCGGGTCGCGACTGCCGAACGGCGAGCAGCCAACCTGAATCTAGGGATAGACATATGACACGTCGTTATTTCGGCACGGATGGCATTCGCGGACAGTCCAACCGCTTCCCGATGACGCCCGACCTCGCCATGCGCGTCGGCATCGCTGCCGGCACCATTTTCCGCCGTGGCGGCCATCGTCACCGGGTGGTGATCGGCAAGGATACTCGCCTCTCCGGCTACATGTTGGAAAACGCCATGGTCGCCGGCTTCACCGCCGCCGGCCTCGACGCCTTCGTCCTTGGCCCGATCCCCACACCTGCCGTCGCCATGCTGACCCGCTCGCTGCGCTGCGACCTCGGCGTGATGATCTCGGCCTCGCACAATCCGTTTGCGGACAACGGCATCAAGCTCTTTGGCCCGGATGGCTACAAGCTGTCGGACGAGATCGAGGCGCAGATCGAGGAGCTGCTGGAGAAGGATCTTTACAGCCAGCTCGCGTCGGCCGGCGAAATCGGTCGCGCCAAGCGCATCGACGGCGTGCATGACCGCTATATCGAATTCGCCAAGCGCACCATGCCGCGCGATGTTACCCTTCAGGGCCTGCGCGTCGCGATCGATTGCGCCAATGGCGCCGCCTACAAGGTCGCTCCGTCCGCGCTCTGGGAACTCGGCGCGGAGGTCATCACCATCGGCAACGAGCCGACCGGCACCAATATCAATCTCGACTGCGGCTCGACCCATCCGGAAGCGCTGCAGAAGAAGGTCCATGAAGTGCGCGCCGATATCGGCATTGCGCTCGACGGCGATGCCGACCGGGTCATCATCGTCGATGAAAACGGCACGGTCATCGACGGCGACCAGCTGATGGCGGTAATCGCCGAATCCTGGGCCGAGGACCAGACCCTGACTGGTGGCGGCATCGTTGCCACCGTCATGTCCAATCTCGGGCTGGAGCGCTTCCTTGGCGACAAGGGCCTGACGCTTGCACGTACCAAGGTCGGCGACCGCTATGTCGTCGAGCATATGCGCCAGCACGGCTTCAATGTCGGCGGCGAACAATCCGGCCATCTCGTCATGTCGGACTTCGGCACCACCGGCGACGGCCTGGTTGCCGCCCTGCAGATCCTGTCCTGCGTCAAGCGCACGGGCAAGACCGTGAGCGAGATCTGCCATCGCTTCGAGCCGGTGCCGCAGCTGCTGCGCAATGTCCGCTTCTCGGGCGGCAAGCCGCTCGAGGACAAGACCGTCAAGCAGGCGATTGCCGATGCGGAAAGCGAATTGGCCCGGTCCGGCCGCCTCGTCATCCGCCCCTCAGGCACCGAACCGCTGATCCGCGTCATGGCCGAAGGCGATGACCGCGAACAGGTAGAGCGTATCGTCAATGGTCTTGTAGACGTGATCGCGGGCGTGAAGAGCGCTGCGGCCTGATAGCCGACCAAAAGCGACCGTTGACCACCCGTTTGCGTTCGACACAACTTGGCGTTATTCTGTTCCAAAAGGTTGCAACGGATGACCCAGGATACTGTGGATCTGAGTTTTCTGGCCAGGCTTGGCCAGAAAACCAATGATGAGCTGAAGATACTCAGAAAGGACGTCGGAGAAATCCGCACGTTGTGCCTGCAAAGCTATGACTACATGAAGCGGGTGGAACGTCGCAGCGGCGAACTGCGCGACGATCTTGAAATCACCCTCAAAATGGAACTGGGCGGCGGCATCGCCCATCTGCGGACGGGGCTGGAAAGCGGCCTGCGCAGGATTGAAGACAAACTCGACGAACTCTCCCACCGTCTGAACGCGCTGGAAGAAAAGGCCTGAGGGCTCGACCAAAAAAAATAGCCCGGCTGCATTCCGCAACCGGGCTTTTTCATTTGATGACGTATGAAGCTCAGGCCGAGAGCTTGGCCATGATTTCGTCCGACACTTCGAAATTCGAATAGACGTTCTGCACGTCATCATCGTCTTCCAGCGTGTCGATCAGCTTCATCAGCGACCGGGCCTTGTCTTCGTCGACCGGGACCGTGTTCTGCGGCCGCCAGATCGCCTTGACGGTGTCGGCTTCGCCGAGAACCGCCTCAAGCGCCTTGGATACTTCGTTCATGTCTTCGAACGCGCAGTAGATGGTGTGGCCTTCCTCATCGGAAGCGACGTCTTCGGCCCCGGCCTCGATCGCCGCTTCCATGACCTTGTCGGCATCGCCGACAGACGCCTTGTAGGTGATTTCACCCACGTGGTCGAAAGAGAAGGAAACCGAGCCGGTTTCGCCAAGTGCTCCGCCGGCCTTGGTAAAGGTCGAGCGCACGCTGGAAGCGGTACGGTTGCGGTTGTCGGTCAGTGCTTCGACGATGATCGCCGTACCACCGGGTCCGTAACCTTCGTAGCGGATCGCATCATAGCTCTCCGCATCAGCGCCCGATGCCTTCTTGATGGCGCGGTCGATGTTGTCTTTCGGCATCGACTGCGCCTTGGCGTTCTGTACGGCCAGGCGAAGAGCAGCGTTCATCGTCGGGTCGGGAAGGCCGACCTTGGCCGCAACCGTGATTTCACGCGCGAGCTTGGAGAACATCTTCGAACGAATGCCGTCCTGCTTGCCCTTGCGGTGCATGATGTTTTTAAACTGTGAATGGCCAGCCATGGCACCCCTGATCAGGTCTAATGTTGGGAATGGCCGCCTTATAAGGGCGAAACCGGCCCGGTTCAAGGAAAATGAAGTCTGCAATCCGTTCAGCCGCGACCGGAACAAGTCCGCCGCCAATCCGTTGCCTGTATCGAACCCATCAAGAGGAAAAACGATATGGCAAGCTTTAGCGAAGCACGCGAAACTCCGGCTGAACAGCTTTGGGAAGAGATCGAGGACGTCCATGCCGGCATGCTCGGCCTTGTCGGTTCCGAAATGCACATGCAGCCGATGGCCCCGTTTGTCGATCGAAAGACCCACACCATCTGGTTCTTCACCAAGACCGATTCCGAACTTGTCACGGCCCTGCGTCCGGGCAGTCGCGCCCATTTCTGTGTGGTCGGCAAGAAACACGACTATCACGCATGCCTGTCCGGCCGCCTCAGCGAGGCGAAGGATCCGGCCAAGATTGATGAATACTGGAACTCGGTGGTTGCAGCCTGGTATGAAGGCGGCAAAACGGATCCGACATTGACCATGATCGCGCTCTCGCTGGACGACGGCGAAATCTGGGCATCGACCGGCAGCACGCTGAAATTCGGCTGGGAGATTGCCAAGGCCAATCTCAACCCGGAAAAGACCCCGGATGTCGGCGTGCACAGACAGATCCGCTTCGCCTGATCTCAGACACCCTGCAGCACCAGGATCAGCGGCTTCTTCGGCAGTGTCCGCATGGACACTGTCACGCCGCGGTTCTGGGAAATCTCCGCGTCGAAATCGGCTCCGAACATGGACAGGAAGGTTTCGATCGGCGGCCCTCGCCGATGCATCGGCAGGACAAGCGCGGACCGAAGCCGCTTGATCGTCCGGCTCATGCTGTCCGCACCCATCGTCAGTCCTCCA
Organism: Rhizobium sp. SL42; assembly: GCF_021729845.1. Lineage (NCBI taxonomy): Bacteria > Pseudomonadati > Pseudomonadota > Alphaproteobacteria > Hyphomicrobiales > Rhizobiaceae > Rhizobium > Rhizobium sp. SL42. The sequence continues at coordinate 3,630,132 of NZ_CP063397.1, forward strand.
TCGACCGGCACCATGACGATATCCAGCCTGCCGATTTCCGCATAATGCGCATCGGTCAACTCGTGATGCAGATGACCGAGATGACCGATACAGAGCCCGGCAACCTCGAAGATGAAGATCGAATTGCCGTTCGGCTCGAAACCGCCGTCATAGCTGCGAATATCGGTCGGCACATTGCGGATATAGGCGTCACCGACCACAAGCCTGTGCTCGGCCTTCTCGCCGGGCGCCGTATCGTTCCAGCCATGCAACACATTGGCAATGCCGGGATCAGGCGAGCGCGTGTAGTGGCTGGAGTGTGCCTTGTTCATCGTCACCACATCCGGCAGCCGCGGACTGCGCAGCCAGCCGTTGAAATCCGTGGCGATGGAAATGCCTCCCGGAGTGTCGACCTGGAACGTCGAGTGCCCGAGATAGGTGATCGTCACATCTTCCTGAAATTGCACCGGTTGCCGGCGCGAAGAGATTGTTCCGGGCGTGCCAGCCGTTGGCTTGAAGGTCGCAAATGTGGCATCCGGGAGTTTTTCGGCGACCAACTGGCATTGGCTGACTTGCGGTCGCGCATCCTGTGCCATGGCCGCGGCCACCGCCATCGTGAAAGCCAAAGCCGATAAGACCAGTCTCAGCATCATGCCGCTCCCGCGTCGCCTTTACTGCAGGCGAGCATGGTCCAGCCGGGCAGGCAGGTAAAGCGGGCGGCACGCGCCGACGCGTCACAATGGCGTTATCGGCAAATCCGTGCCGTTGTCAGCCAATCCGAAGATCAGGCCCAGAAATCGGGAATGGTCTCGGCGAGACGCGGGCCCAGGCGCAAGGGCGCAATCTTTTCGGCGAGACCCGTGCTGTCGGAAATCTCGACACCGACGCCGCAGATCGTCGCCGGACCGCTTGCTGCCTCGAAACGCCCCTTCGGCATTTTCGAGATGAAGCGGTTGAGCGGCTCTTCCTTTTCCATGCCCAGCGACGAGTCATAATCGCCGCACATGCCGGCGTCCGACATATAGGCCGTGCCGCCGTTGAGGATCTGGTGGTCGGCGGTCGGCACATGCGTGTGGGTGCCGACGACGAAACTTGCCCGCCCATCGACGAAATGGCCAAAGCACTGCTTTTCGCTGGTCGCCTCCGCATGGAAGTCGAAAACCACTACGTCGGCCTGCTCCTTCAGCGGGCATGCTGCCAGGATCGTTTCCGCCGATTTGAAGGGATCGTCGAGTTCCGGATGCATGAACACCCGGCCCATGATGTTGGCCACCAACACGCGCGCGCCGTTGCGGGCGTAAAACAGCCCGGAGCCCTTGCCGGGCGTTCCCGCCGGATAGTTGGCAGGGCGCAGGAACTGGTCGTGCCGCGTGCAGAAGCTGACCGCTTCCTTCTGGTCCCAGACATGGTTGCCGGTGGTCACCACATCGGCGCCGGCATTGATCGTCTCGAGATAGATGTCTTCGGTAATGCCGAACCCGCCTGCGGCATTCTCGCCATTGACGATGACGAAATCGAGTTTCAGGTCGGAAATCAAACCGGGCAGACGCTCCCAGACGGCCGTGCGTCCCGTCTTGCCAACCATGTCACCCAGAAAAAGCAGTCGCATTGTATCGTCCTATGGCGCCGAAAAGGTCTTGAGGCCGCTTTCGGTCAGAATGGCTTCAAGCCGGACGTCATGCGCTTCAGCCGGCACTTCTGCCACCTCCTGACAGTCGAATGCAATGCCGATCAGCCGCGGATCAAGGCCTTTTTGCCGTAATCTTGCAATTGCGCGGTCGTAATGGCCGGCACCATAGCCGATCCGGTGCCCCTGGCTGTCGAAGGCTGACAGCGGCACCAGCAGGATTTCGGGGTCAAGCACCGCGGCATCCGGACCGGGACCCCGCGTGCCGAAACCGGTATCAACCAGTTCGGCACCGGCAACCAGCTCGCGAAAGGCAATCGTTTGCCGATCGAGCACCACCGGCACGCAGAGCCGCGCTCCCCTGTCCTTCAGTCGCGCCATCAGCGGCCGGATATCCACCTCCGAGCGGATCGGGAAAAAACCGGAAACGATCGTGCCCGGTTCAAAGGCGATATCGTCACCCGCATGATCGGCCATCGCCAGGCTGTATTCAAGTCTGCGCTCGGCGGGGATCCGGTCACGTTCGGCCAGTCGCTCGTTCCGCAGGACTGCTTTCAGGTGGCGATTGCTCATTCTTGCGTGCCCAGATCCATGTCCATCTCCGTCTTCACCACCGTCCATTTTGCCTCACCATATTTGGGGTCCCGAAAATGCTAAATTATGATTGGTCAAAACCGCATAAAATTTCCCAAGCAAACCAACGCTTAACGAGATCCGATTAGAATGCCACCCGGGAGTTACTTAAGGGACTAGGTTCATATGACGATCTTCTCGCGCTTCGGCATTACAAAAACAATCACCGTGACGACAGTCATGATCCTGGTCGCGGCACTCGGCGTCGTCTCCTGGGTCATTTCCAATGGCATTGCGGGCCGCATCCAGCAGCAGGCGATTGCCAGCCAGAACACCAGCTTGCGCACGGCGGCGACCATCGTCGAACGCGACCTGCCCGGTACCAAGATCACCTGGGGCAAGGATGGCAATGTCGAGAGAATCGTCACCGAGAGCATTCCCAAGGAATTCACCGACCACGGCATGATCGACTCGATCGGCCGCATGACCGGCCAGACGGCGACGATCTTTGCCTGGGATGGCGAAAGCAAGGACTTCTGGCGCCGCACGACCAATATCATCAAGCCGGACGGCACGCGCGCAGTCGGCACGGCGCTCGGCCAGACCGGCGCCGTCTACCCGTTCCTGACCAAGGGCGAAGTCTATCGCGGCGAAGCCGTTATCCTTGAAGTCCCGTATTACACGATTTATCAGCCGATCTTCTCCCCGACCGGCGATGTCATCGGCATTCTCTACGCTGGTGTTCGTGCAGCCGACATCAACAGCATGGCCAGCGAAATGGCCTATGCGATCGGCACCACCGCCCTGATCGTCCTGATCGTAGCCGCAGCCCTTATCGCCCTCTTCGTCCGCCAGATCGTCGGCGCACTCCCACGTCTGACCGCGGTTGCCAACAAACTGGCCGGCGGCCAGCTCGACACCGATGTTCCCCACAAGGATCTCCGCAACGAGATTGGCGCACTGGCCCACTCCCTGGACGTCTTCCGTGAAAGCGCCATCCAGAAGATCGAGATCGAACGCCAGGCTGCCGAAGCCGCGGCTGACGGCGAGCGCCAGCGCGTCGAACGCGAAGTGGCCAAGGCCGAAGATACCCGTGCTGTCCAGCAAGCCGTCGATGTCCTGGCCGGCTGTCTGAACAAGCTCAGCGACGGCGACCTTACCGTCCGTATCAACCAGTCCTTCCCGGGTGATCTCGACAAGGTTCGCCTCGACTTCAACAACTCGATCGAGAAACTGTCTTCGACCCTCGGCCAGTTGCGTGATGAGACATCCGGCATCGAGGCAAGCTCCGCGGAGATGCGCTCGGCCACCGACGACCTGTCGAAGCGCACCGAACAGCAGGCAGCCTCGCTGGAAGAGACCTCGGCAGCGCTTGAGGAAATCACCACGACGGTTCGCGGCTCCTCTGCCAAGGCGGATGAAGCCGCCGAAATCGCCCGCCGCGCGCAGGCAAGCACGGAAACCTCCAGCAAGGTCGTTTCCGATGCCGTCGACGCCATGGGGCATATCGAACAGGCCTCGAGCGAGATCTCCAAGATCATCAACGTCATCGACGAAATCGCATTCCAGACCAACCTTCTGGCCCTGAACGCCGGTGTCGAGGCTGCCCGTGCGGGCGAAGCCGGCAAGGGTTTTGCGGTCGTCGCGCAGGAAGTGCGTGAACTGGCCCAGCGGTCTGCCAATGCGGCCAAGGATATCAAGGCGCTGATCACCAAGTCGGGTGTGGCGGTTGCCGGCGGTGTTGCGCTGGTTCGCGAGACCGGCAAGGCACTGGGCGAAATCTCCCAGCAGGTCACCCATATCAACAGCCATATCGGGGCCATCGCACTGGCAGCCCGCGAACAGTCCACGGCGCTCGGCGAGATCAACAGCTCGGTCAACCAGATGGACCAGTTCACCCAGAAGAACGCAGCCATGGTCGAGGAGACGACGGCGGTGACCCATCGTCTCGCCGACAGCGCCCAGAACCTGGCAGGTCTCATCGGTCAGTTCCGCATGGCGGAAGGCAGCAGGTTCGCAGCGTCGCCGCGTCCGGCTGCCCCGAGCTATACGCCGGCCAACCGTCCCGCCGCACCGATCACCCGCGTCACGACACCGCGCCCGGTGGAAACAACGGCCCGCCCGGTCGCCTCCCCAGCCCGCAAGATGGTCGGCAATCTCGCCAAGGCCTTCGGCGGATCGAGCACGCCCGCCTCCAGCGGCGGCAGCGACAACTGGGAAGAGTTCTGAGCCAAGGCCACCAAGGTTTCTGACAATCGACGCCAGCGCAACTTGATGTTGCGCTGGCGTTCTCATTTTGGCTGAACCCTAAACCCGTAATTTCAGGTGCAGCCGCGCGCAATTGCGCTACCATGATCACCCAACCGGCAAAGCCGCAAAGAGGTGCACATGTTTCTGCTGTCGCATATGCTGAAGTCTTTCATTCGCAAGGGCCAACTCACCGTCATCGATGCAGAGGGAAAACGTCACGTCTTCGGCGGTGGCGAACCCGGCCCGCAGGTAACCATGCGGCTGACCGACCCGGCGCTCTATCGCAGTCTCGTCTTCAAGGCCGAGCTGGTTGCCGGCGAAGCCTATATGGACGGCACCATGCGCTTCGAGGAAGGCTCGACATTGCGCGACTTTCTCACCCTCTTCTCGATCAATCGCCTGTCGCTTGGCAAATATCCCATCCAGAAGGTCCTGCGCGCCGTAAAGATGCCGTTCCGCAAGCGGCTGCAATCCAATCGTCGCGGCGAAGCGCAACAGAACGTCGCGCACCACTACGATCTCGGCAACGACTTCTACAAACTCTTCCTCGACGACAACATGTTATATTCCTGCGCATATTTCCGCGAGCCGGACGATACGCTGGAGCAGGCCCAGCGCAACAAGCTGCGGCTGCTGGCCGCGAAACTCGATCTCAAGCCGGGCATGAAGGTCCTCGATATCGGCTGCGGCTGGGGCGACCTGGCGCTCTATCTGGCCCGCCTCGAGGAGGTCGAGGTCGTTGGCGTCACCCTGTCGAAGGAACAGCATGCCCTCGCCACAAAACGTGCCGAGGACGCTGGCCTGTCCGGTCGCGTGCGTTTCGAGCTGAAGGACTACCGCGATGTCAGCGAACGCTTCGACCGCATTGTTTCGGTCGGCATGTTCGAGCATGTCGGCGTCCAGCACTATGACGAATTCTTCAAGAAGCTGAACGCGCTGATGCCTGATGACGGTGTTGCGGTCATCCATTCCATCGGCCATATGAGCCCGCCCGGGATGACCGGTCCGTGGATCCGCAAATACATCTTTCCCGGCGGCTATTCGCCCGCCCTGTCGGAAGTCGTCTCCGTCACCGAACGAAACAGCCTGTGGGTCACCGACATCGAGGTGCTGCGCGTTCACTATGCGACGACGCTTGCCCATTGGGGTCAACGTTTCGAGGCCAACCGCGACAAGGTCATCGCGATGTATGACGAACGTTTTGCCCGAATGTGGGAATTTTACCTGATCAGCGCGGAGATGACCTTCCGCACCGGAAGCCAGATGGTGTTCCATCTGCAGCTGTCGCGCAAGCGCGATGCCGCACCGATCGTCCGCGACTACATCACCGACCAGCAGCGCCTGTATATCGAGAAGGAACGATCGCTGGGGCTCGGCGCACAGCAACCGCAGTTAAGCCTGGTCACCGCGCAAGCGGAAGCCGGCACGTCATCTGCTGGGCCGTGAAGGGGAAAAGTGCGATCCGCGGCAACCGTTGGATGTTTACGATCCTGGGTGCCTACAAACGTAGGTGGGCGCCATATGTCCGAGCCCACGGGCCCGGCCAGGGACAGCTCCCTTTGGATCGAGTATGGCCCCAGGGATTGTGTGTCCTGTCGAGAGGCGCAGACCGCAGGCAAGATATAGGCGCAATGGCCGCGCTGCGCCAGAGGCGAAACGGAACTCGGTCGAGTTTTTCGCCGATTGCCGGTTTCAGTTGTCCTGGCGCGCCGCGACGGCAGGCCGGCCATTCAGCTTGCGGGTGATGCCGTTCAACCGGTCGGTCAGTTCCCCGAGTGCGGCGACAACCTGTTCTTCGCGATGGCTTGCACCGCTGACCGCGCTGTCGCGGCCCTCACGCAGACTGGCGAGATCACCTTCCATCACCGTCATCCGGCGTTTGATTTCCGCAAGCTCGTCCATCACCATGATTCCGGCCATGACCGTGATGCGCAGGTCGCCGATTTCGCCGAACTGGCTTTTCAGATGGCTGACATAGCGATCGAACTGGTCTGCAAGTTCGGTCAGATGGCCTTCCTGGCCTTCCTCGCAAGCCATGCGATAGGCTTTACCGTCGATCGTGACTGTCACTTGGGCCATTGGCCGTCCAACTCTCTCAACGCATTGCGCAAAGCGCACAAAAGCAAAGGCTCAAAAAATAGCGACATCTCAATTGTCGAGCACGGCGCGGATCGTTTCCATCGCCGTGACAAGCCGCCGCGACACCTCGCGATTGACTTCCTCCAGGCGGTTAGCCCGAAACTCCGACTGATCGAGTTCCTGCGCCAGTCGCGAACGATCGGCGTGAACACGACGCACCTCGCCTTCGACCTCACTGTTTTCGCGCTGCGCCTCGATGCGGCCATCGACAGCACTTTCCAGCCCGGCAATTGCCTGACGAAGCGCCCCGAGCGCAGCATCGACCGAATTTCCCGTCGGCATTCCTTCGCCCCTGCCTTCGCTTCTTATCCCCGGCGGCCCGAATCGGCCGACAAACCCCGGTGCTTTGATGGCGAACACTAAGCCTCGCGATTGCCGCGCGTCAATAAAGCCGCACCGCCTGTAACCCGCCAATTCTGTGGAAGATCGCATTCTTGTGCCCGTCCACCATGCGAGACAGTGCAGCGCACATGAAACAGGCAAAACCATGTTTTCTTGCCTGATAAAAGGCCAGAAGCCGGGGCATTTGTTGACTTGCGCGGTGCACCTGATATGGATCAGCCCCGTTCAGACGGACCGCCATTAGCGCCCGTTTCTTGCAGCCCCGGAACAAGCGGAACAGCCATGATTTCTCCCGAAAAACATCAGCGGATGGCGAATGCGATCCGTTTCCTTGCCATGGATGCAGTGGAAAAGGCCAACTCCGGCCATCCCGGCCTGCCGATGGGCGCCGCCGACATCGCCACCGTTCTTTTCAGCCGCTATCTGAAGTTCGATCCGAAGAACCCGCTCTGGCCGGATCGCGATCGCTTCGTCCTGTCTGCCGGCCATGGCTCGATGTTGCTCTATTCGCTCCTCTATCTAACCGGATATGAGGACATGACGATCGAGGACATCAAGCAGTTCCGCCAGCTCGGCTCCAAGACCGCCGGCCACCCGGAGTACGGCCATGCCTCCGGTATCGAGACGACCACGGGTCCGCTCGGCCAGGGCATTGCCAATGCCGTCGGCATGGCGATCGCCGAACGCAAGCTGGCTGAAGAATTCGGCTCCGAGCTGCAGAGCCACTTCACCTATGCGCTGGTCGGCGACGGCTGCCTGATGGAGGGCATCAGCCAGGAAGCCATCGCGCTTGCCGGCCATCTGAAGCTGAACAAGCTCGTCGTCTTCTGGGACGACAACAAGATCACCATCGACGGCGCCGTATCGCTATCGGACTCGACCGACCAGATCGCCCGCCTGAAGTCGGCGCACTGGAACACGATCGAGATCGACGGTCACGATCAGGACGCCATCGCAGCGGCCATCGAAGCGGCGCACAAGTCTGACCGTCCGACCTTCATCGCCTGCCGGACGATCATCGGTTTTGGCGCACCCAACAAGCAGGGCACCCACAAGGTCCACGGCTCGCCGCTCGGCGCTGAAGAAATCGCAGCCGCCCGCAAGTCGCTGAACTGGGAATCGGAAGCCTTTGTTGTCCCGGCCGATGTGCTCGACACCTGGCGGCTCGCCGGCCTGCGTTCGACCAAGGCCCGCAAGGAATGGGAAGAGCGCCTCGCAAGCTCCGACGCTGAAAAGCGCGCCGAGTTCAACCGCCGCTTCGCCGGCGAACTCCCGGGCAGCTTCGACACCACGATCGATGCCTTCAAGAAGAAGATCGCCGCCAACAACCCGACCGTCGCCACCCGCAAGGCTTCGGAGGATGCGCTGGAAGTGATCAACGGTCTGTTGCCGGAAACGCTGGGCGGCTCTGCCGACCTGACGCCGTCGAACAACACCAAGACCAGCCAGATGAAGGCGATCACCCCGACCGACTTCTCCGGCCGCTACATGCATTACGGCATCCGCGAACACGGCATGGCCGCTGCCATGAACGGCATTTCGCTGCATGGCGGTCTGATCCCCTATGCCGGCGGCTTCCTGATCTTCTCGGATTATTGCCGCCCGTCGGTACGCCTCGCTGCCCTCATGGGCATTCGCGTCGTGCACGTCTGGACGCATGATTCGATCGGCGTCGGCGAAGACGGCCCGACCCATCAGCCCGTCGAGCACTATGCTGCCCTGCGCGCCATCCCGAACCTCCTGCTCTTCCGCCCGGCCGACGAGACCGAGACGGCCGAGTGCTGGCAGATTGCGCTGAAGGAAAAGCATCGTCCGTCCGGCCTGGCACTGACCCGCCAGAACCTGACGCCGGCGCGGACCGAATACGAGGAAAAGAACCTCTCGGCCTACGGCGCCTATGAGCTAATCTCGGCCAGCGATGCCAAGGTCTCGATCTTTGCATCCGGTTCGGAAGTCGAGTTGGCGATCAAGGCGCAGCAGACACTGGCAGCCAAGGGCATTTCCGCCCGCGTCGTCTCGGTACCGTGCTTCGAACTGTTCTTCGAACAGTCCGCCGACTACCAGAAGGCCATCATCGGCAATGCGCCGGTCAAGATCGCCGTTGAAGCCGGCATCCGCCAGGGCTGGGACGCGTTCATCGGCAATGACGGCGCCTTCATCGGCATGAAGTCCTTCGGTGCCTCCGCGCCGGCCAAGGATCTCTTCAAGCACTTCGGCATCACGGTTGAAGCCGTGGTTTCCGCCGCCGAAGCCAAGCTCGCATGATATTTTCCGGCAAGGACGCCGCAAGGCGCCCTTGCCAGCCCAATATGATTTCAGTTCTCTAATCGGGAGTGCACAAATGACTGTGAAAGTTGCCATCAACGGCTTTGGCCGTATCGGACGTAACGTTCTGCGCGCCATCGTCGAATCCGGCCGTACCGACATCGAAGTCGTTGCCATCAACGACCTCGGCCCGGTCGAAACCAATGCTCACCTGCTCCGTTACGACTCGATCCACGGCAAGTTCCCGGCCGAGGTAAAGGTCGAAGGCGACACCATCATCGTTGGCGGCGGCAAGCCTATCAAGGTCACTGCGATCAAGGATCCGGCAACCCTTCCGCATGGCGAAATGGGCGTCGACATCGCCATGGAATGCACCGGCATCTTCGCCACCCGCGACAAGGCCGCCCTGCATCTCCAGGCTGGCGCCAAGCGCGTCATCGTTTCGGCACCGGCCGACGGCGCTGACCTGACCGTCGTCTTCGGCGTCAACCATGACAAGCTGTCGAAGGACCACCTGGTCATCTCCAACGCGTCCTGCACCACCAACTGCCTGGTTCCGGTCGTCAAGACGCTGGACGACGCCGTCGGCATCGATCATGGCTTCATGACCACGATCCATTCCTACACCGGTGACCAGCCGACGCTCGACACCATGCACAAGGACCTGTACCGCGCCCGCGCCGCAGCCCTGTCCATGATCCCGACCTCGACCGGCGCTGCAAAGGCAGTCGGCCTGGTTCTGCCGCACCTCAAGGGCCGCCTCGACGGCACCTCGATTCGCGTGCCGACCCCGAATGTCTCGGTCGTGGACTTCAAGTTCGTCGCCAAGCGCAACACCACCGCCGAAGAAATCAACGAAGCCATCAAGTCTGCCTCGAACGGCGCTTTGAAGGGCATCCTCGGCTACACCGACGAGCCGCTGGTCTCGCGCGACTTCAACCACGACAGCCATTCGTCGATCTTCGCACTCGATCAGACCAAGGTTCTCGAAGGCAACTTCGTCCGTATCCTGACCTGGTACGACAACGAATGGGGCTTCTCGAACCGCATGTCGGACACGGCAGTGGCCTTCGCCAAGACGATCTGATCGGCAAGCGTTCAACGTTGGCATTACACCGAGGCGGGCTGGAAACAGTCCGCCTTGTTCGTATGGCGACAAGGCCGGGGCGGATGTCCCACAGAAGTCGACAAGCCGGAACCTTTGCGCATCGACCGCGTTTATGCAGTCGATATGCGGGAACAAAGGAGCCCGCGAATTCACTAAGGGTTGCCGATGATTTTGGGCGGTGGGGAATGCGGGCAGCTGTTTCGGAACTTCGACTGGGGCAGCACCTCACTAGGTCCGTATGAAAACTGGCCCTCGGAACTGCGCACCTTGACGAGTGTGATGCTGGGGTCCCTGCAGCCCATGCTGATCGTCTGGGGACCGGAGCAGATCACGCTCTACAATGACGGCTATGCCCAGATGTGCGGCAATCGCCATCCAGCCGCATTCGGCCGTCCGTTCCGGGACCTATGGTTCGACATCTGGGATCAGGTCGATCCGATCATCACCGCAGCCTATGCCGGACAGGGCACATCGATGGACGACATCCAGTTCACGATGTACCGCAAGGGCTATCCCGAAGAGACCCATTTCTCGTTCTCCTACACACCCGTACGCGATCCATGGGGAACCGTGCTTGGCATGTTCTGCGCCTGTTCGGAGATCACCGCCGAGGTTCTCATGCGCCGCGAGCAGCAGACGATACGCGAACGCTTCATGCAGGTTTTCGAACTGAGCCAGGGCGGCATCGCCATGCTCTCGGGCAAGAACCACGTCTTCGACTATGCCAACGAGCAATACTACGCGATGATCGGCAATCGCGACATTATCGGCAAGCCGGTGGCGGATGCCGTCCCCGAAGTCGTGCGTCAAGGCTATATCGACATCCTCGATGGCGTCTATCGAACCGGCGAGCCCTTTGTGGCCAAGGGCCTAGAAGTCGAATTGAACCGGGGAGCGAACGGCGAAAAACAGACGCGGATCATCGATCTGGCCTATCAACCGATGCGCGATCCGGATGGTCGGATCGGCGGCATACTGGTCCAGGCGCTCGATGTGACCGAAATGCGCGCCGATGAGAAGCATCGCGAGCTCCTCTCGCATGAACTTGGCCACCGGTTGAAGAACCAGCTGGCAATGGTCCAGGCGATCGCCTCGCAGACATTGCGCAGCGCGCCCGACATGCAAACCGCGCGCAGGACACTCTCAGACCGCATCAGCGTCCTGAGTTACGCCCATGATGCGATCATCAAGGGCGGCAACGGCTCTTCCAGGGTGGGTGACCTCGTCGCACAGATGATTTCGCTGCACGACGATCCCAACGCGCCGCGGATCACGACCTCGGGTCCCAACCTGAAGATTGGCTCCCGGTCTTCCCTGTCGCTGTCGCTCATCCTGCACGAACTTGCGACCAACGCGCTGAAGCATGGCGCGCTTTCGGTCCCGGAAGGACGCGTCAACCTGACATGGGGTGTCATGGGGCCCCATCAGGACCGCTTCGAACTGGTCTGGAGGGAGAGCGGTGGGCCGCCGGTCATCCATCCCGGCACAGAAAGCAGCGGCACACGCCTGATCAGGGCTGGCCTTGCCGGCACGGCCGACTGCAAGGTCGATTTCACCTATGCGCCGGAGGGCTTCAACTTAATCATTTCAACGGAACTGGCCGGATTTCAACAAGAGCATTGATCGTGGCACAGGCACAAAAGACGCGTTTACTGGTCGTGGAAGACGATGGTTTGATCCGGCTCGACCTGGTCGACATCCTTGTGGATGCCGGCTTCGACGTCGTCGACGCGGCCAATGCCGACGAGGCCATGGCGGTCTTTCAAAACACAGTGGATATCGCCGCACTGCTCACCGACATAGACATGCCGGGTTCGATGAACGGATTGGAACTGGCAAACCACATTCATGGCCAGGCACCTGCCTGCAAGATCATCGTGATATCGGGCCGTTACCACCCCGACATGCACCTGCTTCCATCCGGATCCCGATTTCTCACCAAGCCCTTGTCCGAAGCCGCCGTCGGGCGCATATTCGCAGACCTCGAGCTCCGGCCGCAATAAGCCGCGATCCGGCCACAATGCCCGCTTCGCCTGCTTCAATAAGGCGTTCTTTCCTATGTCTTTTTTATAGGCCGCCCTACTCTGATCACGATTTCCTGACATCTCTGGTCCTGCCGTTCGGCACTCCTGTTTGTTCTTTTGAAAAACATGTCCCCCGGCTGAAAACGGGGCGATGCCAACCTGCCTCGGTTTGACAGCCTCGGCATGGCGCGGGACACTTGGCGGCGTATGATCGGATGTGCGGCAAGAGGGTAAGGGATTGGACGAATTTTATGCGGTCACCTTGGTGGCGACAGCGCTTGTTCTTCTGGCTGCCTTCTCGAGCCTGATCGCGTTCCGCTTCGGCGCACCGCTGCTGCTGCTCTTCCTGCTGATCGGCCTGGGCGCCGGCACCGACGGTCTCGGTATCGAGTTGTCCAACTTCTCCCTCGCCTACGTCATCGGTTCGGTCGCGCTTGCCATCATCCTGTTCGACTCGGGCTATGGCACATCACTGCAATCCTTCAGGCTGTCGGCATCGCCCGCACTGACGCTGGCGACCATCGGGGTGCTCGTCACCACCCTGTTGTTCGGCCTCGCCGCCCATCTGCTGCTCGACCTGACCTATCTCGAAGGCCTGCTGCTTGGCGCCATCCTGGCCTCGACCGATGCCGCCGCGGTCTTCTTCCTGCTGCGCATCGGCGGCATCAATATCCGCGACAAGGTGCGCTCCACGCTCGAAGTCGAATCCGGCACCAACGACCCGATGGCGATTTTCCTGACCATCGCGCTTGTCGAACTGATTTCGAGCGGCGCCGGTTATAGCGGCCTCGATCTTCAACTGCTGCTGCTGTTCCTCGAACAGATGGGCCTTGGCCTCGTCGTCGGGCTGATCGGCGGCGCGGTCATCGTCTTCGTGCTCAAGCGCATGCAGGTAGAGCGCGGTCTGGCGCCAATCTTTCTGCTGGCTCTCGCCCTGATGATCTTCGCATTTACCGGCACCATTGGCGGCAGCGGCTTTCTAGCCGTCTATGTCGCCGGCATCTATGCCGGTTCGCGCAAGCTGCCGGCAACCGGCTCCATCAGCCGCTTTCAGGATGGCATGACCTGGCTTGCCCAGATCATCATGTTCCTCGTGCTTGGCCTGCTCGCCACTCCGACGCAATTCCTCGACATCCTGCTGCCGGCGGTCGTGCTCGGGCTGTTCCTCGTCTTCATCGCCAGACCGCTCGCCGTCTGGCTCTGCCTCCTGCCCTTCGACTTTACCCAGCGCGAAACGGGATTCATCGCCTGGATCGGCTTGCGTGGCGCCGTCTCGATCCTGCTCGGTATCGTGCCGGTCATCGGCCATCTGGAAAACAGCCATACCTATTTCAACACCGCCTTCATCGTCGTGATGATCTCGCTGGTCGTGCAGGGCTGGACGATCAAGCCGGTTGCCAAGAAGCTCGGCTTGATCATCCCGCCACGCATCGGCGCCATCGACAAGGTCGAACTGGATCTTCCCGGATCGGCCAATCACGAACTGCTCGCCTACCGCGTCGTGGCCGGAAGCCCGATCTTGCGCGGCGAGCGCATTCCCCGCTGGGCCATGCCGTCCCTGGTCATCCGCGACGGGAAATCGATGCGCTACCAATATGCCGGGCGACTCCGTGAGAACGACAATGTCTATCTGTTCGTCGTGCCCGCCTATTCCAGATTGCTCGATCGCCTGTTTGCTTCCGCAGCCCCGGTCGCCGAGGACGACGGCGAATTCTTCGGAACCTTCGCAATCTCGCCCGCGACGCTGGTCCAGAACCTCGACGAGGCCTATGGGCCGCTTCTCATCAGCGACGGCGAGCGCGCCAAGACGGTCGCCGAACTGATTCTCCAGCGCCTCGGCGGCCGCGGTGAATATGCCGACCGCGTGCGCCTCGGTCCGATCGTGCTCATCGTTCGCGATATCGACGAACTGGGACACATCGCCTCCGTCGGCGTCTCGATGGAACCGGTGGAGCCGGCAACCACCCTGCCGATCTTCCTGAATATCCGCGAACTGGCCCACGCGCTGCGTGACTATCTGCGGCGCAAGCGGGCCGCGCGCATCGCCGAAAGCCAGGTGGAAAAATAGTCTTTTGATCGCCTTGCGTCGTCATGCAAGCGGTGTAAGGTCCGGCCCGACATACCAGTGATGATTGGTATTGACCCAGTTCAACCGCACAACGACGGGTATTTCCATGCCGGCTTTCAAGACACTCGACGATCTCACCGACATCGCAGGCAAGCGCGTGCTTGTTCGCGTCGACCTCAATGTACCCGTCACGGACGGCAAGGTCTCGGACACCACCCGCATCGAGCGCGTCGCCCCGACCATCAAGGAACTGTCGGAAAAGGGCGCCAAGGTCATCCTGCTCGCCCATTTCGGCCGCCCCAAGGGTGAACCCGTCGCCGACCAGTCCCTGTCGCTGATCGCCCCCTCCGTCGAGGAAGTGCTCGACCAGCGCGTCGCCTTTGCCTCGGACTGCGTCGGCGAAGCCGCCGCGTCTGCGATCGCCAAGTTGAACAACGGCGACATCCTGCTGCTGGAAAACACTCGCTTCCACAAGGGTGAGGAAAAGAACACGCCGGAATTCACCGCCGAACTCGCCAAGAATGGCGACATTTACGTCAACGACGCCTTCTCGGCGGCACACCGCGCCCATGCCTCGACCGAAGGCCTCGCCCATCACCTGCCGGCCTATGCCGGCCGCACCATGCAGGCCGAGCTGGAAGCGCTCGAAAAGGGCCTCGGCCAGCCGAAGCGCCCGGTCGTCGCGATTGTCGGCGGCGCCAAGGTCTCGACCAAGATCGACCTCCTGTCCAACCTCGTCACCAAGGTCGATGCCCTCGTCATCGGCGGCGGCATGGCCAACACCTTCATCGCCGCCCAGGGCATCAATGTCGGCAAGTCGCTCTGCGAGCATGATCTTGCCGACACCGCCCGCGCGATCATGGAAACCGCCAAGACCGCCGGCTGCGCCATCGTTCTGCCGGTCGACGGCGTGGTTGCCCGCGAATTCAAGGCCAATGCCGCCAACGAGACTGTCGATATCGCCGCCATCCCGGCAGACGCGATGATGCTCGACGTCGGGCCGAAATCGGTCGAGGCGATCAATGCCTGGATCTCCAAGGGTGCGACCCTCGTCTGGAACGGCCCGCTCGGCGCGTTTGAGATCACGCCCTTCGATACGGCCACCGTTTCGGCGGCAAAACATGCCGCCGAGCAGACCAGGGCCGGCAAGCTTGTTTCGGTCGCCGGCGGTGGCGATACCGTCTCCGCGCTCAACCATGCCGGCGTTGCCGACGACTTCTCCTATGTCTCCACCGCTGGTGGCGCCTTCCTTGAATGGATGGAAGGCAAGGAACTGCCAGGCGTTGCTGTCCTGACCAAGGCTGGCTGAATACTGTGAACGAAGCCGGCGTGGCCTGAAACAATAAGTCACGCCGGTTGATCTTTTAAAAAAGTTTGAATTTTAAAACGATTGAAATGATTTCAATCGTTTCAATGACTTAAGCCACCATTTTCCCACCATGGAAGTTCTGTTATCGCCGGTATCATCTTGGTTTTCCAAGACTGGAAACACCTGAAGGCTTTGAAGAAGCCGATCCGGAATCTGATCAGCAGCCATTGCTGATTGATCGTAAAACAGTGAACATACGTGAGCGCAGCAGGCGCCATGTCCAGGGATAGGAGTAAGGTATGGTGGACGCAAAGATGTTGAACAAGATCAGCTCGGCGCCGGGTTTCATTGCGGCGCTTGACCAGAGCGGCGGTTCGACACCCAAAGCGTTGAGCCTCTACGGGATCTCCGAAGCCGACTATAAGGGCGACGAGGAGATGTTTCGCCTGATGCATGCGATGCGCGTCCGCATCATGCGCGCGCCTGCCTTTACCGGCGACAAGGTCATCGGTGCAATCCTGTTCGAGCGGACCATGGACGGGGAAGCCGAAGGTCAGGCCGTTCCGACCTACCTCTGGGAAAAGCGGGGCGTCGTGCCTTTCCTCAAGATCGACAAGGGTCTGCTCGACGAGGAAAACGGCGTCCAGTTGATGAAGGCGATGCCGGATCTCGATACTCTCCTGATCCGCGGCCGCGAGAAGGGTATTTTCGGCACCAAGATGCGCTCCGTGATCGCCAATGCCGACAAGGCGGGCATTGCAGCCGTCGTCGAGCAGCAGTTCGAAGTGGCCCGCCAGATCATCGGCCAGGGCCTGATCCCGATCGTCGAGCCGGAAGTGTCGATCAAGAGCCCGACCAAGACGGAAGCCGAAGCCATTCTGCGTGACGAGATCGCCAACCATCTCGACAAGCTCCCGGCCGGAGAAACTGTCATGCTGAAGGTGACAATCCCGACGGTTGCCGATTTCTACGCGCCGCTGGCCGCCCGTAAGCAGGTCGCCCGTGTCGTCGCCCTGTCCGGCGGCTACAGCACAGCGGACGCCTGCGAAAAGCTCAGCCACAACCACGACATGATCGCAAGCTTCTCGCGCGCCTTGACGGAAAAGCTGCGCGTCTCGATGAGCGATGCCGAATTCAACGCCAGCATCGCGGATACGATCGACCAGATCTGTGCCGCGAGCGTGAAAAAGGTCTGACGCATCAGCTGTCCAGCGCGGAGGCCCGGCTTCGCGCCGGGCTTTTCCATGGTGCGAGAACAGAAAACAGCATGCTCGCCTGCGTCGCGAGCATGGCGCCCGGCTTGCCGGTGTGGTGAAGGCGACACCCATAGCCTAGACGCATGGGTGCCGTGAACGACTCACCCTTGCCCCTGCCACCCCTTCGTCCTATATGACCAGTCGAGGACGACCTCCCCACCATGGGCACGAATACGGGACGACCCGGCCAGAACATCCGGAGTTTTCCATGCGCTCGACCAGCGACCGTATCCGCCACGCCATCAGCTTCGAACTGATCGGCCTTGCCATCATCATCCCGCTCGGCGCCCTGGCATTCGCGATGCCGATCGACGCTATCGGCGTTGTCGGCATTGGCAGCGCGACGATCGCAACGCTCTGGAACTATCTCTACAACATCGGCTTCGATCACCTGATGCAGCGCATCAGCGGCACGACGCAGAAAACCTTGGGCGTCCGGGTCCTGCATGCCATTGCCTTCGAGGCCGGCCTGCTGCTGGTGCTGATGCCCTTCATCGCCTGGTATCTCGGCATAAGTCTCTGGCAGGCACTGGTGATGGACGTGGCCTTTGCGCTGTTCTACATGGTCTACGCCTTCGCCTTCAACTGGGCCTATGACCGGGTGTTTCCGGTCCCGGCCTTGCGGACGAACTGAAGCCATTCGAACAGTGGAAAGCCGGAACAGCATGCGCGACATTCCCTTCGTTACAGTCGATGTCTTCACCGACCAGCGCTTTTCCGGCAATCCGCTCGCTGTCATCACCGATGCGCGAGGATTGAGCGGCGAAGACATGCAGCAGATCGCCACCGAATTCGGCTATTCGGAAACGACATTCGTGCTGCCGCCAAGGGATCGGGCCAACAGCGCCGAAGTTCGCATCTTCACGCCGGTCACGGAAATTCCCTTTGCCGGTCATCCGAATGTCGGCACCGCCTTCGTGCTCGCCGGCATGGGCGAAATCTTTGGCCATGCGCTTTCCGACCAATTGCGCTTCGAGGAAAAGGCGGGCCTGGTCGAGATCTCCGTTCAGCGCGACAGCAGTAACCAAGTCATCGCCACCACGATACGCGCGCCCGGCCCGTTGACGATCGGCGCTTCCATTCCCGTCGAGCAACTGGCGCCCTGCATTGGGCTCACCCCGTCCGACATCGTGACGACGAGACATCTGCCGACATTTGCCTCGGTGGGCCTTAAGTTCATCCTGATCGAGGTCAGCAGCCTTCAGGCTCTTGGCGGCGCTGCCTCCCGGATCGATGCCGTCACAGCCCTGCGCGACGCCTATGCCGACCAAGAATGTGACTGCGCCACCTTCCTGTATACCTGGGTGGGTGAGGATCATGTCCGCGCCCGCGTCTTTGCCCCGCTGGACAACGTCACCGAGGACCCTGCGACCGGCAGCGCCTCGGCAGCGCTCGGCGCCTACCTCGCCAGTCTGAACCCGGAGCCGCAAAGCCGGCAGCTCCTCGTCGAGCAGGGAGTCGAGATGGGACGACGCAGCCTGATCCGGCTTCAGGTCAATGTCGCTGGAGGCCGCTTCGAGGACGTCACGGTGTCGGGAAGCTCGGTCGAGGTGATGCACGGGACGATCCGCCTCTGATCAGAGGAAATCGCGAGCCAGAAGTGTGATCGACCAGATCACGAAGGCAACCACGGCAAGCTTCCAGAAATCACCGCGCCTGCGCAAACCGGGCAGGCCCAGCGGCTTGATCAGCTGAATAAGCATCGCAAGGATCAAAAAGGCGGAGATGGCTTTTGTCATCATTCTTCCTTGGCGCCCGGCGCATGCGGTCACAACGCCGTCACTTTTGCCTTCCAGAAAGAATTTCTGCAAGCCGCAGCTCCATTCAGACAACGGTAGGAAGATCCATCTACTGTGACGTTGTAGTTTGCGTTCCGATCGGAAGCCCTGCCAACCCCCAATCGACAAGACATTGCCATGAGACGAAATCTTTTGCCGGTTGCGGCCCTCCTGCTGGGCACGCTCTTCCTGTTTCTCGGAAATGGCCTGCATGGTCTTCTGCTGCCGGTCCGCGGCGCCGTCGAAGGTTATTCAAACGAAGTGCTCGGTCTGCTCGGGACGTCCTGGGCCACCGGCTTCGTCTTCGGTTGCTTCGTCGCGCCCAAGCTCGTCATGCGCGTCGGCCATGTACGCGCCTTTTCCACCTTCGTTTCACTGATTGCGGTCATCGCGCTATTGACCGGCATCGTGGTCGATGCGCATTGGTGGGTGCTCCTGCGCGCCATTACCGGATTTTGTACCGCCGGCACCTCGATGATCGTTGAAAGCTGGCTCAACGAACGCGCCACGAACGAAAGCCGCGGCATGATCTTCTCGCTCTACATCTCGATCACCCTGATCGGCGTGGTGGGAGGCCAGATGATGGTCGGCGTATTCGATCCCGAGACCACGATCCTCTTCATGATTTGCGGTATCGTCTATTGTTTCGCCATCATGCCGACAACCATGTCGACGGCGGAAACCCCGCAACCGCTGAAATCGGTAAAGATCGACCTGCCGAACCTCTATCGCAACTCACCGGTCTCCTTCATCGGCATCCTGCTGATCGGCATCGCCAACGGCGCCTACGGCACGCTCGGCGCGGTTTTCGGCACCCGTGCGGGTTTGGACGCCGGCACCATCGCCATCATGCTGTCCGTCACGATCTTCCTCGGCGCCTTGATGCAGTTTCCGGCCGGCAAGCTCTCTGACCGGATCGACCGCCGCTTTGTGCTGGCGGCCCTTTCGCTGCTGGCGGCACTTGCCGCACTCATCCTGCTGATTTTCCGGCCGAGCGATCCCGGCATGATGATCCTGTTTGTCGCGATCTATGGTGCGGCGGCCAATGCCCTCTATCCGATTGCCGTCGCCCATGCGAACGACTTCGCCGGAGCCGACGAGTTCGTCAAGGTCTCCGGCGGCCTGCTGCTGCTCTTCGGTATCGGCACGATCATCGGGCCGACCCTCGGCGGACCGGTGATGACCCTTATGGGACCCTACGCGCTGTTTGCCGTCACCGCGCTGGCGCATCTGACGCTGTCGGCCTATGCGATCTATCGCAGCCGCCTGCGTGCGGCGATTCCGGCGGGTGAACGCGACAACGTCCCGAACCTGCCGATCAGCGCCTCTCCCATGGGCACGGCCGAAAGCCTGTCGCTGGATCCGCGCGCCGCACGGCTGCCCGATCAGGACGAGCAGAACGCCTCTGCCGCGGAGGAACGGGCATGACCTTCGACGATCTGCCGCGCAAGACAACGACGAAACATGAGATCGGCGCGGAGCTGACGGCGATCTCGGCCGACGAACTGCGCCACCGCATCGCCCTGCTGGAGCAGGAAATCGACCGAATCAAAGCAGAGATCGAGCGTAAGGAAGCAGGTCGAAAGGCAGCCGACCGCCTGTTCGGACCGAAAGTATAAAATCGAAAACAGACATTTTCCATCAGTCTGGTCTGTAAAGATCCATTTCTTTCGATTCAATTTACTTGGCGTTAACTCTTTTCATGGAAACTAACCTCATCCAGTCCTCCTGGATTCAGGCAGTTTCACCTAACGGCGATGGTCTGATTTTCTCCCTGTTTTACCTTGAGAGCCGCGTTTGCGGCTCTTTTTTTGCTTTGCGCCGCAAACTTACCGCAAAATTGTGGGAATTAACCCTTCCTTAAGAAACGCCTTGCGCATTTGGGGTATTGGTAGCATCGTAGCCTCACCAAATGCGGCAGGAACAAGATCGCACCGCTGCCGTTACGTACAATAGTGATGCGTTTTACAGGGAAACATCCATGTCGGAACTCGGGTTGAATACGGTTAGCTTCGCCGGTCGCGCAGCGGCATCCAGCCAGTTCAAGGCGACCTATGCTGAAGGCATGGGCCTGGTTGAAGAAACCGCCGCCTACCTCGACGGTCCTGGCCGCGCTGCCGCCAAGGTCCTGCCCCGTCAGGCATCTGTTCTCTACGCCGCTGAATCCATGCGCCTGACCACCCGCCTGATGCAGATGGCTTCCTGGCTGCTGCTGCAGCGTGCCGTCAACAATGGCGAGATGAGCCGCGATCAGGTTCTCTCCGAAAAGAGCAAGGTGCGCCTCGACGGCTTCAACGTCGATCGCACGGCCCCCGGCTGGCTCGACCTCCCGGAATCCTTCCGCGATCTCGTCGAGCGCTCGCTGCGCCTGCAGAACCGCATCGCCCTGCTCGACCGCGAAATCTATCGCCCGCAGGAAGAAGAATTCCTGCCGGACAACGAAAACAGCGTCCAGGCACAGTTGAACCTGCTGCGCACGGCTTTCAACGCCGGCTGAGCCACGCTCGCCCCAAAACGATCTGAAATGATACGATAGCCCGGCATGCGCCCGCATGACCGGGCTTTTTGTTAACCATGCACCTCAGCGTGTTTGTTAGGATATTTACAACTTTAAATAATGATGTCACTCTCTTGCAATCCAAGGGAGGACGTCATGACGAAGTTCATTCTTTCGATAGACGGCGGTGGCATTCGCGGTGCCGTTCCCGCAGCCGTACTCACCGTGCTCGAAGACAAGCTCAAGGCCCGGGGCAAGACATTGCCCCTCTATCGCTACTTCCACTTGATCGCCGGCACATCGACCGGCGCCATCATCGCCGCCGGCCTTACCTGCCCGAAACCCCGCCATCCGGATCAGCCCGTTGCCAACGCGGCGATGCTGCTTGAACTCTATCGCGTCAAGGGGCCAGCGATCTTCGACCAGTCCCTGTTCCGCAAGCTCGCCAATCTTGGTGGCCTGCTGGACGAGCACTACGATGCAGCGGCGCTGGAAAAGATCCTGATCGACATGCTGGGCAAGACGACGGAAATTGCCCAGGCTTTGACCAAGGTACTGATCACGGCATACGACATCCACACGCGACGTGCCGTCTTCATGACCAATGCAGATGCCGAGCACGCGCGCTTCTATTTCTGGCAGGCGGTGCGGGGCTCATCGGCAGCTCCCACCTATTTCGAACCGGCGCTGGTCGAGGATCTTGCCGCAAGGAACCGGGGGGAAATTCCGGTGATCCCGATGGTTGACGGTGGCGTCTTCGCCAATGACCCGGCCATGGCCGCCTATGTAGAAGGCAGCAAGCTTGGTTGGCGCGACAATGGCGAGGAAATGATCATCCTTTCACTCGGAACGGGATCCGCCAACCGCAAGATCCCCTATCAGCAGGCGAAGAACTGGGGTGCCGGCGGCTGGATCAATCCGGCCAATGACACGCCGCTGATTTCAGTCTTCATGCAGGGACAGGCGAGTACGGCGTCCTATCAGCTCAACAAGCTTATGAACCGCAATCCGCCGAAATTTACCGACGGCGCAACGATCGTCACCACGGCCAATCGCGGGTCGTTGAATTATTTCAGGCTGGATGCGCCTCTCGTCGGTGCCAACGACGCACTCGACGATGCAAGTCCTGGCAATATCATGGCCCTGATCGAATTCGGCAAGACGCTCGCAGCAAAGCACGATCTCGCTCTCGAGGAGGTCGCCGACCGGCTGGCAGCAATCTGAACGGTACTCTTGCGCAGGATCGGTCAAAACAAAAAAAAGCCCGGCTGAAGCCGGGCTTTTTGCAATCTTGCAGAGTTCGCAGACGATTAGAGGCCAAGGCCGCCGAAACGCTTGTTGAACTTCGAAAGGCGGCCACCGCGGTCCATCAACTGCTGGTTACCGCCGGTCCAGGCCGGATGCGACTTCGGATCGATTTCGAGGTTCATGGTAGCGTTAGCCGAACCCCAGGTCGAACGCGTTTCATATTCGGTGCCATCGGTCATGACGACTTTGATGACGTGGTAGTCGGGATGAATGTCAGCCTTCATAACTCTATTCCTGCTGTGCCGGTAGGGTCCATTTGCCGCAATTGCGCCAGCGGGACCTATTCAATACATGAAGCCGCAGTCCGATCAGGCCACGGCTTCCCAATTCGATGCCGTGCCTATACATGAAGGGCGCAGGGATAACAAGTGCCACGGCACGAAAGCCTGCAAGCACTGTCAGGAGCAATGCCGAGTGACCTTGGAAGCAGAAAACAACGACAAGAAACGCCGCTCACTGAAGCCGCTAAGCAGTCTCTTGCCCTATGTGAAACGATATCGCGGACTGGTCGCCGGCGCCGTCATCTTCCTCGGCCTTGCCGCGGCCACCACGCTTGCCTTGCCCATTGCCATCCGCCGCATGCTCGATCACGGCTTCAATGTTTCCGACAGCGGCTTTATCAACAAATACTTCGCCATGATGATCGTCATGGCGTTGGTCCTCGCCGTTGCCAGCGCCATGCGCTACTATTTCGTCATCACCATTGGCGAGCGTGTGGTCGCGGATTTGCGCCGCGACGTGTTCGCCCATGTGACCCGGCTGTCGCCATCCTTCTTCGACATCAACCAGTCGGGCGAAATCGTCTCCCGCCTGACCGCGGACACGGTTCAGCTGAAATCTGCGGTCGGCGCGACCGCCTCGCTCGCCCTGCGCAATTCGATTCTCTGTCTCGGCGCGGTCGCGATGATGATCTACACCAGCCCGCGCCTGTCGGTCATGGTGCTGGCAGCCATCCCGATCATCGTCTTTCCGCTGGTCGCCTTCGGCCGCTCGGTCCGCAAGCGCTCCCGCACAGCTCAGGACACTTTGGCCGAAGCGTCCACCTTTGCCGGTGAGATGATCGGCTTCGCCCGCACCCTGCAGGCCTTCAACGCCGAGGAAATGGCGCGCCTGCGATATGGCTCCGCCGTGGAAAGCGCCTATGAAGCGGCCCGTGCTGCCATCAAGTCGCGGTCGCTCTTGACCGGCGTCGCCATAGCGCTGATTTTCGGCAGCATCGTCGCCGTGCTCTGGTTCGGCGCGCAAAGCGTCCTAGCCGGCACGATGTCCGCCGGCACGCTCGGCCAGTTCCTGCTTTGTTCCGTGATTGCCGGCGGCTCGCTGGGCACCCTGTCGGAAGTCTGGGGTGAACTCTCCCAGGCCTCCGGGGCCGCCGAGCGCCTGACCGAACTGCTCGCAGAACATCCGGCCATCGCGGCACCCGCACATCCAGCTGTCCTGCCGATGCCGGCCGAGGGCCGCGTGACATTCGACGACGTGCGCTTCGCCTATCCCTCCCGCACCGCGAAATCCGCTCTCAAAGGCTTGTCCTTCAACGTCGCTCCGGGCGAAACGGTCGCCATTGTCGGTCCGTCAGGGGCCGGGAAAAGCACCATTTTTTCGCTGATCCTGCGATTCTACGATCCGTCACAGGGCACGGTCTATCTCGACGGCACCGATATCCGCACCGTTGATCCGCAGGCCTTGCGTGCCCGCACGGCCATCGTGCCGCAGGACGTCACCATCTTCGCCGCGTCGATCCATGACAACATCGCCTTCGGCTCGCCAAACGCCGACCGCCGGATGGTCGAGGCAGCGGCCGAAGCAGCCCAGGCGAGCGAGTTCATCAACAGACTTGAAAACGGCTTCGACACCGTCGTCGGCGAACGCGGCATAACGCTGTCCGGCGGCCAGCGCCAGCGTATCGCCATTGCCCGTGCACTGCTCCGCGACGCTCCCCTGCTGTTGCTCGACGAAGCGACCTCGGCGCTGGATGCCGAAAGCGAGACGCTTGTGCAGAAAGCCCTCGACGGCCTGATGAGCAACCGCACGACGATCGTCATCGCCCATCGCCTTGCAACGGTACTCAAGGCAGACCGCATCCTGGTGCTTGATGATGGCCATATCGTCGAACAAGGAACGCATCAGAGCCTGATTCAGCAGGGTGGCCTCTATGCCAAACTGGCTCGCCTGCAGTTCGAGACCGGCGGCCGCGATTTCACCGCCGCGGCGCAGTAGCGCACCAGCGCAAGACCGCTGAGGCGACGAACAAACATGGGTGGATCTTCACCCATGTTTGCGGCCGTTTGGGCAGAAATCCACCCATCCCCCACCAAAGACGTGCAGCCGTCCTACAACCACAGCGCATTGCCGTTGTTCGGTCTCACCGGAACGCGACAATCAACCCATCCGGACGGGCGCGGGAGGAGCTGTGGCCGCCGGATAGTCAACACATGACGGGAGGAATGTTCATGTCATTCGTTAAATCCATAATCGCGGCGGGCCTGCTGGCCGGCGTGGTGTCGGTCGGCACGGCGCAGGCCGAATTTCCCGAGCGTGCTGTCACGCTGGTCGTGCCCTTTGCCGCGGGCGGCTCGACCGATGTCGTCGCGCGGGTCATTGCCGAGCGCATGTCGACCGATCTCGGTCAGCAGGTCGTGGTGCAGAATGTCGGCGGCGCCGGCGGCAGCCTCGGTGCTGGAAATGTCGCACGCGCAGAACCGGACGGCTACACGATCCTGATGGGCACCGTTGCCACCCATGCGCTCAATCCGCTGATCCTGAAGAACAAGCCCTATGATGCCGAAACCGACTTCGCCCCGGTCTCGTTGCTTGTGGTCGTTCCGAATGTGCTGGTCGTCAATCCGCAATTACCGGCAAAGGACGTCAAGGAACTGCTTGCCCTGCTGAAGGCCGAGCCGGAAAAGTACAGCTATGCCTCGTCGGGCAATGGCACTCCGCTGCATCTGTCAGGCGAATTGTTCAACGCCATGGCCGGCGTCAAGATGCAGCACGTGCCCTACAAGGGCTCCGGCCCTGCCCTCACCGATGTGATCGGCAACCAGGTCTCGATCATGTTCGACAATCTTCCTTCGTCCTCTGGCCACATCAAGGCCGGCACGTTGCGGGCGCTGGCCGTGACGACAGCCGAACGGGCGCCATCCTTCCCCGACGTGCCGACTATGGCCGAGGCTGGTATCCCAGGCTACGAGACCTATACCTGGAACGCGCTGTTTGCCCCGAAAGGCACGCCCAAGGAGGTCGTCGACCGCCTGAACGCCTCGGCAAAAGTCGCCATGGCCGATCCGGCCGTTGTCGAGCGCATGAAGGAATTCAGCGCAACCGTCGTCGCATCGAGCCCCGAGGAACTGGCAGCCCACGTCAAGGCCGAGATGGCCAAGTGGACACCTGTCGTGCGCGACGCCAACGTGCAGATGGACTGATTGCCATCTCAATTTGCCCGTAACAAGGAGACCGCCGGATCAACCTCCGGCGGCTCTGCCGGCAACGCGTCCGGAGAACAGGCAGCCGCCGAGGAAGGTGCCCTCCAGCGCATTGTAGCCATGCATGCCGCCACCGCCGAAGCCTGATACTTCCCCCGCCGCATAGAGCCCGGCAATCGGCTTGTTGTCGCGCGACAGCACCCGTCCGTCGAGATCGGTGTGCAAACCGCCCAGCGTCTTGCGGGTCAGGATATGCAGCCGGACCCCGATCAGCGGTCCCGCCTTGGGATCGAGCAGCCTGTGTGGCTTTGCCGTACGCATCAGTTTGTCGCCGAGATAGTTGCGCGCACCGCGAATGGCGGTGACCTGTGCATCCTTGCTGAACGTGTTGTCGATCTCCCGGTCGCGAGCCTCGATCTGCGTCCTGACATGGTGGATGCCAAGGCGATGTTCGCCGGTCACTGCGTTCATCGCCGAAATCAGGTCTTCCAGCGTGTCACGGACGACGAAGTCTTCCCCCTTGTCCATGAAAGCCTGGACCGGACCCGGCGGGTTCTTGCCCAGCCGTTTCAACAGCAGCGGCAGATCCTTTTCGGTCAGGTCGGGATTCTGCTCCGAACCGGACAGCGCAAACTCCTTCTTGATGATCGCCTTGTTGAGGATGAACCAGGAATACTCATCCCCGCGCGCTCTGATCGCCTTCAGCGTCGCCAGCGTATCGAAGCCCGGCATGACCGGGGAGGCGAACCGGTTGCCATCGGCATCGCACCAGAACGAAGACGGTCCGGGCAGGATGCGGATCCCGTGGTTCGGCCAGATCGGATCCCAGTTGCGCAGGCCCTCCGTGTAGTGCCACATCCGGTCGCCATTGATGACCTCGCCACCGGCCACCTGCGTTATCCCGAGCATGCGCCCATCGACATGGGCAGGCACGCCCGCGACCATCGATTTCGGCGGCGGCCCGAGCCGGTCCACAGGCCAGCTCTTGCGCACCAGATCGTGGTTGCCGCCGATGCCACCGGAAGCAACGATCACAGCGTCTGCCCGCACCTCGAAGCTGCCGATCACATTGCGCGAGCTGGTGGCGCCCCTTGGTGTCGCGTCGCCTGCCAGAACAGAACCGGCGGCACCCGTCACCGCGCCATCGGTAACAACCAGGCGATCCACCTGATGACGGAACAGGAACGTCAGCTTGCCAGCATCTGCAGCACTCCTGGCCCGCTGTACGAAGGGCGCAAGCACACCCGGGCCGGTGCCCCATGTCACATGAAAGCGCGGCACGGAATTGCCGTGTCCAGTGGCGAGCGCTCCGCCACGCTCGGCCCAGCCGACCACCGGAAACCAGCTTACCCCTTGCGCCTTCAGCCAGCTCCGCTTCTCGCCGGCGGCAAAATGCAGATAGGCCTCTGCCCATTGGCGTGGCCAGAAATCCTCGGTGCGATCAAACCCTGCCGAACCGAACCAGTCCTGCCGCGCGAGATCAAAGCTGTCGCGAATGCCCATCCGCCGTTGCTCGGGACTGTCGATGAAGAACAGGCCACCCAGCGACCAGAAAGCCTGGCCACCGAGATTTTGTTCGCCCTCCTGATCGATAACACCGACCTTGAGGCCCCGCTCCACCGCTTCGGTGGCGGCAACAAGGCCAGCCAAACCGGCACCGATGACCAGAATATCGAATTGCTGCATGATGTCCTCCCGCAGCACGCAGTGTTACGCTTACGCGCACGTAATACAATCCTCAAATAGGGTGGGTCTGGAACTGTACAGTACCGAATTCACCGTTCAGTGAGTTTCAGCTCGATGCGGCGGTTCTGGGATCGTGCCTCGACGCTGTCGCCTTCGGCAATCGGCTGGTTTTCCCCGAAACCCGCAGCCACCAGACGGTTTGCGGGAACCCCTTGGGCAATGAGGTATTTCACCACCGAGATCGCACGTGCGGCAGACAGCTCCCAGTTGTCGGCGTAACGACCCGTTCCGGCGAGCGGCACATTGTCAGTATGACCATCGACACGCAGCACCCAGTTGATTTCCGGTGGAATCTCCCGCGCAAGATCAAGCAGGGCAGTACCCAGCTTTGCCATCTCGACCTCCCCGGCCGGATTGAGCACATTGCCGCCCGAAGGGAAAAGCACTTCCGACTGGAAGACGAAACGGTCACCGACGATGCGGATGTTTTCACGATCCGACAGGATTTCCCGCAGCCGGCCGAAGAAGTCGGATCGATAGCGATTCAATTCCTGGACCCGCTGCGCCAGGGCCACGTTGAGCCGGCGGCCAAGATCGGAGATCTTCGCCTGGGAATTTGCATCCTTGGCTTCCGACGCCTGCAGCGCCTCCTCGATGGCAGCGATCTGTGCCCGCAATGCGGCGATCTGCTGGTTGAGCAGCTCGATCTGGCTCATTGCCCGCGTGCTGACCTGCTTTTCCGCGTCCAGTTCCTGAGTCAGCCTGCCCACTTTCACATTGGCCGCATCCGCAGACCCGGCTCCGCTTTCCAGAAGCTGCTGCAAGCGGCTTCGCTCGCTTTCCGAGGATGCCAGCGACGACTGCAGGCTGGCCAGTGTGTCCTCGAGATCCTGCTTGCCGCTCTTTTCAAGCGCCAGCAACTGTGTGAGTTCGGCAATCTGGCTGTTCAGCCTGTTCAACACCTCGTCCTTGCCGGAAATCTCCCGGCTCAGGATGAACTGTGCCAGGACGAAGACCGTGAGCAGGAACATGATCGCCAGAAGCAGCGTCGACAGGGCATCGACGAAGCCCGGCCAGTAATCGACGGAGCGCTCCCGGCGCCGGTTGCGGCCGAGCGCCATTTACTTCGTCCCGCCGATCTTGTCGTTCAGCCGGTCGAGCGTCTTGCGCATCGCGCGGGCGTCCTCCTGCTGCGCCTCGATCCAGTCGCGCAGCATCTGCTGTTCGTTGCGCATATTCTTCACCAGCCCCTGGATGCCCTCTGCCAGTCCGGCAATCGCAGCAACGGACCGTTCGCTGTTGCTCGTGTCGCCGCCTTCGCGATTGGCGAGCCTCGCAACCTCCACAAGCAGCAGCTTCACATCCTCGCTGGCAACCGCGCCGCTGGCGTCGGAGACCATCGCCAGTTCGGAATCGAGGTCCGTCACGGAAGACAGCCAGTTTTCCAGTTCCGTATAGAAGCGGTTCTGCGCGCGGCCCGCCTGGAGATCGAGAAAACCGAGGACCAGCGAGCCGGACAGGCCGAGCAGCGAAGACGAAAACGCCGTTCCCATGCCGGCCAGTGGTGCCGTCAGGCCGGTCTTCAGCGCGGTCAGGACGTCATTGCTGTCGCCGGAAGACGGATCGAGCGACTGGATGACATCGTTGATCGAGGCGATCGTACCCAGCAGGCCCCAGAAGGTGCCAAGCAGGCCGAGAAACACCAGCAGGCCGACGAGATAGCGTGTCGTATCGCGTGATTCGTCGAGGCGGGTACCGATCGAATCGAGAATGGACCGCAGCGCGGTGCTGGAAATCGCCATCGAGCGGCGGCCGCCGATCAGCGATTTCATCGGGGCGAGTAGACGCGGGTCGCGACCGACGCGGTCGAAATCATTGCCGGCGGCACGGAAGGAATTGAACCAGCGGACTTCCGGGCGAAGCGCCAGCACATGGTTGAACACCAGGATGATGCCGACGGCCAGCACGCCAAGAATGAGGCCATTCAGCCCCGGATTGGTGACGAAGGCCGCGTGGGCCTGTCGATACAGGATGGCCGCGATGAAACCGACGATGATCAGGAAGATGACCATTGTGGTGAAGAAAGGCATCGGGCTGGAGAGCTTCTGGCCGTAATCCCCTGCTCGGGTTTCGCCCACTTCCAGGTCCGCCAGCTTCACTTTCGCCATGTGTACTCAACCTCCGGGGAATCTCAGTCCCGAAGGCTAGTAGAAAAATGAGACGAATTGAAGCCGGAAAGCCGCGTCATACAGCCCCGTTTTGAATGGCGTTACGCCTTCGGCACGGGACGATTAATCACTTCTTCCAAGGCTTTGCGAATATACTCGTTGCCGGCGATCAAGGCACCGGTCTCGAACATGTCCTGCGTGCCCTTCATGTCGGAGACGAAACCGCCAGCTTCGCGGATCAGCAGCACACCGGCTGCTACATCCCAGATGTTGAGACCGGATTCCCAGAACCCATCCAGCCGACCAGCCGCGACATAGGCGAGATCGAGGGCAGCAGCGCCCATGCGCCGCACGCCGGAAACTTCGCCCATGACATGACGCAGTTCGATGAGGAACTTGCCGTGCTGGCCACGACCGAGATGCGGCACACCGCAACCGATCACGCAATCCGAAAGCACCTTGCGGGCACCGACGCGGATGCGGCGATCGTTGAGAAAGGCGCCGCCGCCCTTCTCCGTTGTGTAGAGCTCGTCGGTCGCCGGGTTGAAGATCACGCCGGCGACAATTTCGCCATTGCGCTCCAGCGCGATCGAGACGGCAAACTGCGGAATGCCGTGCAGGAAGTTGGTCGTGCCATCAAGCGGATCGACGATCCAGCGATGTGCGCCATCGGTGCCCTTGATCTCTTCGCTTTCCTCGCCAAGGAAACCATAGGTCGGACGCGCCTTCAAAAGCTCTTCCCGCACGATCTTCTCGGCGCGGAAATCAGCCTGCGAAACGAAGTCACCCGGACCCTTCACGGAGACCTGCAGGTTCTGCACTTCGCCGAAGTCGCGCGCCAGCGACTTGCCCGCCTTGATGGCGGACTGAACCATGACGTTGAGAAGAGCTGAACGGGCCATTCGGTGACAATCCTTGAAATTCGGTGGTCGCCTTAAGGAAGCGACAAGAGCGGCGCTTGCGCGCGGCAGCGGTTGCGCGGTTCAAGACCACAAAAATTGCCGGATTTCAAGGGGCATCCCGCCATCCGGTCATGCACAAGGCCTATAGCAGCCCCGCAGCCCAATGGGCGGCAAGGCCGGCACATACGGCGAGTAGCGAACCGAAAGCCACTTTGGCAGCAAAGCTGCGGCTGCCTGTCCCAGCAGCATAGAGCGCCTTCGCCACGATGTTGGCGATCACCGCAAGGCCGATAGCCTCGACCGCAACGGCCGAGCTTAGCCGATCCGCCATGCCGGCAATCGTCACCGTGGCAGCATCGACATCAGCAAAGGCCGAAAGCACAGAGACGAGGTAAAGCCCGCCCTCGCCGAAGGCCTCGCTCGCCGCGCGGGCGAGGAAAGCGACGGCGGCGATGAGCAACGCCATGCGGATGACAGAACCGATTTCGAACGGATTGGCCGGCAGGTCGCCCTCACCCGCAGGTTCGCGCCAGCGCACGAAAAAGAGAGCCGCAGCAACCATCACCAGTGCCGCCGTTCCAAGACCCGGCACGACGGACCATCCCAGCGCGGGTGAAAGCGCCAGCATCAGAAACACGGTGCGGACCAGCGAAACGGCCCCGGCAACCAGCGCCCCGGCAGCAAGTCCCGCCGACGAACCGGCATTCAAGCTTCGTCGCGCAAGCGCAAGTGTCGTGCCCGTCGATGAGACGACACCGCCCACGGCGCCGGCCACCAGATCCCCCTGCCCCTGACCCAGCAGGCGCACGGCGACATAGCCCACATAAGAGATAGACGCGAGCGCGATGACCAGCACCACCAGACTGCGCGGCGACACCCCGCCAAAGGGACCCACTGGCTCGGCCGGGATCAGCGGCAATAGCACGAATGTCATCGCCAGAAGAATGACCGCCGAGCGCAATTCTTCCCATTTCAGTCGCCGGATCGCCCCATGCAGGAATTCCCGGCTCGCCAGAACCGTAACCATGGCCGCACCGCCGGCGGATGCCAGCACCATGTCGCCGATGACCGAGAGCGTGCCAAGGCCGAATGTCGTCACGGCGGCAATCACGGTCGTGGCGCTGAAGGATTTCTGCGCCAGCGCTTCCATCACGCCGAAGCGCAGGATGATCGCGGTGACGCAGAGCAGGAAACCGGTCACCACCAGCCCCGGAAAAGCTTCTCCCTTCACGGCAAGCTCGATCAGCCCCGCAAGGCCTCCCGTCATGCCGATCAGGGTAAAGGTCCGTATCCCGGCTGTTCGTCCACCCTCCGGCTCGTCACGCTCGCGCCAGTGACGCTCGACGCCGACGGCAGCACCGATGGCGATGGCGAGGCCCAGACGCTGGAAAAGATCGAAGATTTCCATGCCGCCGCTCCCCCAAGCGGTCGTATTCAAAAAAAACGAAGCGCGTCAGCTCCGGCGGAAGCGGTTAGCCCCGTCGATCGCCTGCTTCTGCTGTTCCTCGTTGAGACCGAGATAGAAGTCCTCAAGGGCCGGATCTGTCAGACCTGCACGACGCGACAATACATACCATTTTGCAGCCTCGACCGGGTCGGGCCGTGTGCCGAGTGCATTGATATAGAGATGCGACAGCCGGTTCTGCGCCACCACATTGCCGCGCTTGGCAGCAATGCTCAGCCAGCGAAAGCCGGCATCATAGTCGCGCGGGCCGTTGATGCCGTTGACCAGCCAGATGCCGATATCGAGCTGCGCCGTATCGAAACCGGCCTTCGCCGCCCGCTCAAGCCAATCACGGGCCTTGGCCTTCTTCTCCTCGGGCACATCCTTCAGGGCCGTATAGACCTGGGCCAGTGCATATTGCGCATCCGCAATGCCCTGCTCGGACGCCTTCTCGTAGTAGGGCATGGCCATTGTCAGGCCACGGACGCCGGGATTGTCCGAAACAAGGATCTGCGCCCAGTTGAACTGCGCCGAGCCATTGCCGGCATCGGCGGCATTGCGCATGTATTCGTCTGCCTTCGCCTTGTCGCGCGCGACGTATTTGCCCTCCATCAGAAGCAGGGCATACTTGAACATCGCCGAGGGTTCGCCGCCCTGTGCCGCCTGGCCATACCAGAAGCTTGCGCCTTTCAGGTCGCGCTTGACGCCAAGCCCGCGTGACATGATCTCAGCTAGCAAAGTCTGCGCCGCCGGATCGCCGAGTTGCGCCCGCGGCAGCGCCTTGTCCACCGCAGTCAGAAACAGGCCGCGCTGGAAGGCGCCATAAGCCTCGTCCGGCTCTCCGGTAAATTCCTTTTCCTTCGGCACATCAGGAAGCGGCGTGCCCATGCGCAGGTAGATGTTGATCCCCTGCAATTCTTCTTCGCCACCGCCCTGACCAGCCTTGTCGCCTTTGCCAGCCTTGTCGGTCTTACCGGTCTGGTCGACCTTGCCCTCGCCGCGCCCGGACTTGATCTCCGGCTGCCGGGCATCGCGATCGGCGCGGTCCAGCGTTGTTGCATCGCCTTCGCTGCTGCTTGGCCGCTGGCCGCGATCGATCGTGCCGGCATCCTCGGGGTCTGCGGGCCGGATCGCCGGCGCATCGCCAATCTCCAGGCCATCTTCCGCATCCTGCGCATGCACGGCCGGCGCCGTTGCAAGGGCAAGCCCTGTGAAAGCGGCGAGAATCAGACGATGGAAGGACAAGGATTGGCGCATGGAGCGGTTCAATCTTCAAACCGTGGCGCTTTTTCGTCAAGTTCGGCATTCACCTGGGAAACAATCGTCGCAGCCATGGCCGGATCGTCGAAAACCGCCTTGCCGAGTGCCACGAACTCGCAACCGCTCTCGGCCACGGCCACGGCCGAGGAAGGATCGGTGCCGCCCATGACGATGCACGGGATGGCGATCATCGCCGACCACCACTCGCCAAGAGCGATATTCTTCGAATGTGCTTCGGGCTTGATGTCGCCATCCAGCCTGCCGAAGAAGATGTAGTCCGGCTGCGCCTCGCCCATTTCCAGCGCGT
The DNA here is from genome assembly GCF_021729845.1 of Rhizobium sp. SL42. Classification (NCBI taxonomy): domain Bacteria; kingdom Pseudomonadati; phylum Pseudomonadota; class Alphaproteobacteria; order Hyphomicrobiales; family Rhizobiaceae; genus Rhizobium; species Rhizobium sp. SL42. The sequence continues at coordinate 3,663,844 of NZ_CP063397.1, forward strand.
GATGGCGGTCCATCGCGTTGCCGCCGCCAACGATCATCTTCGGCGTATGATTCTCGACCGCCTCGGTCAGGGCTGCCGAATTGCCGCTGACATGCAGGCCGTCGGCCTTCACCCGCCCGGCGACCCGGCTGTTGTCGACGATCAGCGCCGCGGCACCCGCCTCCTGGATCACCGGAACCAACAGTTCGGCATGTTTCTGGAATGTCGCGTCATCCAGCGCGTATTGCGGAATGATCACGGACGCGACGTCGCCGCCGCGCAACGCATCACCTAGAATGCGCGCCTGCTCAGCGGCATCCGCCAGGTCCGGGACGATCAGCACGAGGCGGCAGCGATCTTGTGTCTTGGTCATCGAAGGTTCCGTTTCCGGGTGTGCCCGCAACCTGCGGAACACACCCTCGTTATATCTCAGCAAATCCGATAGACCGCTCTCCCGCAAGGATCAACCGGACAATGCGCATGGACCCGAACTTCTATGCTTCGCACCTCGCCCGCGACCTCCCTGTCGGTGGCCGAAAGACATCGCGAGCGCCCACATCGTGCGCTCTGTCAGACGCTACGGCGAAAAGCAGGATCAATGCACGGAATTTCCACTCATTGATGTAGCGGCGATCCTGTTCATCATAGAAGAAAGCCCCTCCACGCCGGCATCCCGGCGCCGGTCTGTGCCAGGCACCCGAAAGCCCTGCTGCAGCGCACATTCGCGCTTGCCGCGCATTCGCCTTTGACATAACGTTTCGCCATGACCAACGCGGATCCTTTCACGGCTATCGCAGACCCGAACAGGCGTCACATCCTGGAGGATCTGCGTCGATCGCCGAAGACCGTGAATGACCTCGCCAAGACGCTGCCAATCAGCCGTCCGGCAGTCTCCCAGCATTTGAAGGCACTGCTGGATTGCGGCCTGGTCGATGTGAAGGCTGAAGGTACCCGCCGCATCTACTGCGTCAACCGTCCGGGTTTCGACCGGATGAACCTGTGGCTCGACCAATTCTGGTCCTGAGCCGCCTTGCTCCCTGCAGAATGCGGACAAAATAAAGGCCCCGAAGTCGATATGAACTCCGGGGCCTGAAAAACGGTGGCTGCTTCACTCAGTACATCGGGTCCGGATTATCCGGAGCCGGCGCAGCCACATCCTGTCAATGTCGTGTGGAAGCCTTCAGGCGTTCCATTTCATCCTTAAGACGCAGCTTAAGACGCTTCAATTCGGCAATATGTTCATCGTTGACGGAGGGGGATGCGAGAGCGGTATGGAGCCTTTCCTCCAAAGCACCGTGCTTCTTTTCCAGCGATTCAAGATGAGCCTGCATGGTCATTTGATGCGTCCTTCCTTATTGGCCTACTTCCAGCTCTCTCCACTGGAGTTTCAGGCTTTACGAACGTAATGTGACACGAAGAATGCGGTTTGTCGAAGGCAAAGAACCCATTTCATTGCGGCAAAAACGCAGACAAGGATAACTTCCCGTTACCGGTATTTGGTGATAGGAGCTTGCGCGAATCTACCGTGCATCCTTAAAGAAAGTGCACAAAGCGGCAATCGGGGAACAAACAATGGCCGATCAAGAGCAGGCGGACGTCAGGCTCGCACTGGCACGGCTTCGCCAGGAGCACGAGGACTACGACGTCGCCATCAATGCGATGATCTCGACCGGCTGCGATGCCTTGAGAATCCAGCGAATGAAAAAGAAGAAACTGTCCATCAAGGACAAGATCACCTCAATCGAGGATCAGATCATTCCGGACATCATCGCCTGACCGCAGAAGGAAATCCGATGACAGCTGAGTGCCCCCCCGTCGCCATCATCATGGGAAGCCAGTCCGACTGGGAGACGATGAAAAACGCTGCGGATACGCTGGACGCGCTCGGCGTCAATTATGAAGCCCGCATCGTGTCTGCACACCGCACGCCCGATCGCATGTATGCTTTTGCCAAGGGCGCGCGCGACGAGGGCTTCAAGATCATCATCGCCGGTGCCGGCGGGGCAGCCCACCTGCCCGGAATGGTGGCCTCGCTCTCGCCCCTGCCGGTTTTCGGCGTTCCCGTGCAGTCCAAGACCATGTCGGGCCTCGACAGTCTCTATTCCATTGTCCAGATGCCGGCCGGCATTCCTGTCGGCACGCTGGCCATCGGCCGCGCCGGCGCAGTCAACGCCGCTCTTCTTGCCGCCCGCGTTCTCGCCTTGCACGATGACGAACTGACCGAAAGACTGGACGACTGGATCGAGCGTCAGGCCGGCTCCGTCGCCGAATATCCGATGGACGAAACTCCATGACCATTCGCACGATCGGCATCATCGGCGGCGGCCAGCTCGGCCGCATGCTCGCCATGGCCGCCGCGCGGCTGAACTATCGCACAGTCATCCTCGAGCCGCAGGCGGACAGCCCGGCAGCGCAGGTGGCCAATGCCCAGATCACCGCCGCCTATGACGATCCGCAAGCGCTGGCAGAACTGGCAGGGCTTTGCGACGTCGTCACTTATGAATTCGAAAACGTGCCCGTGGCGGCAGTCGAACGGCTGGTTGCGAGCGTTCCGGTCTACCCGCCGGCAAAGGCACTGGAAGTTGCCCAGGACCGCGTCGCCGAAAAACGGTTCCTCAATGCCTCAGGCATCGAGACGGCACGCTTTCACGCCGTCGACAGCCAGACCGACCTGGAAGCGGCACTGGCCGATTTCGGCGGCGAAGGCGTCTTGAAGACCCGCCGCTTCGGCTACGACGGCAAGGGGCAGAAGGTCTATCGCAAGGGCGATACGGCTGAAGGCGGCTTTGCGGCTCTCGGCTCCGTCCCGCTGATCCTTGAAAGCTTCGTGCCCTTCGTTCGGGAAGTATCCATCATCGCCGCCCGCAGCGCCGATGGCGAAGTGCGGGCCTATGACCCGACCGAAAACGTCCACCGCAACGGCATCCTGCACACATCGACGCTGCCGGCCGCAATCCAGACGGAAACGGCGATTGCCGCGCGCCAGGCGGCAACCAGGCTGCTCGACGGTCTGGACTATGTCGGCGTTGTCGGAATGGAGTTTTTCGTGCTCGCCGATGGCGGCCTGATCGCCAACGAGATTGCCCCGCGTGTGCACAATTCCGGCCACTGGACGGAGGCCGCCTGCATCGTCTCGCAGTTCGAGCAGCATATTCGCGCGGTGGCCGGCATGCCGCTCGGTGACCCGTCGCGCCATTCCGACTGCGTGATGACGAATCTGATCGGTGACGACATCGATTCCGTCCCGGCATGGCTCGCCAAGAGCAATGTCCTTGTGCACCTCTATGGAAAAACCGAAGCACGGCCCGGTCGCAAGATGGGACATGTGACAGAAATAATGTCGATTAAAGGCTGAATTTCCGGGAATATTCGCCGCTTCGACCGCGCAAATCCGGCATTGAAGGTTGACATGACCGGGCTGGTCGCGGTAATTGCGGCCAACTCTTCAGGGATGCGCCCGGGCGGCGCTCTTTTGATTGTTTTTGGCAGCGGGCGAATAAACCATTCCCCGACAATTGTTGTGGACCAGGAAAATGAAGATCAAGAACTCGCTGAAAGCGCTTAAGGCCCGTCACCGCGACAACCGTCTGGTTCGCCGCAAGGGTCGTGTTTACATCATCAACAAGATGAACCCGCGTTTCAAGGCTCGTCAGGGCTGAGGTTTCGGCGCTGCCTTCTGGCGCGCCATGCCTGCGGGAATACCCCGCCGTACAGACGGCGTGTTGATTTCGTAAATTTGAGTTTGAAAGAAGGCGCAGAGGGATTATCGTCCCGGTATGCGCCTTCTTTCGTTGCGACTCACCTTGACCACCCTCGCCCTGCCCGCCCTGCTGATCGCAGGCATCGCGGTCGGTCAGGTGCCGGACCAACCGTTTCCAGGCACACCACCAGCGCCGACCGAACAACCTTCTATCGAGCAGGATCCGGTCGAGCAGGCTCCGGTCAAGACAGCGGAACGACCGCGCGATCTCGACGGCATGCTTGCGGCACTCAAGCGTGAACGCAGCCCGCAGATCGCCCGGCAGTTGGCCAATTCCGTCATGGCCAAATGGAACACGTCGCAAAGCCCGACCGTGGACCTGCTGCTGGAATGGGCGAAGAAGGCGACCGAGGAAAAGCGCACAGCCGCAGCCCTCGACTTTCTTGACCAGGCGATCGCCTTGAACCCGGATTTCGTCGGCGCCTGGAACCAGCGCGCGACGCTCCACTACACTATGGGCAACTACAAGAAATCCGTCTCCGACATCAACAAGGTGCTGGAACTGGAACCGCGCCACTTCGGCGCGCTGGCAGGCCTTGCAGCCATCCTCTCCGAACGGGGCAGCCAGGAGGCCGCGCTGAAGGCCTGGGAACGTTATGTCGAGATCTATCCGGCTGACCGCGAGGCGCAGGAATTCGTCATCACCATCTCCGAGGAACTGGCCGGGACCCGGACCTGACGCATTGCCAACGACGGCCCTTGACGAGCGGCGCCAGCGCCCGATCTTTGTCCAATCCGACCCGCCATCTGGAAAGCCGTCACCGCCTTGCCAATCCCCCTCAGACCAGGCCTGATCTTGCTGATAGTCATCGTCTTTCTGGCCGCACTCCTGCTGGTTCTTGTCGCCGCGACCTATGTGCGCGCCAGGATGATCGAAGCCACATACCCGAATATCGGCACGCTGACAGACGTCGGCGGCTATCGTCTCAACGCGCTGCATGTGCCAGCTGGCGCGAATGCCGACCTGCCACCGATCGTCTTCATCCACGGCGCAAGCGGCAACCTGCGCGACCAGGCCGGCGCTTTCCTCAATGCTCTGGAGGGGCGCGCCGAGATGCTCTTCGTCGATCGGCCCGGCCATGGCTATTCCGAACGTGGCGGCCCGCAGAACGACTTTCCCGACGGGCAGGCGCGCGCCATTGCCAGACTGATGGAATTGAAGGGCATAGACCGGGCGATCATCGTCGGCCATTCCTTCGGCGGCGCGATCACGGCAAGCTTCGGCGTGCTGTTTCCCGACAAGACCGCAGGCCTTCTCTTCCTCTCCGCCGCCACCCATCCCTGGCCGGGCGGCGTCGACTGGTACTACCATCTCGCCTCGACGCCGATCATCGGTCCGATCTTTTGCCACACGTTGGCACTGCATGCCGGCATGGCCAGACTTGACGCTGCAACCCGCCATGTCTTTGCGCCGAATGCGCGCTCGCGGACCTATGCAGAGGACACCGGCCCCGCCCTTGTGCTCAGGCCCGCGACCTTTCGGTCGAATGCGATCGATGTGGCCAACCTGCTCGGCTACGTGACCCGCTTTGCGCCGCGCTACAGCGAGATCGACAAGCCGACAGTGGTGATCACCGGCGACAGCGACGAGATCGTGCTGGAGGAGATCCATTCGCGCGGCCTTGCCCGCGACATCGCCGGATCGGAACTCGTGTGGATCAAGGGGCTCGGTCATAAGCCGGACTATGTCGCAACCGATCTGGTGATCGCCGCAATCGGAAAGCTCGCCGGCCGGCCGCACGACCTGCAGGCCATGGCACGTGCCCTGGAGCCGACGCTTGCAGCCTCCCGCCTGGATCGACAAAGCCACACACCCCTGGACCGAGCGACAACCGAGGCGAACCCCGCAGTTCGTGCCGAACTGGAAGACCGCCAGCCTCCATCCCCGTTGAGTGAAGCGCAATCCGACCAGGATAAACCCTAAATCCGGGCAATAAAAAAGCCGCCCTCGGGCGGCTTTTCCAATTCTTGAATGTCGGAACCGATCAGATGCCCGACTGGCCGTCAGCGCCGATATAGGCGATGCGCAGCATGTTGGTTGCGCCCGGCGTGCCGAGCGGCACACCGGCCGAGATGATGATGCGGTCTGCCGGCTTGCCGAAACCTTCCTCGACCACGATGCGGCAGGCGCCATTGACCATGTCGTCGAGATCCGAAGGCTCCTTGGCCACGACGCAGTGCAGGCCCCAGACCACCGACAGGCGGCGTGCCGTCTGGATGACCGGCGACAGCGCGATGATCGGCACTTCCGGACGCTCGCGCGAGGCGCGCAGGCCGGTATTACCCGACGATGTGTAACAGACGATGGCCGTCAGCTTCAGCGTCTCGGCGATCTGGCGGGCAGCCAGCGAAATCGCATCGGCGCCGGTTGCTTCCGGCTGGGCACGCTGGGCGTAGATGATGCCCGGATAGTGCGGCTCGCGCTCGACCGTGTGGGCGATCGACGCCATGGTCGCGACGGCTTCGACCGGATACTGCCCGGAAGCCGATTCGGCCGACAGCATGATGGCGTCTGCACCTTCGAACACGGCGGTCGCAACGTCGGAAACTTCAGCGCGGGTCGGGACGGGTGCTGTGATCATCGATTCGAGCATCTGGGTGGCCACGACCACCGGCTTGCCTTCACGGCGGCAGGCGCGGATCAGCTGCTTCTGGATGCCCGGAACACGTTCCAGTGGCATTTCTACGCCAAGGTCGCCACGGGCGACCATCAGGGCGTCGGACAGCTCGATGATTTCGTCGATACGCTCGATGGCCTGCGGCTTTTCGATCTTCGACATCAGACCGACGCGGCCCTTGGCGATCTTGCGCACTTCGGCCAGATCTTCCGGACGCTGGATGAACGACAGCGCAACCCAGTCGACATCATTGGTCGCCAGAACGGCATCCAGGTCGGCCCGGTCCTTGTCGGTCAGAACGCCGGTTGCCAGAATGGTATCGGGCAGGCTGACGCCCTTGCGGTCGGAAATCTTCGTGCCGGACACGACTTCAGTGACGATGGTCTTGCCGTCGCACTTGACGGCCTTCAGATGCAGCTTGCCGTCATCGATCAGCAGGCGGTCGCCGACATTGACCGATTCCATGATTTCCGGATGCGGCAGGTAGACGCGGGTCGCGTCGCCAGGCGCTTCGTTGCTGTCGAGCGTGAATGTCTGACCCGGCTTCAACTCGACCGTGGTTTCGGCAAATTTGCCGACGCGCAGCTTCGGCCCCTGAAGGTCGGCAAGAATGCCGATCGGACGGCCGCAGGCGGCTTCGACGCTGCGAATGCGCTGGATCAGCGTCCGCAGCATCTCATGGCTCGAATGGCTCATGTTGATACGGAAAAGATCGGCACCGGCTTCATGAAGTTTCCGAATCATCGCCTCGTCGGAAGAGGCTGGTCCGAGCGTTGCAAGGATCTTTACTTTGCGGTTGCGCTTCATCAGTTCTGGCTTTCTTGCGTGCCCGACGTATCGGAGAGCTGGACCATCCAGCTGCCCTGCCGGCCGGTGTCATATTCTTTGAATCCCATCTGCTGATAGCCGCGCGCGAAGCAGTCGTTCACGCCCACGATCTTGAACTCGTTCTCGGCGACACACATGTTGATGTCACCGGCCCAACGTCCGCCGCGGGCAGCGTCTTCAGCATAGAGATAGTAATAGCGCGACTGCAGTTCACCTTCGATCAGCGTGGCGCATGTGCCAGCGGGCACCTGCCACCAGCCCTCGGTAATCCAGCCTTCCTCGGCTCGATATCCCACGGAAACGCCGACCAAATTCTGTGTCCCATTGCAGACCCTGAATTCGGCATGGGCGGCACTTGCGGCCATGACTGGCGCGAGCAAGGCTCCTACGAGAAGAAGGGGCTTTAAAAAACGCGCGGCAGCGCGGTCGCAAGTCTGTCGATGTTGCTTCTGCACGATTGCCGCCGGAACTCCATAAATGCGCATTGGATGCCTTCTTGCGATGATGACCCAAGAATGTCAACGCAACTCTAATCGATTATAATTCCCACCTCGGGTCAGGGTTGGAACCATCATGTCCGATCTTGGCACAAACGTGACCGAGGTGAAAGCTTGCGCTCCCTATTCCCCCATGCGATCAAACCCATCTAGCATGAGATGGCTTCGAACTGATGAATGAATTCCCGCCTTTCGAAATTGTAGACGGTCGATATGACAACGGCTTGATCCTGTTGGCCGATCACGCGACCAACAATCTTCCTGCGGACTACGACCGCCTCGGCCTGCCGGATTCGGCGTTCGAACGTCACATCGCCTTCGACATCGGCATCGAGGCGCTCACCCGTGCGCTGGCCGCACGCCTCGGCGTGCCGGCGGTGATGTCGCGTTATTCCCGTCTGCTGATCGATCCGAATCGCGGTGAGGACGACCCGACCATCATCATGCGTATCTCGGATGGCGCCATCATCCCCGGCAATCATCCGATTGCGCCAGACGAATGGCAGCACCGCATCGAGACCTATCACCGTCCGTATCATCGCGCCGTCGGCAACACGATCGCAAGGGTCGCCATGGCATCCGGCAAGGCACCCCTCGTCCTGTCGCTGCATTCCTACACTCCGGCCTGGAAGGGCGTTGCCCGTCCGTGGCACGCGGCCGTATTGTGGGACACCGATCATCGCGCGGTTCGTCCTTTGATCGACCTGCTGAACGAGCCTGGCGACATCCTGGTTGGCGATAACGAGCCCTATGACGGTGCGCTCAAGGGCGACACGATGTATCGTCAATGCATGACCCGTGGCATCCCGCATGCCCTGCTGGAAGTGCGACAGGACCTGATCGGTGACAAGGATGGCGTGCTGGCATGGGCCGATCGCCTGGCGCCGATCTTTTCAAGGATGAATGCCGACCCTGCCCTGCATCGCTATGAGCTCCACGCCTCGCGGACTGGCCCCTACCCGTCGATTTCGGCAGACCCCCTATCCGAAACACCCGATGAGGAATGTACATCATGACAAAGCTCAGCCAGCAGCAGCAGATCGAGTTCGAAGCGGCCGCCTTTCGCCGTCTTGTCGCCCATCTGCGTGATCGCACCGATGTGCAGAATATCGATCTGATGAACCTCGCCGGCTTCTGCCGTAACTGTCTGTCCAACTGGTATCTCGACGCCGCCAAGGACGCGGGCGCCCCGCTGACGCGCGACGAGTCCCGCGAGATCGTCTATGGCATGCCCTATGACGACTGGAAGGCGCTGCATCAGCAGGAAGCCGACGACAAAAAGAAAGCAGCCTTCGAGCAAAACCGGCCGAAGGAGTGATCGCCTCCGCGTCTTTGGGACTTGACGCGGGACGCCGTTCACGGCAGTTCATCGCCACCGATAAAATTCCCCCTACCAAGGAGATTGCCCATGTCTGATGCTGCCCACGGCGTCGCCCGCGACCAGCTCCGCGCCTTTGTTGAGCGCATCGAGCGTCTCGAAGAAGAAAAGAAGACCATCGCCGACGACATCAAGGACGTCTATGGTGAAGCCAAGTCCATGGGCTTCGACACCAAGATCCTCAAGAAGGTCATCGCCCTTCGCAAGAAGGACGACCAGGAGCGTATGGAAGAGGACCTGATCCTCGACACCTACCTGCATGCACTTGGCATGATTGAAAATCCGCCGGAAGCCGAATAAGCGCTTTCAGCCACAACAGCAAACCCACCCTCGCGGTGGGTTTTTTTGTTGCTCTGATCAGCCGACACGCAAGGCGGGTGCCGATCTGAGCAGAACCCCGAAAGCGATGTAGAACCCGGTTTCAAGCTTTCCGCCACAAACGAAAAACCCGCCGGACCGGCGGGTTTTTCATGTGCCTTGATGGACGTAATCTTTAAGACTTGGGCTGGCCGAAACGGCTTGGATCGACCGAGGTCGCGCCCTGCTGGAAGCCGACCGGAATGGCCGCATTCGGTGCGCTGAGCGAGCGGGCAACGATGCGTGGCGCCTTGACCGGCTTGCTCACGGTCGCGAACGTATCCTTGCTCAGCGCCCACTGCGTGATCATGCTCTTGGTCAGCTTGGCGCCGCCGGTCATGGCCATGCGCGCCTGCTCGGCCTCCAGCTCGCTCGGACGGCCACCCTTGGTCGGCAGACCAGCCTCGACACCATCGGCCTGGACGACCGGCGTGTCGAACATGTCGCCAAACTGCGTCTCGGGCTCGGCCTCTTCTTCGCGATCAATCGAGGCAACCTCGATATAGCGCGCCGGCTGCTGCGGTTGCGCGGCGGGCGCATCCTCGACCTTGGCCACGGCCATTTCCTTGGGATACGCCGCCGGCACCGGGGCTGCCGCCATCTCGGGCTCAGCATTGCCCTTCTCAAGCGCCTCGGCCGCTTCCGGCGACAAGATAGCCTGCTCGACTTCGTCGACTTCGGCTTCAACCTCTGAATCGGCACTCGCGAGCAGGGCTTCGGCAACCGATGGCCGGACCGACGGCACCGGAACCGTCATGCCGTCAGCCAAGACTGCACCCTCCGTCATGGCCGGATCGATGGAGGCCGTCATCACATTTGCGGCCACGCCCTGTTCCGCGTTGCCAGGCATGCCACGCGGCCCGAGCAATGTCGGAATCGGAATCTTGACGGCCTGCAAATCCGCGAATTCGCTGGTCGGGGCCTCGACCGGAACCGGTACGCCACTGGCGACCTGGCTGAGCGCGTCCTCGGCTGCATTGCGCGGCGGCTGATAGAGGGCGACGGCAAGACTTGCATCAGCCTCTTTGAGCGATGGCCTTGCCTGCGGCACGGGCAGCGCCTCAAGCGATGGCTGCTCGACACCCGGCAGGGCATTGGCGACCATCACCGGCTCGGAGGCGGTCACGACGGCTGGCGCCGGTTCCTCGCGCTGCGGCTGCCGTGCGATCGCGGGACGTTCGGCCGGCACGCTGACATCTTCTTCCTCGTCCTCGTCGCCACCGCCAAACAGCATGGCGAGCAGGTTCTTCGAACGGGACGGGCTCTTTTCTTCGGCCATCAGGATCGTATTGCCCGAAGCCAGACGCTTCTTGTATTCGGCCATTGCCTGCTGATAGCCCGGCAGCGGCTTGCCATCAGACGGAAGGTGAACCGTCTTGCCATCGGGGAACAGGCGAACGAGATCCTGGCGGTTCATCCGCGGCCATGCGCGCACGCCGCCGACATCCAGATGCACGAAGGGCGAGCCGGAATTCGGATAATAGCCAACGCCACCGGCCTGCAGCTTCACGCCATTCTCGCGAATCGTCTTCAACGGCACGCCCGGAATGTAGAAATCCATGGCCGTGCCGCGCATGTGCTGGCTTTCCTTGGCCACGCCTTTCGAGCGGGAGCGCAGCATGGCATTGGTCTGCGGCGAGCGATAGCCGGATACTGCCTTGATATAACCCTTGCCGCCGGACCGCTTGTAGACTTCCCAGACCAGATCGAACAGACGCGGATCCATCTTGGTCGGCTCGTTGCGACGCCAGTCGCGGAGAATGTAGTTGAGTTGCTTCAGACCCTTCGGATCGTAGCGGCCGTTGCGCTTGAACGTGATCGATGCCCTTTCGCCCGTGTGGACGAATTCGATGTTCAGCGTCCGGGTTTCAGCCGAAGCCGTACGCGCTGTACCAGCAAGTGCGAAGGCACTGATAAGAAACATCGCGAACAACGGCAGCATGAGCCTCTTCGCGAAATGCGCGCAAGCAATCCGGGCCAAGCGCCCGTTTTGCTTCTGAGGCGCGCTAATGTCCTGCGATGTATGCAATGCAATCCCCGTCCAAAGACTACGTCCCAGGCAAACTCAAATGAATGTCAAATGCGGTCTTAGCATGGCAAATCTGCCACAGATCCGCAAGCAATCCATATATAGTGAACGCTTGCCTAACAAGTGCTTAGCATGTGGTAGGCGATTAAGCTTACCCCGGAGTTAACGCAGGACAAAGATGGAGTCAGGCTGCATGCTTTTGCGGGTCGTCCGGATCGATGCCGTAATCCTTGAGTTTGCGGTAAAGCGTCGAGCGGCCGATACCCAGTTTGCGTGCCACCTGACTCATCTGCCCACGGTAGAATTTCAGCGCGAAACGGATCAATTCCTCTTCAATTTCAGCGAGTTTTCGAACGTTCCCGGCCTCGTCGGTGCTGATGATGACATTGCCCGGAGCGCCGGAAGCGACCGACTGAGACGTCGGCTGTGGCGGCGCCGCAAAACTGGCCGTGCGTTCGGCCAGCGCCGCCTGCACCCGCGCCATCGTGGTCGGCTCGTTCAGGCCCGACGGCACGTCGTGACTGGGTCCGGCGCTGCGGGTCGTGGAGACCTGCGAGGCTATATGCGGAAAATCTGATTCGCCAAGCACGCTGCTTTCCGCAAGCACGACGGCCCGGAAGATCGCGTTTTCGAGCTGGCGCGTGTTACCCGGCCAATCGAATGCGGTGAGCAGCGCAATGGCTGATGAGTCGATCTGCAAGGTCTTGACCAGCCGCTGCTCGAGCGAGAAGCGTTCGACAAAAGCCCGCACCAGGTGGGGAATGTCCTCCTTGCGTCGGCGCAGCGCGGCAATCGTGATCGGAAAGACGTTCAGACGGTAATACAGATCCTCGCGGAACCGGCCCGCCTTCACTTCCTCGATCAGATCCTTGTTGGTCGACAGGATCAACCGGACATTGACCTTGCGCGATTTGCGCGAGGCGCCGCCATCCAGCTCACCGGACTGCACGAGTTCGAGCAGCCGGATTTGCGCCGGTGCCGACAACTCGCTGATTTCCTCAATGAAAAGAGATCCGCCATCCGCATCGGAAATCTTGCCGGGTGTGATTTCGCCATCGGCCGCAACGCCGCGCTCGCTGCCAAACAGCGCCTCTTCGATCTGGCTCGGTGCGGCGGCGTTGCAATTGATCAGGACGAAAGGCCTGGAAGCGCGATCGCTCGCCGCATGAATGGCCCGCGCGATCAATTCCTTGCCGACACCCGCCTCGCCTTCGAGCATGACCGGAATGGCAGATTGCGCCGCTCTGCGCCCAAGCTCGACAACACGCGACATTGCCGCGCTGACCGACACGACATCGGAAAAGCTGACGGCTCCGCTGCGGGCCCGGCGCGGTGCCTTGCCCTGCAGGCTGCTGTGATGGATCTTCAGTGCCGCCTGCACGGCCCCCATCAGGCGCTCCGGCGCAAACGGCTTGACCAGAAAGTCAAAAGCTCCGCCGCGGACCGCAGCAAGCGCTGTTTCGGTTGCACCATCGGCAGTCAGGACGATCGCCGGTATGGTCGGGTTGATGTCTGAGAGCGTGGACAGAAGCGTTTCCGGTAACCCGCTGCCGGAAGAGGCATCCACCAGGACGACATTGATCGCATCGCGGTTGCGCCGCAGGATTTCAATCCCGGCATGCGGCGTCTCGGCCAGGTGAGCAATATGCCCTTGCGCCTCGATCGCGAACTTCAATGTCCGACGTTGCGTCGGATCCTCATCGATAACTAGGATATGTGCGGTCAACGGTGACTCCCCGGATCCATGCTGGCGCGTTCGCGCTCCTGGGTCTTTTCAAGCGGGAGCCTGCCAGAAAGGACTGAACATGTTCTTTGAAGAAATGCTCGCATTTTAACCGTCTCTAACCTGTATTGGCACAATCCACAGGCGCAGACCGCGTCAAGGCACATCCTTTCGACACGCGTTCGCATCAGTTCGGGAGCTTGCCGTCCGGCCGCCGACTGACTACATCTCCCACGCGACCGAGAGAGAAAGGACATCGCCATGATGATCGACCGACGCCCCGCCGTGGCCCCGCTCATGAGCCCGTCGACCACCACCTCCGCAGCGGCGACCCCCGTGCAGACCTCGACGCTTGGTGATCTGCCCACCTGGAAACTGGAGGATCTCTATCCCTCGCAGACCGCGCCCGAATTCCTCGGTGCCGTTGAAAAGGCCGCAAGCGACGCCTTGGCCTTTGAAGTCAAATGGAAGGGCAAGCTGGCAACGGCACTCGAAACGGTCGGCCCCGAAAGCGTTGCCGTCGCATTGCAGGAGCTCGATGCGCTGGAAGACCTGATCGGCCGCATCGGCTCCTATGCCGGCCTCACCTATTATTCCGACATGACCAACCCGGACAACGGCAAGTTCTTCGGTGACATTCAGGCCCGTTTGACCGATCTCTCCGCCCGATTGCTGTTTTTCCCGCTGGAACTCAACCGCCTGAGTGACGAGGCGGTCGACGCTGCCATCGCCCGCGATCCGGCTCTCGCCCATTTCAAGCCGTGGATCGTCGATCTGCGCAAGGACAAGCCGTTCCAGCTCGACGACCGCATTGAACAACTGTTCCTCGAAAAGTCGCAGACGGGCGCTGCCGCCTTCAATCGTCTCTTCGATGAAACGCTCGCGTCGCTGCGCTTCAAGATCGATGGTCAGGAAATGCCGCTCGAGCCGACCCTGACGATGCTGCAGGATGCCGATCCGGCGAGGCGCGCACTGGCAGCCGAAGCCCTGTCGAAGACGTTCAAGGACAATATCCGCGTTTTCGTCCTGGTCACCAACACCCTGGCCAAGGACAAGGAAATCTCCGATCGCTGGCGTGGCTTCGACGACATCGCCGACTCGCGCCATCTCGCCAACCGTGTCGAGCGCGAGGTGGTCGACGCATTGGCGGCAGCGGTCCAGGAAGCCTATCCGCGCCTGTCCCATCGCTACTACAAGATGAAGGCGAAGTGGCTGGGCATGGACCAGATGAATTTCTGGGACCGCAACGCCCCCCTGCCGGAAACCTCCGACCGCCTCATTCCCTGGGACGAGGCCAAGGACATGGTGCTTTCCGCCTATGACGGCTTTGCGCCGGAAATGGCCGAGATCGCAGGCCGCTTTTTCGATGGCGGCTGGATTGACGCCCCGGCCAGGCCCGGCAAGGCGCCGGGCGCCTTTGCCCATCCGACGGTACCGTCGGCGCATCCGTATGTACTCTTGAACTACCTCGGCAAGCCGCGCGACGTCATGACGCTCGCCCATGAACTCGGCCATGGCGTGCATCAGGTTCTCGCCGGCGAACAGGGCGCGATGATGTCGCAGACCCCGCTGACGCTTGCCGAAACCGCTTCCGTCTTTGGCGAGATGCTGACCTTCCGCGCCCTGCTCGACAAGACCACCGACCGCCGAGAGCGCAAGGCCATGCTGGCCCAGAAGGTCGAGGACATGATCAACACGGTCGTGCGCCAGATCGCCTTCTACCAGTTCGAGCGCAAGATCCATGCGGCCCGCAAGGAAGGCGAACTGACGGCCGAGAGGATCGGCGAGCTGTGGCTCTCGGTCCAGGAAGAAAGCCTCGGCCCGGCCATCCGCATTTCGGAAGGCTATGAAACCTTGTGGGCCTATATCCCCCACTTCATCCATTCGCCCTTCTATGTCTATGCCTATGCCTTCGGCGACTGCCTGGTGAACTCGCTTTATGCCGTCTACCAGAATGCCGAAGACGGCTTCCAGCAGAAGTATTTCGAGCTTCTGAAGGCCGGCGGAACCAAGCATCACTCCGAACTGCTGGCGCCATTCGGCCTTGATGCCACCGATCCGTCGTTCTGGGCCAAGGGTCTGTCGATGATAGAAGGGCTGATCGACGAGCTGGAAGCGCTTGATAAGGCAGCCTGAGCAGGAGACGCCGACGCCCGATGGGTGACCATGCCCCTTATGTGCTTTTCCGCGATGACCCACGCGGCGAGAGCCTCGTCTTTGCCGAACCGCGCGACCTGATCGTCGCGCGGACGGCAGGCGAGGTGATGCCCGCACTTGCCCGCCTGGAAGAGGCACGACGCAGCGGCAAATGGCTCGCCGGCTTCCTCTCCTACGAAGCCGGCTTCGTCTTCGAAGTTAAGCTCAAGTCCTACATCGAGGACAATCGTGAGACGCCGCTGATCGCTATGGGCGTCTTCGATGCACCACAGCCCGACGATCATCCGCTGGCGTCCGCGCCGCATGCCATTCCCAATGCGCCGCTTTTGAGCAATCCCCGCGCCGCCTGGGATTTCCCCACCTATACCGACCGTTTCGAGCGGCTGCATCGACATCTGCGTCGAGGCGATTGTTATCAGGCCAACCTGACAATGCCGATCACCGCGACCTGGTCCGGCGATCCGCTTGCCGCCTTCTGGTCGCTGATCGCCCGCCAGCCCGTACATTACGGTGCGCTGATCGATTTTGGCGGACCTGTCATTCTGTCGCGCTCGCCGGAACTCTTCTTTTCCGTCGACGCGGACCGTTTTATCGAAACCCACCCGATGAAGGGTACGGCCGCGCGTGGACAGACGCCGGAAGAAGACCAGGCGATCATCGAAGCGATGATGGCCGACGAAAAGACGCTGGCTGAGAACCGCATGATCGTCGACCTCTTGCGCAACGACATCTCGGTGATCTCGGAAGTCGGCACGCTCAGCGTTCCCAAGCTGTTTGCCGTCGAAACCTATCCGACCGTGCATCAGATGGTCAGCCATGTCCGGGCCAAACTGCGCCCCGAGGTCGGCCTGCCGGAGATCCTTGCCGCCCTTTTCCCCTGTGGCTCGATCACCGGCGCGCCGAAAATGTGGGCGATGCGCATTCTGCATGAACTGGAGGCGGGACCGCGCGATGCCTATTGCGGCGCGATCGGCTACTGCGATCCGGCCGGTCCAATGCGTTTTTCCGTTGCGATCCGCACGCTGACCCTTTTCAATGACAAAAGAGCCGTCTTCAATGTCGGCGGCGGCATCGTCTTCGATTCGAAGGCGGATGCCGAATATGACGAATGTCTTTTGAAGGCGCGCTTTGCCGTGGGGAACGAATGGATTTCTCGCTGATAGAAACAATGCGCTGGCAGCCGGTCGAAGGTTTTCTTCGCATCGACCAGCATCTGCGCCGCCTCACCCGCTCTGCCGATGCGCTGGGCTTTCGCGCACCGCAGAACCCGCTTGCCATGCTCAAAAGCGAGGTCGCGGCCGACCATCCGCTGCGGGTTCGCCTCGTCATGTCCTTCCGCGGCAAGATGGAGGTAACCACCACCCCATATGAGGCGGAACCGGAGGAAAAGGTCTGGAAACTCCGGATCGCCAAGACCCGGCTGAATTCCGAGGATGCCCTTTTCCGCCACAAGACCTCGCGTCGCGATCCTTACGAGGCCGCACGCGCCGAATTCACGCGTGAAGAAGCAGACGAAGTCCTTCTTCTCAACGAACGCGGCGAGGTATGCGAAGGCACGATCACAAATCTCTTCGCCGAGGCTGCCGATGGCAACCTGCTCACACCGCCACTGGCCAGCGGCCTTCTCCCTGGCGTGCTGCGCGCCGAACTGATCCGCGAGCGCCGGGCCAAAAGCGAAGTGCTCAAACCCGAAGACCTGAAATACCGCAAGCTGTTCGTCGGCAATTCGCTGCGCGGCCTGTTGCCGGCCGAACTGGTTGAAGACTAGGAAACCCGATGTTCATCCTCTCCCTCACCTATGTCAAACCACAGGAAGAAGCCGACCGCCTGATGGAGCCGCACATGGCCTGGGTCAATGGCGGCTATGACAGAGGCATGTTCCTCGCCTCCGGCCGCAAGGTCCCCAGAACCGGTGGTGTCATCCTGGCCAACGGCGAGCGAAGCGAAATCGAAGCCTATGTCGCCGCCGATCCGTTTGCGATCGAAGGTGTGGCGGAATATGCGATCAGCGAAGTGATCGTCACAAGGGTCGCTGCGGGGCTGGAAGGATTGAAATCAACGGTTTGATTTTTACCAGTGATACGCATATATATACACACTAAGGGTGTGAAATGGAGACGGATTCACGCAAGATCATCCAGCGTCTCAAGGCCGAGGGCTACGAACTCGTATCGATATCCGGTTCTCATCACAAACTCCGCAAGAACGGCAAGAGCGTGATCGTGCCGCACCCGAAGAAACAGCTGCCACTCGGCACCGCGCGCGCAATCGCCAAACAGGCAGGATGGATCTAGTTGGCTCGGGAGACTGATCGATGAATCACTATGTCGCCATCGTCCACAAGGATGCGGAAAGCGCCTATGGGATCAGCTTTCCGGATCTACCATCCGTGTTTTCGGCAGCCGACGACGAAGATGACATCGTTGGCAATGCCATCGAAGCCCTGCGCCTCTGGGCTCAAGACGAAAATCTGCCAGATCCAGCCTCCCACGCGGATATCCTGGCCAGAGAAGATGTGCGCCGTGAACTGAGGGACGGCGCATTTCTGATCCGGGTGCCTCTGATCGAGGACGACACCAGAACCGTACGCGCCAATATCACGCTGGAGGCAGGAACGCTGGCAGCAATCGATATCGCGGCGAAGCAACGCGGATTGACGCGTTCCGCGTTCATCGCGAGTTGCGCCCGAAAGGAAATAGAACGCTCAGCCTGAAGAAAAGGCACGACATGACCGCCTTCGTCCATACCCCCTATGCAACAGCATCCCGCCCCTTCACCATCGGCCTTTCGTCGCTCGACCCCACACGCTGGATCACTCCAGACAATGATCTGACGCACTACCTCGATGAGAAGCGACGCCTCGCCACTACCCGTCGAGACGACATTTTCCGCGCAACCGCAGACAGCCTGCCGACCCAGCACGAATGCCTTGGCCTGATCGTCGATCATCTCGAAACCCACCATCCGCATCTCTGTCGGCGCGAAGGCAACACCTTCCACATCGGCGGTCACAAAATCGACCTCGAAGACGAAACCGTTCCACCCCTCATGCGCGCCGGATTTCTCGTCCAGGACGATCTGGTCATCATGAAGCGGCGCGAGGCGGGCTGGTACATGGCGGCCGCTCATCTTTCCTTTCCCTCCTCTTGGTCGCTCGCCGAGAAATTCGACCGCCCGATGGAGCAGATCCATGCCCATGTCCCGGGTTTTCAGGATGGAACCCGCAATGCGGCCATGATCAACCGCATCTTCGACAACCTGCTTGCCGACCAGCCGGCGGAGCGTTTCAACTGGTCGATCAACTGGCGGCAAAAACTTCATCACCCAGAAACCGGCCGCAACGACGCGGCCACTCCCGATGAAGCCGTGATCCGTGTCGAGCGCCAGACGCTGACGAAGCTGCCTGGGACCGGTGATATCGTCTTCACCATCCGCATCTATCTCGATCCGGTGGCCGTCTTCGAAAACCACCCCGAAGGTGCGCGTCTGGCCAGCGCTCTTGCCGAGCAGCTCGACGCCCTGACGCCGGAGCAGGCGGCCTACAAAGGGGTCGACGTTCAACGCAGGCGCCTCGGCAATTACCTGCGCGATCGGCATTTTGCGAAAAATTCCGCCTGATCACGACGGTGGCCTGCGACATACTCTTTATTGTGTCAGTATTTTGTGATCTAGAGCCGCCAATATCGGCCCTGCCGATGCGCATTCGGCAAAGACCCAATTGTGCACGCAGCAAAAGACTGCGCCCTGCAAGGAGACAGAAATGACTGAGACATCCTATCCGGTTTACGGCGAGATCACCGGCCCGATCGTCATGATCGGCTTTGGTTCGATCGGCCGTGGCACCCTGCCGCTGATCGAACGCCACTTCAAGTTCGACAAGAGCCGGATGGTCGTCATCGACCCCCGCAACGACGATGCGGAACTGCTGGCCAAGCATGGCATCAAGCATATCCAGGCGCATGTCACCAAGGAAAACTACAAGGAACTGCTCAAGCCGCTTCTCAAGGCCGGCAAGGGTCAGGGCTTCTGCGTCAACCTCTCGGTCGACACCGGGTCGCTCGACCTGATGAAGATGTGCCGCAAGCTCGACGTGCTTTACATCGACACGGTCGTCGAGCCTTGGCTCGGCTTCTATTTCGATAAGAACATGAAGAACTCGGAGCGCACCAACTACGCGCTGCGTGAAACCGTTCGTGCCGAAATCAAGAAGAACCCGGGCGGCACCACCGCCGTCTCCACCTGCGGTGCCAACCCGGGCATGGTCTCCTGGTTCGTCAAGCAGGCGCTGGTCAACGTCGCCAACGAACTCGGCGTCAAGTTCGACGAGCCGGCTCAGGACGACCGCGAAGGCTGGGCCAAGCTGATGAAGAAGGTCGGAGTCAAGGGCATCCACATTGCCGAACGCGACACCCAGCGCGCCAAGAACCCGAAGCCGATGAACGTCTTCTGGAACACCTGGTCGGTCGAAGGTTTCATCTCCGAAGGTCTGCAGCCGGCTGAACTCGGCTGGGGCACCCACGAAAACTGGATGCCGAAGAACGCCAAGAAGCACAAGAAGGGCTGCAAGGCAGCGATCTATCTCGAGCAGCCGGGTGCAAACACCCGCGTCCGCACCTGGTGCCCAACGCCTGGCCCGCAATACGGCTTCCTCGTCACCCACAACGAGTCGATCTCGATCGCCGACTACTTCACCGTCGAGAAGGACGGCGAAGTCGCCTACCGTCCGACCTGCCACTACGCCTATCACCCGGCCAATGACGCGGTTCTGTCGCTGCACGAAATGTTCGGCAATGGCGGCAAGCAGCAGCCGGTCCTGCACGTTCTCGACGAGAACGAACTGGTCGACGGCGTCGACGAACTCGGCGTGCTGCTCTATGGCCACGACAAGAATGCCTACTGGTATGGTTCGCGCCTGTCGCTGGAAGAAACCCGCCGCATCGCGCCTTACCAGAACGCCACCGGCCTGCAGGTAACCTCTGCCGTTCTCGCCGGCATGGTCTGGGCACTGGAAAACCCGAAGGCCGGCATCGTCGAAGCCGACGAGATCGACTACAAGCGCTGCCTCGAAGTGCAGATGCCGTATCTCGGCCCGGTTGAAGGTCACTACACCGACTGGACCCCGCTCGAAGGCCGTCCGGGCCTCTTCCCGGAAGACCTCGACGAAAAGGATCCGTGGCAGTTCCGGAACATTCTGGTTCGTTGATCCGTTAACAGCCCTGCTGGAAGCCCGTCGCCCCTTGCGGCGGGCTTTTTGCTTTCATAGAGACAGGAACTGCGGGAAACCGCATCCAGACGGGATAAACCGGACCAGACAGGATCACGGTCTTGCTTTGGACATGGCTTCGCGGCATGGTTTTTAAAATTTTAGGCAATTAGACAAGCGGACGGCGCTATCACGCCGCCGAGACGGTGGGAGACCAGAATGCAACTGAAGTCACTGGTGGCAATCGCGGCATGTGCAATGGCGCTTTCCTCCTGCTATTCCAGCGGCCCGCGCCCGCTGCCGACCGTGAGACAGGGCCCGACGGTGGAAGGCGCCTGGGCCGATCCGAACGGCATCGTCTCGACCTTCCAGGGCGGCACATTCACCACCCGCACCACCGACACCAACCAGGTACTCGCCTCCGGCACCTACACATTGCAGTCCGACCGCCTGGTCGAGATCAATATGACCTCGCTGGTGCGCAACACGCAGCAGAAGGTCAATTGCGCCCTGGTGACGCCGAACCAGTTGAACTGCACATCCGACAGCG
This sequence comes from Rhizobium sp. SL42, assembly GCF_021729845.1. Lineage (NCBI taxonomy): Bacteria > Pseudomonadati > Pseudomonadota > Alphaproteobacteria > Hyphomicrobiales > Rhizobiaceae > Rhizobium > Rhizobium sp. SL42. Next base: position 3,684,923 of record NZ_CP063397.1, read on the forward strand.
GCGCGCAGTTCTCGCTGGCACGCCGAGCTTGAGACCGACAGACCTTTGATTTTCGCGTCATCCTGATGACGTCGTCGACATGATATCCAGCGGCTGCCCTCGGCAGCCGCTTTTTTTATTTCACCATTCCATAACATGACACAAATGGGTGATTTTCTCTTGCGGTTGCCATGACTTGATGAAAACATCCGGCCAAGCAAGGGGCGGAAGCGGACATCAAGAGCCGTTGTTGCACCGAATGATGATGTAAAAACAGGAGAGAAAACGATGTTCAGACACCTGCGGTTCGGCCTCATGAGTGCATCCCTGCTTGCACTGTCCGCCGGCGGCGCATTTGCCGATTTCGAGCTAAACATCCTGCACATCAATGATCTTCATTCCCGCATCGAGGCGATCAACAAGTTCGATTCGACCTGCTCGGCGGAAGAAGCAGCCAAGAACGAATGCTTCGGCGGCATTGCCCGCGTGAAGACTGCAATCGACACCCGCCGCGCCGAACTTGACGGCAAGAACGTACTGACGCTCGATGCCGGCGACCAGTTCCAGGGCTCGCTGTTCTACACCACCTACAAGAGCGCACCGATCGCAGACTTCATGAACGGCATCGGCTTCGACGCCATGGCGATCGGCAACCACGAATTCGACGATGGTCCGGAAGAACTGGCCAAGTTCATCGATGCGCTGAAGTTCCCGATGATCTCCGGCAATACGCTGGCCGGCCTCGACACGCCGATCGCCGACAAGTTCAAGCCCTACATCATAAAGGAGTTCGGCGCCGACAAGGTCGCCGTGGTTTCGGTTCTGGCGACCGACACCGACGAAACCTCCTCGCCGGGTGACAGCGTGCTGTTTGCCGACGAAATCACTTATCTGAAGGAAGCGGTGAAGGAGATCGAGGCGGCAGGCGTCAACAAGATCGTGCTGCTGTCGCATGTCGGCTACGTCAAGGATCAAGAGATCGCGGCAGCTGTCGACGGCATCGACGTGATCGTCGGAGGTCACAGCCACACATTGCTGTCGTCGACCGACGAGAAGGCGGCCGGCCCCTATCCGACGCTGGTCAAGAACCCGTCGGGCAAGGACGTGCCGATCGTCACCGCTTATTCCTATTCCAAATATCTCGGCGACCTGGCTGTCACCTTCGACGACGCCGGTGTTGTCAAGGCCGCCTCGGGCGCGCCGAAGCTGCTCGATGCTTCGGTCACCCCCGATGCAGGCTTCGTCGCCAAGGTCGCAGAGCTCGGCGGCCCGATCGAAGAGTTGAAGCTGAAGGAAATTGGCTCGACTTCCGACATCATCGATGGCTCCCGCGATGTTTGCCGCACCGCCGAATGCACCATGGGCAACCTTGTTGCCGACGCGATGGTCGACCGCCTGAAGGATCAGGGTATCACGATCGCCATCCAGAACGGCGGCGGCCTGCGTGCTTCGATCGACGCCGGCACGGTTACCATGGGTGAAGTGCTGACGGTCCTGCCCTTCCAGAACTCGCTGGCCTCTTTCCAGCTCAAGGGATCCGACATCGTGGCAGCGCTCGAAAATGGTCTCAGCCAGATCGAGGAAGTCGCCGGTCGTTTCCCGCAGGTATCGGGCCTGAAATATTCCTTCGACAAGTCGAAGCCGGCCGGAAGCCGGGTCGTTTCGGTCGAGGTGAAGGAAGGCGATGCGTTCGTAGCGCTTGATCCGAACAAGGTCTATGGCGTCGCCACCAACAACTACATGCGCGCCGGCGGCGACGGATTCAAGATCTTCGCAACAGCCGGCCAGAACGCCTATGACTTCGGCCCGGGCCTGGAAAGTGTGGTGGCCGACTTCATCGCCAAGAACAGCCCCTACAAGCCCTACACCGATGGCCGCATCACCGAGGTCGCCGCGGCGGTCGCCGTGCCGGCAGAAGCGGCACCTGCCGCGGAAGCTGCGCCTGCGGCCCCGGAAACCGCCGCGGCTGCCCCGGCGGCAACCGCCGTCGAAACCGCAACCACCGCTGCCGTAACGGCCTACAAGGTGGTCGCCGGTGACAGCCTGTGGAAGATCGCCAAGGCAACCTACGGCAACGGTGCGCTGTGGACGAAGATCGCCGAGACCAACGGGCTGAAAAACCCCGACCTGATCGCCATTGGCAAGGAACTGGAATTGCCGGCAAACTAAGACCGTTTGACACATGACAACAAGCCGGCCCGGGCTTTCCCGGGCCGGCTTTTGCTTTTATCAGATGATCCTCGATACAATTTCCGACGTAGTGGCGTTCAGCCAGCCCATCAGGATAATAAAATGACCGCACTGCCCGCCCATTGGCCATCCGACCATCCGCCCCTCAATATCGGCAAGGTCGGCGTTCTTCTCGTCAATCTCGGCACACCGGACGGTACCGACTACGAATCGATGCGGCGGTATCTGGCGGAATTCCTGACCGACAAGCGGGTCATCGAATGGTCGCGACTGTTCTGGTACCCGATCCTCTACGGCATCGTGCTCAACAAGCGGCCGCAGAAGGTCGGTGAGGCGTACAAGTCGATCTGGAACAACGATCTCGACGAAAGCTATCTGCGCACCTATACGCGCAACCAGGCGGAAAAGCTGGCCGAGGCCCTCAGGGATCTCCCGCATGTACATGTCGATTGGGCCATGCGTTACGGTCAGCCGGCGATCCAGAAGAAATTGGTTGAAATGCAGAAGGCCGGTTGCGAGAGGATCCTCGTTTATCCGCTCTATCCGCAATATGCAGCCGCCACCACCGCCACCGTCAACGACGAAGCCTTCAAGGCGCTCCTGAAGATGCGTTGGCAGCCGGCACTGCGCACGGTGCCGCAATATGCGGACGATCCGGTCTATATCGACGCACTGGCAAACTCGATCGAGACCCATCTGGCAACGCTCGACTGGCAGCCGGAGATCGTCCTGACTTCCTACCACGGCATCCCGATGTCCTATTTCAAGAAGGGCGATCCCTATCACTGCCAGTGCTACAAGACGACGCGCCTGTTGCGCGACCGTCTGGGCTGGTCGAAGGAGAAGCTGATGGTCACCTTCCAATCCCGCTTCGGACCGGAGGAGTGGCTGCAGCCCTATACCGACAAGACCGTGGAGAAGCTGGCAAAGGATGGCGTCAAGCGCATCGCCGTGCTCAATCCGGGCTTCGTTTCCGATTGCCTCGAGACGCTGGAAGAGATCGCTGTCGAGGCAGGAGAGGATTTCCTGCACAATGGCGGCGAGAAATTCACCCATATCCCCTGCCTGAACGACAGCCTCGACGGCATGCGGGTCATCGAAACGGTGGTGCGTCGCGAACTGCAAGGCTGGATCTGAGATCCACACCATTGACCGAACTGACGAAGGGCTGCAGCGATGCGGCCCTTCTTTTATTCTGCCACGAGAAAACATTAAACCAATCGGTTGACAATCAGGACAACGCCAGCCATATTCAACCACATGGTTGAGCAAAATACCCACTATATGAATTTGGTCTTTCACGCACTTGGCGATGCGACACGGCGGCAGATGCTGCACCATCTCTCGCATGGCGAACGCACGGTCAGCGATCTGGCGAAGCCCTGCGAGATGTCGCTTGCGGCAGCCTCCAAGCACATCAAGGTTCTCGAAAATGCCGGCCTGATCCGCCGTGAAATACGCGGGCGGACCCATCTGTGCCGCCTGGATCCCGGACCACTCGCGACGGCGCATGAATGGCTGAACTTCTATCAACGCTTCTGGACCGGTCGCCTCGATACGCTCGAGCGGCTCCTCCGGCAGGACGACAAACAGATATCCCCCGGCCCTGATAAAAAAGAGAGGAATGACACATGACCGAAACAGCAACTCTCGACGCTTATGGCATTGTCACCGAGCCTGCCACCTTGAAGATCGAACGTCTTCTGCCCGGTCCCGTCGAACGGGTATGGGAGTACCTGACCAAAAGTGAACTTCGAAGACAATGGCTGGCCTCCGGAGACATGGACCTGAAGGTCGAAGCGCCTTTCGAACTGACATGGCGCAATGACGAACTGACCGATCCGCCCGGCACCCGTCCCGAAGGGTTTTCCGAGACGCACAGCATGCAGAGCCGGATCACCGAACTGAAACCGCTCAAAAAGCTGACCTTCACCTGGGGTGACTGCGGCAGTGTAACGATGACCCTGGAGCCGAGGGGCACGAATGTGCTGCTGACACTGGTCCACCAGCGCATTTCCGATCGCAAGAACATGCTGATGGTCGGCGCCGGCTGGCACATGCATCTGGATATTCTGGCCGCCCGACTCAATGGCACGAAAGCCCAGCCCTTCTGGGATGGCTGGCTGCGCCTGCGCGAAGAATACGATCAACGCATACCGGCCTGAGCGGATCTCCTCGCACGGCCCGGCAAACGACGAGAGATGCCGTGCATTCAAAGTCGCCATCCGCGATGGTCGATCCGATCCGATCCGGGACATGAAAGGGGCGCCGCGGCGTCCCTTTTTTTGTCGCCGCAGGAAAGGAATTGCTCATGCAACCCGCAAGCGCATCCGCAATGAGCGAGTGCTGATTTTTTATGCAACCAAACAATGAAGGCGATCGAAAAAGGCGTAATATATCAGCGATTTGGTCTCGACGCCCGTCAGTTATCGAACATAACAAAAGCACCTAAAGGTTGACTAACAACATTTGTAAAATTTGACGAATTGCATCTAACGCATTGTATTCAATTGAGATTTCGTATCGATGATTTCTTATATTAACTGACATTTAAATATTGATGCCTAAATTTAAGGCCAACAAAGGAGACGATCATGGCATTTTCTAGATCCACGTTGGCCGCTGCAGCTTTGATGTTGTCGGCCGCCTCAACAGTCGCCGAACCGGCCAAACCTGATGTTCAAAAGATGATTACGCCGGCCGTGATCGAAGAGATGCGCCAGTGGATCGACACCGAAATCGTGCGGGTCTCCGTCGGCGCACAGAATGCCGCCAAGAGCGACCTGGCGCAGGAAAAGATCGACGAGCTCGACAAGATGTGGCGCGCCGAACAGGAGGCTGCCGACAAGCCGCTGATCGCAGCCACCTTGTCCAACCCTTTGTCTGTCTATCTCGCTCGCATGCAGGGTCGGTCGCTCGGTCTCTATGCCGAGATCTTCATCATGGATCAAAATGGCCTGAATGTCGGCCAGAGTTCGATCACCAGCGATTTCTGGCAGGGTGACGAGGACAAGTTCCAGAAGACCTACGACGTCGCCGATGACGCGCTCTTCATCGACGAGGCGGAATGGGACGACGAAGCCAAGATCTGGCGCAGCCAGGTCAGTTTTACGCTGACCGATACGAACAAGGCGAAGATCGGCGCGGTCACCGTTGAGGTCAATCTCACGGAACTGCAGCGCCGCCAGTCACCGGCCACGTAACCAGCCATATGATGAACGCATGAGGCCGATCACAGCTCCGCTGAAACGGCCACACAATTTTTCACAGGAACGAACCCATGCTGAAGAATATCTCCGTGAGCGCAAAAGGTTTTGCAGCCTTTGGCATTCTGGCCGTGATCGCGATCGGCGCCTCCGGCGTGATTTACACGCGCGCGACGACCGCCACCGCCCTAGTCGAACACAATCAGGATCTCGAACAGCTGCAGGGCGCTGCATCGACATTCATTGACGATGTCACGCAGGCAAACCTTGCCCTGAAGAACTTTCTGCTGACGGGCAACCGTGATTTCGTCGCAGAATATGCGGATGTCACGAAACGGCTGGATACGGAAAAGCCTGAACTGGAAAAGCTCTTCGGAATACATTCTGCCGCAGATCTTCCTGCGCTCACCGAAGCCCTCGCCGTGCTGAATGAATGGCGCACCAGTGTCGTTGACAAGCAGGTCGGCCTGATGCGGGATCCGATGACCGTCGAACTTGCCCGCGCCCTGGAACTGACCGGTTCCGGCACGAAGTTGCTCGGCGACTTCAACGCCAAGATCCACAAGGCGACAGACTCCGTTCAACAGCAGATCACCGTCGCTTCCGGAGACCAGAAATCGGCGCTCGGCGCGGTTGAATGGATCAGCCTGTTCGCCGCCGTTACTGTCGCACTCTTTGCCGGCCTGATGAGCTTGCTGAACTTCCAGCTGGTGTCCAGGCCGCTCGGCAAGCTCGCCGATGCGACAGCGCGCCTCGCCAATGGCGATCTGAACGTCGCGATCGAAAAGGGCGGCAAGGACGAAATCGGCAAGATGGCGGAAGCCATGCAGGTCTTCCGCGAGGCTGCGATCGCCAACCATCGTCTGCAGAGCGAAGCCGAACAGAACCGCAAGCAGGCCGAACTGGACCGTATCGCCGCCCAGGAGCGCGCAGAAGCGGATGCAGCCGAACGTCTTCGTATCGCAACCTCGGGTCTGGCCCAGGGCCTGAAACGTCTTGCCGCCGGTGAACTTTCCTTCCAGTTGAACGAAGCCTTCGCCCCGGATTTCGAAACCCTGCGTCACGACTTCAACCAGTCCATCCGGCAGTTGAACACCACGCTGGGCGGCATTGCCAACAGCGTGGCGACGATCGAAACCGGTACCCGCGAAATAGCATCCGGAACCGACCACTTGTCGAAGCGCACAGAACAGCAGGCAGCAGCGCTGGAGCAGACCGCGGCAGCCGTCGAGGAAATCACCGCCAATGTGGTGAACTCGACCAAGCGCACGGAAGAGGCTCGCGGCGTCGCCACCCAGGCCAATTCTTCGGCGACGGAATCCTCCAAGGTCGTGGCCCATGCCGAAGAAGCCATGCGCAAGATCGAACAGAGCTCACAACAGATCTCCAACATCATCGGCGTGATCGATGAAATCGCCTTCCAGACCAACCTGCTGGCGCTCAACGCCGGTGTCGAGGCAGCCCGCGCCGGCGAGGCAGGCAAGGGCTTTGCGGTCGTCGCACAGGAAGTGCGCGAACTGGCCCAGCGCTCCGCGAATGCGGCAAAGGAAATCAAGGCGCTCATCCACAACTCGACGACGGAAGTGTCGAGCGGCGTCGACCTGGTTCGCAAGACCGGCGAAGCACTGCGCACCATCGGCGGCTTCATTGCCGAAATGAACACCCACATGGATGCCATCGCGATTTCCGCGAAGGAACAGTCGACCGGTCTTTCTGAGGTCAACCATGCCGTCAACTCGATGGACCAGACCACCCAGCAGAATGCGGCCATGGTCGAGGAATCCAACGCGGCATCCGGCGCCCTTGCCGGCGAAGCGGCCAAGCTGCGCGAACTGATCTCCCAGTTTGCCATCGACGCCACGGCCTCGGCCCATTCCTCCGGTCTGCGGGAAACCGCACGCGCCATGGCGCAGCCTGCCCGCACCCCGGCACCGCGCCCTGTTCCGCAGCCGGCCCGGGCCAGCGCACCGATGCCCCGCAGCCATGGCAATGCAGCCATTGCCCAGGACAGCTGGGAAGAGTTCTGAGTAACGCCATTCGGCAATGACAAGACAATGATCAAGGGCGGCGTGATGCAGATCACGCCGCCTTTCGCATTTATCGCCGATCCGCCACTTCCACGCCTGTCCAATTCGCTCCGGCTCTTGCAATCAGCAAGTGCTTTCACGATGTTAGGACAGCAGCACAAACGGCGCCGCGCCGTCTGAGGAGGAAACAATGCTCAATCTTGCCGGTTCGGATATCGTCGTCATTGCCGTGGCGGTGCTCGTCATCCTCGTGCTCTTTGCCGCGATCAAGACCGTGCCGCAGGGCTATCGCTACACGATCGAACGGTTCGGCCGCTATACCCGCACGCTTGAACCCGGCCTCAACCTGATCATCCCCTTCTTTGATCGCATCGGCTCGAAGATGAATGTCATGGAACAGGTGCTCGACGTGCCGACCCAGGAAGTCATCACCAAGGACAATGCCTCCGTCTCCGCCGATGCGGTGGCCTTCTATCAAGTGCTGAACGCCGCTGAAGCCGCCTATCAGGTCGCCAATCTGGAAAATGCCATCCTCAACCTGACCATGACCAATATCCGCTCGGTCATGGGTTCGATGGACCTCGACGAGCTGCTCTCCAACCGCGAAGTGATCAACGACCGCCTGCTGCGCGTCGTTGATGATGCCGTCCGCCCCTGGGGCATCAAGGTCACCCGCGTCGAGATCAAGGACATCCAGCCGCCGGCTGATCTTGTCGATGCCATGGGTCGGCAGATGAAGGCGGAGCGCGAAAAGCGCGCCCAGGTTCTGGAAGCCGAAGGTTTCCGCAACGCCCAGATCCTCCGTGCGGAAGGCGCAAAGCAGTCCGCCATCCTTGAGGCGGAAGGCCAGCGCGAAGCGGCCTATCGCGAGGCCGAGGCCCGCGAGCGCCTGGCGGAAGCCGAAGCCAAGGCAACCCGCATGGTGTCAGAGGCGATTGCCGCCGGCGACATCAATGCGATCAACTACTTCGTCGCCCAGAAATACACCGAGGCCATGACCGCGATCGGCACCGCCTCCAATGCCAAGATCGTTCTGATGCCGATGGAAGCCTCGGCCCTGATCGGCTCGCTTGGCGGCATTGGCTCAATCGCGAAGGAAGTCTTCGGCGAGCAGCAACGTGCTGCCGTTCCGCAGGTCCCCGCGCGCCCGGCTCAACCCGCGCGCCCCACGCCGCCCGTCAATCCCTTTGCACCGCCAAGTGGGACCTGAGCCATGCTGAGCCGCATCGCCATCGAACTTGGTCCGTGGAGCTGGTGGGTGCTCGGCATGATCCTGCTGACTGCCGAACTCTTCCTGCCCGGCGTCTTTCTGGTCTGGATCGGCCTTGCGGCAATCTTCACCGGTATCCTGTCTCTGCTGTTCTGGGACATGGGCCTGTGGACCTGGCAGCTACAGTTGTTGGTCTTTGCCGCGGCCGCGATTGCAGCCACCCTTGGAGGCCGCCGACTCTTTGCCCGCAAGGAAGCGCAATCGGACGAACCGCTGCTTAACCAGCGCGGTGCGAGCCTAGTCGGCCGTACCGCCGTGCTCATCGACCCCATCGCCGAAGGCCGCGGCCGTATCCGGCTCGATGATACATTCTGGGTCGTCGATGGTCCCGATTTACCCGCCGGCGCACGGGTCGTGGTTGTCAGCAGCAACGGCCGGGATCTGACCGTAAAGCAGGCCTGATCTGCTCAAGCCACCCCGATCCGCAGCAGATCGTGGAAATGGATGAGCCCGATCGGGCAATGGCTTTCGTCCACGACAAGCAAAGCCCCGATGCCGTGCTTGTTGATCATTGCCGCAGCTGTTGACGCAAGCGCTGCTCCATCGATCACCTTGGGATTGCGGGTCATTACGTCATCGACGTTGAGGACCGAGAGGTCCCGCGCCAGATGACGCGCCATGTCGCCTTCGGTGACGATGCCGCACAGCTTGCCCGACGCATCGACCACCCCGACACAACCAAAACGCTTGTGAGACAGGATCTTGACCGCATCCGGCATCGATGTGCCGAGCGAGACCAGTGGAACCCGGTCGCCCGTATGCATGATGTCGCGCACATGGGTCAGGCTCGCCCCGAGTTTGCCACCCGGGTGAAACGTGCGGAAATCGCTGGGTGAAAAGCCACGGGCCTCAAGCAGGGCAATCGCGATCGCATCACCCATGGCAAGTTGCAGGACGGCGGATGAGGTCGGCGCCAATCCATGTGGACAGGCTTCCTGAACCTTCGGCATCAGCAGAACTACATCGGCATTGCGTGCAAGCGTTGATTGCTCGCCCGCCGTCATGGCAATCAGCGGAATGGAAAAGCGCCGCGAGAAATTGACGATGCCCTGCAATTCGGCGGTCTCGCCGCCCCAGGACATGGCAAGAATGGCGTCATCGGCGCCAATCATGCCGAGATCACCATGATTGGCTTCGGCCGGATGGACAAAGAAGGCCGGTGTTCCGGTGGAAGCAAGGGTCGCGGCAATCTTCGTGCCGATATGGCCGCTCTTGCCGACACCGGTAACGATGACACGACCGGCGATATCGCCGATCACCTTCACCGCGTTGCAGAACGGCTGGGCCAGCGGTCCGGCCAGAGCCTCCTCAAGCGCCAGCAGCCCGGCCCGTTCGGTCGAGACAACACGGATGGCCGACTCGATGGCGCCAGCTTCGACAAGATTGACAGCACGTTTGATCATGGCAGTCCCCATACTGCGTTTGCCCGATCCTGTCCACCGAAGCGCCTGCGCGACAACACGGGGCCGCTTCGAGGGGCCCCATGCCGGGAATGCTCGGGATCGAAACCAAACATTAACCACCTCGCTTTACGTTTGGGTAAGCATTTCAGATCGCCAGGCATAAATTCATGGGAATCGACAAGAACACGGGACTGCGCGGCGCCGGCCGCCTCGGCTTGCATGCCGCAGCCGGCCTGCTGGCAACCCATGTCTTTGCCCTGCCCATGCCCGCCTTCGCCCAGCAGGCAACGGCAACCAGGCCATCCAGCGCAGCCGCCTCGACGACACAGCAGGCAGCAGCAACCCAGCCTGCCGGCACCGATGATCCCTATGCGACCGGGGAAGATACGCAGAACGCGGACGGGACCACCACCGGGACCATCCCCGCCGAAGGCACCGTGCCCGCGACACCTTTGGCTGCCCCATTGAGCGATCCCATGCTCGATGCCGATGGCGGCATTGCCCAGGATCCGGATTTCGGCCGACAGAATCTGCGGGAAACCCGGCTTGACGACCCGACCACCGCCAGGATCCGGCGCGAAGACGACAAGACGCCCGGCATTCGGCTCGGCACCATGGTGTTGCGTCCGGCCATCAGCCAGAGCATCGGCAGCGAGACCTCCGACGACGGCGCGGGACGCGAAACCCGCATCTTCTCCGAGACGGGACTGAAGGGCACGCTGGCGTCCGACTGGTCCCGCCACCAGTTGACCATTGGCGGCGAAGGCTACTGGCAAAACACCATTTCCGGCAACACCGAAGACAAGCCTCGCGCCAATATCAATGCAGACCTTCGGCTGGATCTCGCCGATGACACCATTGCCAACATCACCAGCGCCTATAACTACAGCCGCGAAGACACCGATGATCCGAACGCCGTTGCCGGCGCCAGCGCGCAATCGGCGGTCAACCAGTTCGATGGCGGCCTCTCGATCGAACGGGATCTCGGCCTGTTGCGCGGCTCGATTGCCGGGGACATCACACGCTGGCAATATTCCGACGTCAAGCTGTCGGATGGTTCGACCCTGTCGCGAAGCGATCGCGATCGCATGCGCTCGACCATCAGTGCCCGCGTCGGCTACGAACTCTCCCCTGCCCTGACGCCTTTCGTCGAGGGAACGCTCGGCCGCATTTCCTATGATGACACCACCGACGCCAATGGCTACGAGCGCTCGGCGGATGTCTATGCCGCCAAGGTCGGTGTGGCCGTCGATCTCGGCGAGAAGCTGCGTGGCGAATTGGGCGTCGGCCATGAGCGGCAACGTTATGACGACAGCCGGTTGGCGGAATTGTCGGCCCTCACGGTGGACGGCAACCTCTACTGGTCGCCGCAGGAAGGCACCGATATCGACCTCGCGGTCGAGACCTATGTCGATCCATCGACCACCGCAGGCGTTAATGGAGCAAGGGTTCACCGGCTGACGGCCAAGCTCGAGCATGATCTGCGCAGCAATCTGGTGGCACGCCTGTCATCCGGCCTGACGCTGACGAATTATGATGGTTTGGGAGAAACGGGCAACAGCACCGGCTATCTTGCGGGCGCCGGCCTGACCTGGAGCATCAATCGCTACCTGGATGCCACGGCCGACCTGAACTACGAGCGGACCGACTACAAATACGGCGGCGAGAGCAGCGACCTGACCGCCCTTGTCGGACTGACCGCCAAGCGTTGAGCCTGGCGGCCAGAGAATCGGACGTTTATTTCAACGCAGCCAGAAGCGCCTTGAGCTGCTCCTCGATCGCCGGACGGATGTCGGGACGCTCGATGGCAAACGATACGTTGGCCAGTATGAAACCGTCCTTGGCACCACAGTCGAAGGTCTGGCCCTTGAAGTGATAGCCGGAAAAAGACTGGTCCTTGGCAAGCTTCAGCATGCCGTCGGTCAGCTGGATTTCATTGCCGGCGCCACGTTCCTGCGTCGACAGAATATCGAAGATCTCAGGCTGGAGGATATAGCGGCCGTTGATGAAGAAATTGGAGGGCGCCGTGCCCTTGGCCGGCTTCTCGACCATTTCGGTGATTTTGAAGCCGCCCTCCAGCGCCTCGCCGACACCAACGATACCGTATTTATGCGCCTGATCGGGTGTGCATTCCTCGACGGCCACAATATTGCCGCCGGTCTTCTCGTAGAGTTCAACCATGCCCTTCAGGCAGGCCTTCTCGCCACGCATGATCATGTCAGGAAGCAACAATGCAAACGGCTCGTGACCGACGATATCGCGGGCGCACCAGACGGCGTGGCCAAGACCGAGCGGCTCCTGCTGACGGGTGAAACTCGTCTGGCCGGCGGTCAGCTGAAGGGAATCGAGCAGCGAAAGCTCGGCGTTTTTGTTACGCGACTTCAACGTCTGCTCAAGCTCGAACTGGATGTCGAAATAGTCTTCGATGACCGCCTTGCCCCGCCCGGTGACGAAGACGAAATGCTCGATGCCCGCTTCGATGGCCTCGTCGACCACGTACTGGATGACCGGCTTGTCGACGACCGTCAGCATTTCCTTCGGCACGGCCTTGGTGGCGGGAAGAAAGCGAGTGCCGAGACCGGCGACGGGGAAAACTGCTTTGCGGAGCTTATTCGGTTGAACCACACATTCCTCCTGGAGGATCTAATCGATTAACGTCGTCACGGCACGGGGCCTTCACTAGTATACATTTGCAGTGAATTCGCAAAGATGATGCGAGAGCAAACCGCGCATGGTAAAGAGTTTGTTGACGCAATAGCATTAACCTAGGGTGAACAGCATTTGTTCCAGCTGTCGAACGAACCGTAGAACGAACGGGGAGATGCCCATGAACCGACACCATCCCAGCCTTCTCGGCGCAATTGTCCTGACTATAGCCACCAGCATGATGCCGGTGCAGGCTCAGGCAGACGCCGGATTCCAGAAGTGGATCAATGGCTTCTACAGCACGGCCGC